>NZ_HG322949.1:1476017-1502895 GCF_000723165.1 Janthinobacterium agaricidamnosum NBRC 102515 = DSM 9628
CAGTGCCATTTTGTCCTGCCGCTCCCTGCGCGACCCTGCGCCATCGTTCGCGATACTAAACTAAAGGTAGCTATGGTCGGCATTTTTTGAAGGGTGCCTCTACGGTCGCCCTGCGGGTTCCCTACGAGGCACTTTCCAAAAAATATTGCGCTATCGATACCTTACCGTTGTGGACTGTTCTCCAACCCTCCGTACAGCCATGTTTTGAGTGAAAAAATATAAGTTCCAGCTTCCAGGAGAATCCAAGCATAAAGTCGCATTCCTGTACAAATTTAATGGTCGGCTATTGCCGATAAAAAAGTGGCAATGTTATCTCTTTATTATTGATAACGGCTTTCAAATTTGGTTTGTATTTCGATATCGACGTCGACTTCGAACACCAGCGACGTGAAGAAGTGATCCAGTATATCTATCGCAAATACGGCCGCGAACGGGCCGCGCTGGCCGCCGTGGTGATCAGCTACCGGCCGAAAAGCGCTTTGCGCGACAGTGGCCGGGCGCTGGGGATCGATCTGGATATCGTCGAAAAAGTGGCCAAGGCGCATCACTGGTTTGACGGCAAGCGCGACTTGCTGAACCGCCTGGCCGAATGCGGACTCGATCCGCTGGCGCTGCTGCGTCCGCAATTGCTGGAGCGGTGTTTCATGCCGGCAACCACCTTGGCCGCATACAAGAATGGGCAACTGGCGCGGGCCTGCGGCATTGTCACCATGCGCCAGCGTCCCGGCACCGCCAAGGGCGTGATCTTCATGACGCTGGAAGATGAAAGCGGCAGCGTCAATGTGAACGTCTGGCTGGCGCTGATCGACCAGCAGCCGCGACTTTTGTTAAGATGGCCATATGGGTACCTTGACCTTTCGATTCGCGCGTCCAGGCGACATGTGACATAGTCGCTATTTACCAATCCACGATCTTGCCTGGATTCATGATGTTCTTCGGATCCAGCGCATGCTTGATGGCGCGCATCGTGTCGATCGCGCCTTCGCCATGCTCCTCGATCAGGAACGGCATCTTGTGCAAACCCACCCCATGTTCGCCGGTGCAGGTGCCATCCATCGCGATGGCGCGCGACACCATGTCGTGGTTCACTTGTTCAGCCAGCGCGATCTCGTCGGCATGGTCCGGATCGACCAGCATCAGCACATGGAAATTGCCGTCGCCGACATGGCCGATGATGGAATACACGATGCCATGCTTTTCGCAATCGGCCTTGGTGTCCAGGATGCATTCGGCCAGCCGCGAAATCGGCACGCAGCAATCGGTCGAAATCGAGCGGCTGCCGGGGCGCATTTGCAGCAGCGCAAAGAAGGCGTTGTGGCGCGCCGCCCACAGCCTGCTGCGGTCTTCCGGCCAGCTGGCCCATTCGAAGCCGCTGGCGCCATGCTCGTCGGCGATGCTTTGCACCAATTGCGCCTGCTCTTCGACGCTGGCCGGCGTGCCGTGGAATTCAAACAGCAGCAGCGGTTTTTCCGGCAAGTTCATCTTGTCGTAGGCGTTGATGGCCTTGACGCTGTTTTCATCGAGAAACTCGACGCGCGCCACCGGCACGCCCATCTGGATGGTCTGGATCACCGCATTGACCGCATCGCCGGCCGAGCCGAAGGAACAGACCGCGGCGGAAATCGCTTCCGGCAATGGATACAGCTTGACGGTCACTTCGGTGATGATGCCCAGCGTGCCTTCGCTGCCGACGAAGACCCGGGTCAGGTCGTAGCCGGCCGACGATTTGCGGGCGCGGGTGCCGGTCTTGATGATGCGGCCGTCGGCGGTGACCACGGTCAGCGCCAGCGTGTTGTCGCGCATGGTGCCGTAGCGCACGGCATTGGTGCCGGACGCGCGCGTCGCCGCCATGCCGCCCAGCGACGCGTCGGCGCCCGGGTCGATCGGGAAGAACAGGCCGTTATCCTTGATCTCCAGGTTCAGTTGCTTGCGTTTCACGCCCGCTTGCACGGTGGCGGTCAAGTCTTCCGGGTGCAGCGCGACAATCTTGTCCATCAGCGACAAGTCGATGCTGACGCCGCCTTGTACCGCCAATAAATGGCCTTCCAGCGAGGTGCCGCTGCCGTAGGCGATCACCGGCACGTCGTGCGCGCTGCATAGCTTGACGGCGGCCGCCACTTCTTCGCTGGACTGGGCGAAGATCACCGCGTCCGGCGGCATCGGGGCGTAACTCGATTCATCGCGGCCGTGATGCTCGCGCACCGCCTGCACCGTCGAAAAACGGTCGGCGAAGATTAATGACAGCACGGCGATCAGCGATGCCGGCAGCGGTTTTTTCAGGGTGGCCAGGTGTACAGGGTGGTTCACGGGTGTCCTCCATTTTTTTATTCTAACCCGTCAGCCTGATGCGCGCCGTCCCGCCGATGTCAAGCTGCCGGGCTGAGGCCCGGCAGCTTGAGTGAGGCGCTTGCGGGTTAATGCGGCGACGTGCCGTAATAGGAATGGATGGTATTGGCCCAGCGCTGGTCGGCCATGTCCGGCCAATGGTCGCTGTCGAAGCCCGGCGCGTTGTCGAGCCGTTCGCGTTCGATGTCGAGCGTGAAGCGTTTATTGACGGTATCGAGCAGCAGCGCTTCCCACGGCACGGCGAACAGTTTGGCGCCGATGTTGAACATGCCGCCATGCGACAGTACCGCGTAGGCGATTTTGCCGCTGCGCATGTCGAGCATGATTTCCTTGATTTCGCCGAGATGTTCGTCCCGCACATTATGGACATGGTCGCCGATCAGCGTGTCCGCGCCCATCAGTTCAGGGCCCGGACCCTTGCGGCCGTGGTCGACATACATGCCAAATGCATCGCGTTCTTCGTAGCTCATGATGACCTCCCGTGTAAAACTGCAGCATGGCACTGCAAGCTGAAGCGGTATGTTCGGTCACCCACATAAAAATACTATCCTGGAAAGATTTCCGGTAAAGCGGTGTTGTGCGTTCGCAGCATGAAACGGCTGCATGGCCGGATTTAAGCGGAATTTTCGCTGCGGATGACGTCGTCAAGAGCGGGTTTAGTGTATAATTTCAATTTCCCGCACGTGCCGTTCGGCACCATCTGCAATGACCAAATTTGTCTTCGTCACTGGCGGCGTTGTGTCTTCCCTTGGTAAAGGGATAGCCGCCGCCTCTCTCGCCGCGATCCTCGAATCGCGCGGCCTCAAAGTCACCATGCTCAAGCTCGACCCGTATATCAACGTCGATCCTGGCACGATGAGCCCTATGCAACACGGTGAAGTTTTCGTTACCGACGACGGGGCGGAAACCGACCTCGACCTCGGTCACTACGAGCGTTTCATTTCCACCCGCATGAAAAAGGTGAATAACTTCACCACCGGCCAGATCTATGAATCGGTGATCCGCAAGGAACGCCGCGGCGAATATCTGGGCAAGACGGTGCAAGTAATTCCTCACATCACCAATGAAATCCAGGATTACATCTATCGCGGCGCCGAAGGTTTCGACGTGGCGCTGGTCGAAATCGGCGGTACCGTCGGCGATATCGAATCGCTGCCATTCCTCGAGGCCGCACGCCAGCTGAGCCTGCGCGCAGGCCGCAAGTCGTCCGCCTTCGTGCACCTGACGCTGGTGCCTTACCTGGCCTCGGCCGGCGAACTGAAAACCAAGCCGACCCAGCACAGCGTGCAAAAGCTGCGCGAAATCGGCATCTCGCCCAACGCGCTGCTGTGCCGCGCCGACCGCCGCATCCCGGACGACGAGCGGGCCAAGATTTCGCTGTTCTCGAACGTCGAAGAAGCGGCCGTGATTTCCGTCTGGGACGCCGACACCATCTATAAAGTGCCGCAAATGCTGCACGACCAGGGGCTCGATGCGATCGTCTGCGACGCGCTGGGCCTGGACCCTGCGCCGGCCGACCTGTCGGTGTGGAGCAAGATCATTTACGCGCTGGAACATCCGAAAGCGGAAGTGACCATCGGCATGGTCGGCAAATACGTCGAACTGACCGAGTCGTACAAATCGCTGACCGAGGCGCTGCGCCACGCCGGCCTGTACACCGAAAGCCGGGTCAATATCGAGTACATCGATTCGGAAGAAATCGAATCGACCGGTTGCGCCGGCCTGGCCAAGTACGACGCCATCCTGGTGCCGGGCGGCTTCGGCAAGCGCGGCGTGGAAGGCAAGATCAAGGCCGCCCAGTTCGCCCGCGAAAACAAGATCCCTTACCTGGGCATTTGCCTCGGCATGCAAGTGGCGCTGATCGAATACGCCCGCAACAAGGCTGGCATGGCGAATGCCAACTCGACCGAATTCGACCTGACCACCGACCAGCCGGTAGTGGCGCTGATCAATGAGTGGCAAAACCACGACGGCAAAGTCGAATTGCGCGACGAAAACTCGGACCTCGGCGGCACCATGCGCCTGGGCGCGCAAACCTGCGCCGTCAATCCGGGCACGCTGGCCGCCGAAATCTACGGCAGCGTCGTTACCGAGCGTCATCGCCACCGTTACGAAGCCAACAATCATTACCTGGGCCGCGTCGAAGCTGCCGGCCTGGTCGTGTCGGCCCGCACCCCGAGCGAAGACTTGTGCGAAATCATGGAATTGCCGCGTAGCGGCGACAACAGCCACCCTTGGTATATGGGCGTGCAGTATCATCCTGAGTTCAAATCGACGCCGCGTGGCGGCCATCCGCTGTTCACGTCGTTCATCAAGGCGGCGCTGGCGCATCAGGCGGCCGGCGGCACGGTGGCCGATGCCAACGTTGCATGACGTGGTAAGAGCTTGATCGCTGCCCGGACCGGTACTTTTCCGCCCGCCAACTGGCGCACGGAAAGTGCGGCCGGGCAGCTTGCTGAACAGCTTTAATTTTGATGCTTTGCTGAATCTGCTGGACTCCCCCGGTGCTTGTTCTTGCCGGGATTCCCGTTTGACCCTAGTGCAAATTGCGCATCAGAACGCAATTAGCCGACTTGTTACGCTTAACTTTGGAGAATGACATGAGTGCTATCGTTGATATTATCGGCCGTGAGATCATGGACTCGCGCGGCAATCCGACCGTCGAATGCGACGTTTTGCTGGAATCCGGTGTCATGGGCCGCGCCGCCGTGCCATCGGGCGCCTCGACCGGTTCGCGCGAAGCGGTGGAATTGCGCGACGGCGACGCCAAGCGTTATTTCGGCAAGGGCGTGCTGCAAGCCTGCGAAAACATCAATACCGAAATCGCCGAAGCCATCATGGGCCTGGACGCCAATGAACAGGCATTCCTGGACCGCACCCTGATCGACCTGGACGGCACCGAAAACAAATCCCGCCTGGGCGCCAACGCGATCCTGGCCGTGTCGATGGCGGTCGCCAAGGCCGCCGCCGAAGAAGCCGGCTTGCCGCTGTACCGTTATTTCGGCGGTTCCGGCGCGATGCAAATGCCAGTGCCGATGATGAACGTCATCAACGGCGGCGCGCATGCCGACAACAACCTGGACATCCAGGAATTCATGATCATTCCGGTCGGCGCGCCATCGTTCAAGGAAGCCATCCGCTACGGCGCGGAAGTATTCCACACGCTGAAAAAGATCCTGCACAAGAAAGGCTTGAACACCAACGTCGGCGACGAAGGCGGTTTCGCGCCATCGCTGGCCAACCACGAAGAAGCCATCAAGCTGATCATCCAGGCGATCGAAGAAGCCGGCTACGAGCCAGGCACCCAGATCGCCATCGGCCTGGACTGCGCGGCATCCGAGTTCTACAAGGACGGCAAGTATGAGATGGAAGGCGAGGGACTGAGCCTGACCGCGGCCGAATTCACCAACCTGCTGGCGACCTGGTGCGACAAGTACCCGATCATCTCGATCGAAGACGCGATGCATGAAGGCGACTGGGACGGCTGGGCGATCCTGACCGCCGAACTGGGCAAGAAAGTGCAACTGGTGGGCGACGACCTGTACGTCACCAACACCAAGATCTTGAAAGAAGGCATCTCGAAAGGCATCGCCAACTCGATCCTGATCAAGATCAACCAGATCGGCACCCTGACCGAAACCTTCGCCGCCATCGAAATGGCCAAGCGCGCCGGCTACACCGCCGTGATCTCGCACCGTTCCGGCGAAACCGAAGATTCGACCATCGCCGATATCGCGGTTGGCACCAACGCCTTGCAAATCAAGACCGGCTCGATGTCGCGTTCGGACCGCATGGCCAAGTACAACCAGCTGCTGCGCATCGAGGAAGACCTGGGCGACATCGCCAGCTACCCAGGCCGCGATGCGTTCTATAATCTGAAGTAATTTGACGTAGTTTGAATTACCGGCCGGAATTTTCCGGCCGGTTTAGCATTAGCCTTCTTTTTCCTATGCGCCTGATTTCGCTGGCTCTCGCCGCCTTGTTGTTGTTGATACAGATCCCGCTGTGGTTGGGCAAGGGCGGCTGGCTGCGCGTGGCCGACATGGAAGCCCAGGTTGCCGTGGCGCAAAAGAAGAATGTGGAATTGAAAGCCCGCAACGCCAAGCTCGATTCCGAAGTGCGCGACCTGAAGGACGGCACCGGCGCGGTCGAGGAGCGGGCCCGTTACGAACTGGGCATGGTCAAGCAAAACGAGATTTTTGTGCAGATCGTCGGCAAAGGACAAGTGCCGCCGGAAAAACGGATCCAGAACCCGGACGCGCCGAAAGACGCAGCGCCGCTGGACTGAGCCAGCCGGCGGGCCGCCAGCGTGTTGGATGCGCTGGTTTCGGCCTGATATTGTGATTACTTTGCTACTGAGTGCTGTTGCTGCTTTGCAGCAAGACGCCAAACCGTGGCGCCTGTCTTGTCGATGTCTTGCAACCTGTCCCAGCAGGGAGCATCGTCTGAGTGGCTGTCCGCAGGCGATGTATTCTCTACTGGGATAGGCTCTTAGTCCTGGGCTTGTACCTTGAACAGGAAAAAGCGGGTTGCGGTAACTGCGACTGCCAGAACAACCAGGCCGTATTCAATGATCATCATGATGGATTTCCTTTAAGTTGGTAAGTATTTGAATGCTTTGTAGATTGATACTTTGCCGATTGTTTAGCCGCGCGACGCCATGAAGCGCAGTTCAGCGGCCAGGTTCGGCATCATCTTTTCGTAGCGTGCCGCTTCCGAGGTCAGCACGGCAATATCTTGCTGGCTAGGGCGGACATAACGTTCGTCGGCGATCGCGCCGGTTTCTTTTTCAGCGAGGGTTTGATAGGGCTTGGCCGCCAGCAGGGCGCGCAGCAAACCGCGCGCTGCCACTGCCAGGTTGCGGAAATAGCCGTTGTCTTGTACGTAGTTGCTGGTGATGCTAGTCATGCTTCACTCCATGAATCATGTGATGTTGCATTGCACAATATCGGAGTTGTGATTATTCGTCCAATTTCAAATTCCAATTTCAGAAATTCGATTTGTGAATAATAGGGGCGTAGAGGTGGTGTTTTGGTGATTGCAACTATTTGTAACTTTGAAACAGTGACGTGGTTTCGGCTGGGTTGCCGATGTTGTGATCGAAATTCAAGGTTGCTGGCCTAGACGTTTTTCCAGCAGTGATTTCATGTCGCGGCGTGTATCCACAATGATATGGATGTACACAACATCCGCTCGAACTTCATAAATGATACGGTTCATGCCCGCTAAGACTTGGCGGTACTTTGTTGTACCATATTGCCTGATTTCATCCGGCACTGTACCGGATTGTGGAAACGACTTCAATAAACGTATACTTTTCTTGATTTTGGCGTAACTATCTTGCCAAGTAGTGACAGAAAAGTGTTGTATGAGGTATGTTTGCAAATCTTTCAAGTCTTGCTCTGCTTCGTCAAGAACGACAACCCGGGTGTTCATCGTTAAACGTCGTTAAGCAGCTTAATCTACATCTGCAAATACATCCTCTGCGTCGCGAAATTTTCCTTGTTGGATTTGTTGCTCTCCCCTCGACAATATCTTCAGCAAAGCCAGCGCCTGCTCCTTCTCCTCATAGATTTTAACATCCATGACAACCAGTCTGGCTTGGCCGTCTTGTGTGATGACCAGGGGTTCTGCCGTCCCGGACAAGTCTTTGAGTATATCGCCAGCATCGCTTTGAAGATAACTGATCGGCTTGCTATAAGAATACGTCTTCATGGCCAAATTCCTCCTGCATCGTTACTTGAATAATCAGTGTAGACGTAATCGCTACGGCTATCCAGTCTGTTTGAGTGCGGGTTGAGGCAAACTTGATAGCGCTCATCGCCAATACCAGATTGCTTCGTCCCACGACCAGCCTCCTCCAATGCTGCGGCCGCGGGCGGAGCAGAGTGCTCAGAACACCGGCAATTGCAACACTTGTTCGGTGCTCAGGATATCGGCAAAGGTGTCGGCCAGCGTCACCAGCGACGCCGCATGCAGCGTGGCATGGCCGACCACGCTGCCATTCGCGGCGTCCAGGTCGCGCGTGGCGCAGGCGTCTTCGGCGACGATCACGTCATAGCCGGCCGGCACCGCGTCGCGGGTGGCGCCCGATACGCAGGCATGCGTCATCAAGCCGCTGATGATCAGCGTCTTGATGCCAGCGGCTTTCAGGCGTGCATCGATATCGGTGCTGGCAAAGACGCTGACGGTGCTTTTCCGAATCACTTGATGGCCTGCTTGAGGTTGCAACTCGGCATGGAATTTTACGTTGTCGCCATGGTCGGCAAAGATCGGCGAGCCGGCCGGCGTCACGTGCTGGACATGAAATACTGGAATCTGGTGCCGGTCGGCCAGGGCGATCAGGCGCTGGGCGTTGTGCAGCGCCTTGATGCCATCCGGAATCGGCAGCTTGCCGCTGAAGTATTCATTCTGGAAGTCGATCACCAGCAAGGCGCTGCTGCTGGCGGTGATGTGGCGCGCGGCGGTGGCGCCGGCGATGGTGCGGATGCTTGGATGGTTCATGGTCGATTCCTCTGTCGGTGATTAAAAAAGCCGCAATGGCTGGCGTGCAGGAAAAAGTATAGGCCGCCGCCTTTTCATCTGTAAGTGGCCCGAAAGCCAAATAATGATAGGATTGGGCCATCATGATAATTTCATCACTTTCCACTGGCCAGCACACCATCGCGCTGATCGCCTTTGACGGCATTAGTCCGTTTCATTTGTCGGTGCCTTGCATGGTGTTTGGCGACGACCTGGCCCGGCTCGGCATTCCCCGTTACCGCTTGCTGATTTGCGCACAACAGACGGGCACGGTCCGTACCATGTCGGGTTTCAATATCGAGGTCGAGCATGATCTGTCCGCCGTGGAGCAGGCCGATACGGTGATCGTTCCCGCCTGGCGCGATCCGGATGAAACGCCGCCCGAGGTATTGCTGGAAGCGTTGCGCAGCGCGCAGCGGCGCGGCGCGCGCATCGTCGGCCTGTGCCTGGGCGCGTTTGTGCTGGCCGAAGCCGGCTTGCTCGACGGCCGGGCGGCATCGACCCATTGGGCATGGGGCGACGATTTCGCCAAGAAATATCCGAAGGTAAAGCTGGACCGCAAAGCGCTGTATGTCGACGATGGCGACATCATGACCTCGGCCGGCACCGCCGCCGCCATCGATTGCTGCCTGCATTTGCTGCGCCGCGATCACGGCGCCGAGGCGGCCAACAAGATCGCCCGCCGCATGGTGGTCGCGCCGCGCCGCGACGGCGGCCAGGCGCAATATATCGAGCAGCCTGTGCGGCAGGGCAGCGGTGGCGACTTGCTGGCCAGCACCCTGGATTGGGCCATCGCGCATCTGGATCAAAGCTTGACGCTCGATACGCTGGCGCAAAAGGCGGCGATGAGCCGGCGCAATTTTACGCGGCGTTTTAAAATGAAATGCGGCAGCACGGTGTCGCAATGGCTGTTGAATCACCGGCTGGCGGCCAGCCAGCGCTTGCTCGAAACTACCGACACGGCCATCGAGCGCATCGCCGAAGCGGTCGGCTTTGGTTCCGCCGTATCGTTGCGGCAGCATTTCATGGCGGCGTTTTCGATCTCGCCGGCCGCTTACCGGCGCCAGTTCAGGCTGTCCCGCGAGACTTGACGGCGCATAAAAAACGGCCCGCTTCCGGTAAGGAGCGGGCCGTTTCGCCAGGCGCTATCAGGCTGGATGCTTAGAGCCTATCCCAGTAGATGAATACGCCCTCTTCTGGCGCCCCTCAGCAGCGGGGACTGCGTTGATCGTCGTCGCGTGGCCCGCCACGCTTGCTCCTCACGCCTGGTCCGCACTGCTGATGCGCTGCCAGCAGAAGACGCTCACTACTGGGATAGGCTCTTAGCCGCCGACGGCGATCTTGCCGAGACCCGGATCGTCGCTGAAGAAACCGTCGATGCCGGTGTCGATATAGCGTTTCATTTCGGCGATCGAACCCGCTTCGTTGCGGCTGTTCGGGCCCTGGCCGTCGCGGAAGTCCGCCGCCAGGAACTGGTTTTCCGGGCGGAAGGTCCAGATGTGCACCAGCAAGCCTGCCTTGTGCGCATCGTCGACCAGCGAGGTCGGCGCCAGCAAGCGCTCATCCTTGCCCAGCGGGATGATGCCACGGGTCGGCGGCGCCACCACGTCGGCGTAGCGGGCGATGTCGCGCAGGCCGGACGGCGTCAGCATGTCGTTGAAGGTCAGCTTGCCGCCAGCGGCCGCCACATCGCTCGGGCGCAGCGGCATGTCGACCACCAGCTGCATCAGGCGCATATTGGCTGGCTTGCCCAGCTTGCCGCGCAAGTATTTCAGGTTGGCGATTTCAAACGACTGGATCTCGACCGGCGCGCGGCGGGTATATTCGTGCGCTTTCAGGATGTCGACAAAACGGTCTTCCATCGGCAAGCCGACCGACGCGAAATAGGTCGAGCTTTTCAATTCCGGCACGATGCCGATGATGCGGCCCTGGGCGGCCGATTCGGCGGCGACGAAATCGATGATTTCTTCGAAGGTGGGAATCTGGAATTGACCGTCGTAGCGGGTATTGTTCGGGCGAACTTTCGGCAAGCGTTCGATCGCGCGCAGCGTCTTCAATTCCGCCAGCGTGAAATCGTCGACGAACCAGCCGTCATGGGCTTCGCCATCGACGGTCTTCTTGCTGCGGCGCGAAGCGAATTCCGGCCGTTGCGCGACGTCGGTGGTGTCGGTCATATGGGTTTCATGACGCGCCACCAGCACGCCGTCGCGGGTCGAGACCAGGTCCGGCTCGATATAGTCGGCGCCGTCGCGGATCGCCTTGGCGTACGACGCCAGCGTGTGTTCCGGACGCAGCGCGCTGGCGCCGCGGTGGGCGAACACCAGCGGCGGCGGCGCTTCGGTCGGCAGCAGACGGCTGGCGGCGAAGGCCGGCATGGACGCCAGCGCGATGCCGCCGGCGCTGGCTTTCATGAAACTACGGCGCGAAAAGGCGCGCAAGGGATTGTGTTGATCCATTAAAACTCCGCAGTCAAAGTCAGGAAGCCCTGACGTGGTGGGATAGGGAAGGTATTGTAGGTACCGCTGGCGGCGCCGACCACCACGTTCAGCGAACCTTCGCGGTTCATCAGGTTGCTGACCGTGACTCTCCAGCGCGGATTTTTCAGCCAGCTGGCCAGCGCCGGCAATTTGCCGGACACGCCCAGGCTGGTCAGGAAGTAGCCCGGTACCGACAAGTCGTTGGTGTAGGTTGCGTAGCGTTTGCCCTCGTAATCGCCGATCAGTTGAACTTCGACATCGCCGAGATTAGCCGTGGCGACAAATTTATTCATCCACTCCGGTGCGCCCGGCACGATCTTGCCAGCCGTCGGCACCACTGCCGCGCCGTTGTTGTAGTTATCCGAATACAAGGAACGGTTGTACGACAATGCATTGTAGAACGAGAAGGTGCGGCCGAAGTGCAATGTTCCAGAAAGATCGATACCGTCGGTGCGCACGCTGCCGACGTTGGCCAGCACCGGATTACCGCCGATGATCGCCGAAATCACCGGCGTCGGGCTGATCTGCAGCAAGCGGTTGCTGAAATCGACGTGGTACAGATTGACCTGGCCATCGATAGCAGTCAGCGGACCGAGGTCGAGCTGGTGATTGCCGCGTATCCCGGCTTCATAGGTGACCGAGGTTTCCGGCTTGGCGTTGTCGCGGAACAGGTCGAACGCGGCCTGGCTGGCCAGGCTCCATGGCGATGCGCCGCCGCCGCCGTAGGTGACGAACTGGCGCAAGTTTTGCTGGACGTTGACATACAGCTGGTCGCGCGGCGTGAAATCCCAGCGCGCGCCGATTTGCGGCAAGAACCATTTTTTGGTGTCGATCTGGCCGACCGGCAAGGCGGTCGAACCGCCGGCGATCGCGCCCTTCAGCGGCTGGACCGGGAATTGGCCATCGGCAAATTGCAGGCTGGACTTGAAGCCGGCTTGCAGCGACAGGTCAGGACGGATGCGCCATTCATCTTGCAAATGCCACTGGAACACGCGGTTGTTGATGTCGCTGCCGTACTGGGTGATCAAAGGATTGACCGGACGGTCGTAGGGCGAGCTTGGATTGTTGACGTCCAGCGCGTACCAGCGGCGGTAGGCCGACGATTTGTTCTGCTCGAACCAGGCGCCCATTTCAATCTGGTGGTTGCCCCATTCCTTGCGCAGGTTCGAGATAAAGCCGCCGCGGTTGATCTGGTATTCGGTGGTGCGGGTGGCGTAGCCGGAATTGCCGAACACTTGCTTCAAGTTCTGGTTCGGGTAATACACGCCGAACAGCGCCGGCAAGCCCGCCACGCCGATCGGGCCGGCCACCACGCCGACGCCGTCGTCGTTGTGGTAATACACCTGATTGGACCAGGTCAGCGTGTCGCTCAGGTTGGCGTCGAACTTGGCGTAGGCCAGGTAGTCGGTGCGTTGCGCATCGCTGTAATAGTTGCGGTAGTTATTGCCGTCGGCGGCAGGCGTGGCGCCGGTCGGCGACAGATAATTCAGCGCGGCGCCGAAATTCGGATACAGGAACGGGCGGGTGTACGGCGCGCTGGTTTCGCCGGCCACGTGCACGGTGCTGTCTTCGTTCGGTTCGATCTTGTCGGAGTAGTTGAAGAACAGCGTCAGCTTGCCGGCGTCGCTCTTGTTGACGAACTTCGCGTTGACCTGGTCGCCGCCCTGGCGGCCGTCGAAATCCCAGGCGTGGGCTTCATGGTGCAGCACCGAAATATAGGCGCTGTTGCCTTCGCCAAACACGCCGCTATCGTAGCGCAGGAAGGTGCGCGACGTCTTGTGGCTGCCGACGGTTTGCTGGATGCTGCCGCCTTGCCTGGCCAGCGGATCGCTGGAATAGGTTTCGATGGTGCCGCCCAGGTTGCTGGTCGACGCGGTCGCCAGGTCGCCGGCGCCGGACGACAGCACCACGCTGCTGACGTTTTCGCTGATCACCGCGCGTTGCGGCGACAAGCCGTTGTAATTGCCGTATTGCTGGTCGCCCAGCGGTACGCCATCCATGGTGTAACCCAGTTGCTGGCCGCTGAAACCATGCACGAACAGCGACAGGTTTTGTTCGTTATTGCCCCAAGGGTCGGCGGTCTGGAAAGCGACGCCCGGCAAGGTTTCCAGCGCTTTTAAGGGATTGGTGCCCGGCAGGATTTTCTGGATTTCCGCCTTGTTCAAGGCCACCGAGGAACGGGTCTTGTTGGACGAAACTTCCACCGTGGCGATCGGCGTCGCATCGACCGCGCCACTGGACGAAGCGGCGGCGTCCGCCATTGGCGCCGCCATGTCGCTGGCGGCCGCCGCCACCGCCGCCGCGACGGCGGTTTGCGCAAAGGCGGGCATGCTTAGCGCAACGGCACAAACGGCGCCAGCAGCAAGCAAAACGTGGGGAGAGCCGCGGCGTGGCGCCGACTTCAATTTCTGGTTCATCTAGTAAGCCTGTAAAAGACAATTGGTTAGAATGCGACGCAGCGCAGCGTAACCAGCTTATGTGACAGCTTGATGACCGGAAAATGACGATTGTGTGAAATTTTAATGAAGAAAAGCGGCGCCTGATTCTTTGCAGAATGAGGCGCCGCTTGGCCGATGCTTCCTGAAGATGGCCTGAATGTTTGCTGAGTTAACTTTAAAGATAGCCTGCCTGGCAAAACGTTGAGGGCAATGCAACGCCGCCATGGACGTTTTGTCGGACGCTCTTAGTGCTTGATATCGCTGGCCGGTATCAATACTTCGGCCGGTGCATCGCTGGCAAACAGTTGCGCGCAATCGACTTTGTCGAAATCGTAATGCTGGCCGCAGAAATCGCAATTGACGCCGACGTTGCCCAATTCTTCCAGCGCGCTGTCGACTTCTTGCTGACCCAGCATTTTCAGCATATTGCCGACTTTTTCGCGGGTGCAGGTGCAGTGGAAGCTCGGGTGCACCGGATCGAATACGCGGATGGTTTCCTCCCAAAACAGCCGCTGCATCAGCGTATCGATATCGGTGGCCAGGATTTCTTCCTGTTTCAGCGTCGACGCCAGCATCACGGCGCGGTTCCAGGTTTCCAGCGCTTCATCCTCGGTCAGCGCGGTCGCTTCCGCCTTGCCGCCGTTGAATGGCAATTTTTGCAGCAGCAAGCCGCGCGAGGTCTGGTCGTCGGTGGCCAGCCACAAACGGGTGTCGAGCTGTTCCGAACGCAACATGTAATTCTCGATCACGGTCGCCATATCGTCGCCGTCCAGCGGCACGATGCCCTGGTACGGTTGCTGGCCCGGCATTTTTTCCAGCGGATCCAGCGTGATGATGAAGCGACCCTTGCCATTCGCGTTCAGCAATTGCGGCACGGTGGCGCCGTCGGCGATCACCGCTTCCGGATCGAGCTTGGCGGTGGCGCGCAAGCGCAGTTCCGCATCGCATTCGACCACCATCAGGCGCACCGGCCCGTCGCCATGGATTTGCATGATGATGGAACCGTTGAATTTCAGGTTGGCCGACAGCAACGCGGCGGCCGCCAGCATTTCGCCCAGCACGGTCTTGACCGCGCCCGGGTAGTCATGGCGGGCCACCACTTCGCGCCAGGTGCCGGACACGTCGATGAATTCGCCGCGCACCGAAGTGTTGTCGAAAATAAATTTTTGCAGCGTATCTTTGCCGGCGTTGGTGGTCATGGTGCTTTATCCTATTTTATTGAGTTGTGTCTTGAACAGTTGTCCGCGCCGCACATACGTGGCGGCGTTAGCTTGCAGGCGTGCGATCTCTTCTGCCGTCAGGCTGCGCACGGCCTTGGCCGGTGTACCGATGATTAATGTGTGGTCGGGAAATTCCTTGCCTTCCGTCACCAGGGCGCCGGCGCCGACCAGGCAACCGTTGCCGATTTTGGCGCCATTCAGGATCACCGCCTGGATGCCGATCAGCGCACCATCGCCGATGGTGCAGCCGTGCAGCATCGCCTGGTGGCCGATGGTGACGTTGTTGCCTACCGTCAGGGGATAACCCATGTCGGTATGCAACACCGACGACTCTTGCACATTGCTGTTGTCGCCGATGGTGATGCGTTCATTATCGCCGCGTAAGGTCACGCCGAACCAGACCGAAACATATTCCCCTAGCGTTACCTTGCCGATCACGGCGGCGGAATCGGCGACAAAAGCAGTGGCGTCAATCTGGGGCGCGTCGGCGCCCAATTGGTAGATGGTCATGGTCAGTCTGGTGAATACTGCGTTGGAATAACGCTATTTTACGCTGTCGCCACAGCCTGCCGGCATGTCGGCCCGAAGGCTATCCGGTATAATTATAGAACGGTCGTACTTTTATAGCGTCTTTTATTTTGTGTAACAGCTCTTATGTGGCGACGAGGAGCTTACTTTCAAGGCAATCAATCCATGAAACCTTCCCGTTCCGAATTCATCACCTTGCGCGGCGCGCGCACCCATGTGCGCCATTGGGGCCGCGACGGTGCGCCGCTGTTGTTCATGGTGCATGGCTGGATGGATGTGGCGGCCTCGTTCCAGTTCGTCGTCGATTGCCTGCAAGGCGATTGGCATGTGATCGCGCCGGACTGGCGCGGTTTCGGCCTCAGCGAGCGGACCCGTGAGGAAACTTACTGGTTCCCCGACTATGTGGCCGACCTGGAGGCGTTGCTGCTGCATTATTCGCCGCATCAGCCGGTCAACCTGCTCGGCCACAGCATGGGCGCCAACGTGGCCGGCATTTATGCCGGCGTGCGCCCCGGGCGGATTTGCAAGCTGATCAACCTGGAAGGATTCGGCTTGCCGGCCACCAGGCCGGAACAGGCGCCGGGGCGCTACGCCAGATGGCTGGACGAATTGCGGGTGCCGGCCGAAATGCGCAGCTACCCGAGCCGGCAGGCGGTCGCGGCGCGGCTGCAAAAGACCAATCCGCGCTTGCCCGATGAGCGGGCCGACTTTCTGTCGCAGCACTGGTCGGCCCAAAATGCCGAAGGGCAATGGGAAATCCTCGGCGACCCCCTGCACAAGCGCAGCCATCCCTTGTTGTACCAGGTCGAGGAAACTATGGCGTGCTGGGCCGCGATCACCGCGCCGGTGCTGTGGATCGAGGCGGACGATACCAATATGTGGCAATGGATGGGGCCGAAGCCGGAAGCGCGCATCGAAATCGACCGCCGCCTCGGCTTCCTGAAGGATGTGACCACCCGCATGATGGCCGACGCCGGCCATATGCTGCACCACGACCAGCCGGCCGAACTGGCGCGGATGGTGGAAGAGTTTTTGGCGGCGTGAGCCGGGGCGTCATGCTCAGTCCGCTTTGATCCGTGCGATCGGGACAAGCAGCGTACAATGGAAGCTTCTTTTCCATTTTGCTGAGCCGGGCAAGGCCTTGTTTTTATGCTTAAAGTCGACCTGCATTGCCATTCCAACATTTCCGACGGCTTGCTGGCGCCTGCCGCGGTGGCCGCGTACGCGCGCAAGGCCGGCGTCGATGTGTGGGCGCTGACCGACCACGACGAAGTGTCCGGCATCGCCCGCGCCCGTAGCGCCGCGCTGGAACTGGGCATGCGCTTTGTCGCGGGGGTCGAGATTTCGATTACCTGGGCTGGCCAGACGGTGCATATCGTCGGCTTGAATATCGATGAAAACCATCCCGGCTTGCTGCAAGGCCTGGCCAGCACCCGTTCCGGGCGCGATGCGCGCGGCCGCGAAATTGCCGCGCAGCTGGAGCGGGCCGGCATCCCGGGCGCGTATGAAGGCGCGCTGAAATTCGTCGGCAACCCGGACTTGATGTCGCGCACCCACTTTGCCCGCTACATCGTCGACAGCGGCAAGTGCGCCAATATTCCTGAAGTGTTCCGCAAGTATTTGTCGGAAGGCAAGCCCGGTTATGTCGCGCACCGCTGGGCCACGCTGGCCGACGCGGTCGGCTGGATCCGCGGCGCCGGCGGCCTGGCGGTGATCGCCCATCCGGGCCGCTACCATTTCAGCGCCACCGCCCAGGGCGTGTTGTTCGACGAGTTCAAGCAACTGGGCGGGGTGGCGATCGAAGTGGTCACCGGCAGTCATACGCCGGACCAGTATCCGGAATATGCGCGGCTGGCCAACGATTACGGCTTCCTGGCGTCGCGCGGCAGCGATTTCCACGCGCCCGGCGAATCGCGGGTCGATTTTGCGATGCTGCCGCCGTTGCCGGCCAATGTGAGGCCGATCTGGCACGACTGGTTTTAGCGCCTGTAACAGTGAGGCAATTTCAATCGGAGGTATCGCTATGAAACGTATCGTCCTGTTTATTGTCACCAACCTGGCCGTGATGCTGGTGTTGTCCATCGTGCTCGGTGTGCTGGGCGTGGGGCGTCCCGGCGCTGGCGCCGAGCTGGACCTGGGCAGTTTGATGGTGTTTTCGCTGGTGGTCGGTTTTACCGGCGCCATTATTTCTTTGCTGATCAGCAAACCGATGGCGAAATGGTCGACCGGCGCGCGTGTCATCGAGCATCCGTCGTCATCGACCGAGTTGTGGCTGGTCAATACCGTGCGCGCGCTGAGCGAACGGGCCGGCATCGGCATGCCGCAAGTGGCGATCTACGATGGCGAACCGAACGCCTTCGCCACCGGCGCGTTCAAGAATTCGGCGCTGGTCGCGGTGTCGACCGGTTTGTTGCAAAGCATGACACAGCAAGAGGTAGAAGCCGTGCTGGGCCATGAAATCGGCCACGTCGCCAATGGCGACATGGTGACGCTGACCCTGATCCAGGGCGTGGTGAATACCTTCGTGGTGTTTTTGGCGCGGGTGGTCGGCTTTTTTGTCGATAATGTCTTGTTGCGCAACAAGGACCAGCAGGGCGGCGGCCGCGGCATCGGCTATTTTGTCACCGTGATGGTGTGCGAAGTGCTGTTCGGCTTGCTGGCGTCGATCATCGTGGCCTGGTTTTCGCGCCAGCGCGAATTCCGCGCCGACGCCGCCTCGGCCCGCTTGCTGGGCAGCCCGGCGCCGATGGTCAATGCGCTGGCTCGCCTGGGCGGCGTGCCGGCCGGCGCATTGCCGCAATCGATGCAGGCGCTGGGCATTACCGGCGGCCACAAGGGCTGGTCGGCGCTGTTCGCCACCCATCCGCCACTGGAAGAGCGCATCGCCGCCTTGCGTGGCGGCATGCAGTAATGACAAGCCGATAATGCCAGCCCTATAATGATGGCAACTTCATAAAAGAATCAGCCTGACATGAGTCAATTTTTCCAGATCCATCCCGATAATCCGCAGCAGCGCCTGATCAAGCAGGCCGCGCAGATCATCCATGGCGGCGGCATCGTCGCGTTGCCGACCGATTCCTGCTACGCGCTGGTGTGTCACCTGGACGACAAGGGCGCGGTCGAGCGTTTGCGGCGCATTCGCGGCATCGATGAAAAACATCATCTGACCTTGCTGTGCCGCGACTTGAGCGAAATCGGCGTGTATGCGCGGGTCGACAACCGCCAGTTCCGCCTGCTGAAAGCGGCCACGCCGGGACCGTACACGTTTATCCTGGAAGCAACCCGCGAAGTGCCGCGCCGCCTCAGCCATCCGTCGCGCAAGACCATCGGCTTGCGGGTGCCGCAGCACCGCATCGTGCAATGCCTGCTGGAAGAACTGGGCCAGCCGCTGCTGGGCACCACGCTGATCATGCCGGGCGACAGCGACAGCTTGAACGACGCCGACAGCATCCGCGCACAGCTGGAAAAGCAGATCGAACTGATCGTCGATGGCGGCGCCTGCGCATTCGAGCCGACCACCGTGATCGACTTGAGCGGCGCCGAAGCGGAGCTGGTGCGCCAGGGCCGTGGCGACGCCGCCATCTTCGGTCTTTAACTTCGGCCGCAACGCCTATTTATGCGGCCGTGGCGGGGCCGCGACTGGCAAGCAATCCGGCTCTGGTAGAATTCCGCCCATGAGCGATATTAACGAAGTAATCCAAACCATCGCGGTCTACCTGATCCCGGTCCTGTTTGCCATCTCCCTGCATGAAGCGTCGCACGGTTATGCCGCGCGTTATTTCGGCGATCCGACCGCCTCCCACGAGGGTCGGCTGAGTCTTAATCCGATGCGGCACATCGACCCCTTCGGCACCGTGCTGCTGCCCTTGCTGCTGTATTTCACGATACAAGTGCCGTTCGGCTACGCCAAGCCGGTGCCGGTCGATTTCAGCCGCCTGCGCAATCCGAAGAAACAGATGGCCTGGGTGGCGTTCGCCGGTCCGGCCGCCAATTTTGCGATGGGCCTGGGCTGGATGATTTTCCTGGTGCTGCTGTATTCGGTGCATGTCGAGGAATCGTTTTTCCTGAAAATGGCGGCCGCCGGCGTCAGCGTCAACGCCGCCATGTTCGTCTTCAACCTGATCCCGGTGCCGCCGCTGGACGGCGGGCGCATCCTCACCGGCTTGCTGCCGATGGACCTGGCGCGCAAGTATGCCCGCATCGAGATGTACGGCATCTATGTGTTCGGCGCGCTGGTGCTGCTGATGTATTCGGGCGTATTGAGCGGCCTGCTGCGCGGTGCGATCGGTTTTGTCATCGGCGTGTTCCAGACGCTGGTGTATCCGCTGGCGTCCCTGCTGAGCTGAGCCGCCATGTATCCCGACCGTGTCGTTTCCGGCATGCGCCCGACTGGCGCGCTGCACCTTGGTCATTATCATGGCGCCCTGAAAAACTGGGTGCGCCTGCAAAGCGAGTTGCCTTGCCTGTTTTTCGTTGCCGACTGGCATGCGCTGACCACCCATTACGACGATCCGTCGCTGATCGAGCGCAGCACCTGGGACATGCTGGTCGACTGGCTGGCGGCCGGCGTCGATCCGTCGCAATCGACGCTGTTCATCCAGTCGCGGGTGCCGGAACATGCCGAGCTGCATTTGCTGCTGTCGATGGCCACGCCGCTGGGCTGGCTGGAGCGGGTGCCGACCTATAAGGACCAGATTGAAAACCTTGCCAGCAAGGATTTGGCGACCTACGGCTTTCTCGGTTATCCGTTGCTGCAGGCGGCCGACGTGCTGATTTACCGCGCCAGTCAGGTGCCGGTCGGCGACGACCAGGTGCCGCACGTGGAAATGATGCGCGAAATCGCGCGCCGCTTTAACCATTTGTACGGCAAGGAAAAAGGCTTTGAAATCAAGGCCGAGGAAGCCGTCAAGAAGCTCGGCAGCAAGCGCGCCAAGCTGTACAAGGAATTGCGGATTGCCTATCAGCAAGAAGGCGAGGACGAGGCGCTGGAGCAGGCCAAGGCCATGCTCGACGACGCCCAGAGCCTGTCGATGATCGACCGCGAGCGGCTGTTCGGCTATCTGGAAGGCAGCCGCAAGCTGATCCTGGTCGAGCCGCAAGTGCGCCTGACGGCCGCGTCGCGCCTGCCGGGCCTGGATGGCCGCAAGATGTCCAAGAGTTACGGCAATACGATCGCCTTGCGCGAAGACAAGGATGTGGTCGCCAAGAAAGTGCGCACCATGCCGACCGATCCGGCGCGGGTGCGCCGCAGCGACGCCGGCGATCCGGCCCGCTGCCCGGTGTGGCAATTGCATCAAGTGTATTCCCCGATCGACGTGTGCAGCTGGGTCGACAAGGGCTGCAAATCGGCCGGCATCGGTTGCATCGAATGCAAGCAGCCGGTGATCGACGCCATCGTCAAGGAGCAGGAGCCGATGCATGAACGGGCCCAGCCTTACCTGGACGATCCGTCGCTGGTGCGCGCCATCGTTGCGGACGGTAATGACACGGCGCGCAAGCTGGCGCAGGAAACCATGCGCGATGTGCGCGAAGCAATGGGATTGGTGTACAACTAATGGAACAAGCGATGGAAAAAATTTCTTGCTGGGTACAACGCTGGGCGCCGCTGGTGCCGAGCGGCGAAGTGCTGGACCTGGCCTGCGGCGCCGGCCGCCATGCGCGCCACCTGGTGACGCTGGGGCACCAGGTGATGGCGCTGGATCACGATCCGGACATGCTGGCGCAAGTTTGCGGGCAGGGCATCGTCACCTCGCAAGTCGACCTGGAAGCGCCGGGCGCGGTGTGGCCGTTCGCGGCAGGGCGTTTTGCCGGCATCGTGGTGACCAATTATCTGCACCGCCCGCTGCTGGAAAACATGCTGCGCAGCCTGGCGCCGGATGGTGTATTGATCTATGAAACCTTTGCCGATGGCAATGCCGAATTCGGCAAGCCGTCGAATCCGGCATTTTTATTGCAGCCGGGAGAAATGCTGGCCTGGGCGGCCAGCCACGGCTTGCGCGTGGTGGCCTTTGAGGATGGCCGGGTCGACCATCCAAAAGCTGCTATGGTGCAACGTTTATGCGCCGTCAAGCCGGATTTTCCACGGCAGGCGGCGCTTCTTGCGCCGTTTTGAGCGGTGATTCACTGTCAAGATGCACCACAGGCGCGGGCTATCCGCTACAATCGTTGTTTTATTTATCGGCGCACTATACTTATATGATTAAGGGCAGCATTGTAGCAATCGTTACCCCGATGCACGCTGACGGCAGCCTGGACTTTCCAGGTTTGCGCAAGCTGATCGATTGGCATATTGCCGAGGGTACAGACGGCATCGTGATCGTTGGCACCACCGGCGAATCGGCAACTGTGAGCGTGGAAGAACACTGCGAACTGA
This sequence comes from Janthinobacterium agaricidamnosum NBRC 102515 = DSM 9628, assembly GCF_000723165.1. Classification (NCBI taxonomy): domain Bacteria; kingdom Pseudomonadati; phylum Pseudomonadota; class Betaproteobacteria; order Burkholderiales; family Oxalobacteraceae; genus Janthinobacterium; species Janthinobacterium agaricidamnosum. Next base: position 1,497,922 of record NZ_HG322949.1, read on the forward strand.
TCAAGCTGACGGTCGAACATGCCAAGGGCCGGATTCCTATCATCGCTGGCGCTGGCGGCAATTCGACCGCCGAAGCCATCAAGCTGACCCGTTACGCCAAGGAAGCCGGCGCCGACGCGGTGCTGCAAGTCGTGCCGTATTACAACCGTCCGACCCAGGAAGGCATGTACCAGCACTTCAAGGCCATCGCCGAAGCGGTCGATATCCCGGTGATCCTGTACAACGTACCGGGCCGTACCGTGGCCGACATGAGCAACGACACCATCGTGCGCCTGTCCGCGATTGCCAATATCGTCGGCGTCAAGGACGCCACCGGCAATATCGCGCGCGCGATCGACTTGCTGCGCCAGGTGCCGGCCGATTTTGCCGTGTATTCCGGCGACGATCCGACCGCGCTGGCGCTGATGCTGTGCGGCGGCCATGGCAATATTTCGGTGACCGCCAACGTCGCGCCGCGCGCCATGCACGAACTGTGCGTCGCCGCCATGGCGGGCGAGCGGGCCACTGCGATCGCGATCAATAACAAGGTTTTCCCGCTGCATCAAAAGCTGTTTGTCGAGCCGAATCCGGTGCCGGTCAAATGGGCGCTGGCGGAAATGGGCTTGATGCCGGCCGGCCTGCGTTTGCCGCTGGTAGCGTTGTCGGCCGACTGCCATGATAGTGTCAGGAAGGCTTTGCGCGACGCCGGCGTATTACAATAAGACTATCAGCCCGGCCGAGTTCGGTCCGGATACTTCCGTTTTAGCTTCTTAACCAGTAACGACATGACTAATCGCAAGAAACTTAACCCGGCTTCCTCCGCCATCGCCGTTCGCGGCCTCGTCATTGGCGCCGTCGTGGCCAGCCTGAGTGGCTGCGGCATGATCAGCTCCGTTGTCGGTGGCAACAAGCTCGACTACAAGTCGGCCAAGAAGGCCAGCACGCTCGACGTGCCGCCCGACCTGACTCAATTGCAGGCAGATAACCGTTACTCGTTGCCGGACTCCAAAAATGGTATCGCCACGGCATCCGGCTACAATGCGCAAAAAGGCGTATTGCCGGGCACAATCGTCACTTCCGCCGGTATCACCACGGTGGTGCCGCTCAGCGCCGGCGACGTGCGCGTCGAGCGTTCCGGCAACCAGCGCTGGCTGGTCGTCAAGCAGGCGCCGGAAGTGTTGTGGCCGCAACTGAAGAAATTCTGGGAAGATTCGGGCTTCACGCTGGAAACGGATGCGCCGACCGCCGGCATCATGGAAACTGCGTGGAATGAAAACCGCGCCAATATCCCGCAAGACTTTATCCGCAGCACTATCGGCAAGGTATTCGATTCGCTGTATTCGACCGGCGAGCGCGACAAGTTCCGCACCCGCGTGGAACGCCTGGCGGATGGTTCGACCGAGATCTACATCAGCCATCGCGGCGCCCAGGAAGTGTTGACCGGCTCGCAAAAGGACACCACGACGTGGACCGCGCGTCCCAACGATCCCGGCCTGGAAGCCCAATTCCTGGCCAAGCTGATGGAGCGCCTCGGCAGCACCGAAGAAGCGCAAGCGAAGACCGCTATCGACAGCGCCGTGGTGCAGCCGCTGCACGCCAAGCTGGTCGGCGAAGGCGCTTCCCGCGGCGTGGAAGTGGATGAAGGGTTCGACCGCGCCTGGCGCCGTGTCGGCCTGGCGCTGGACCGGGTCGGCTTCACCGTCGAAGACCGCGACCGCATCCAGGGCACGTATTTTGTGCGCTATATCGATCCGGATTCGGTCAAGACCGAAGGCTTCTTCACCAAGCTGTTCAGCTGGGGCTCGTCCGACAAGGAAAAGGACAAGGATGCGCAGCGCTACCGCGTCTCGGTCAAGGCCGGCGCCGGTTCGACCAGCCTGGTGACGGTATTGAACAACGAAGGCAAACAAGATGCTTCGGCCACTTCCGAGAAGATCCTCGGCTTGCTGAACGAGCAGCTGAAGTAATCGGAGGAGGGCGCTGGAAACGGCGCCTTGCTTGCAAAAAACCGGCCGCTGGCCGGTTTTTTTTACGCCTGTTTTACGTCTGGCGGCGCTGGAAAGGAAAGCGGCAGACGTAAAAAAGCCGACCCGAAGGTCGGCTCTTTTAATGCCGGCTGATATTACTTAGCAGCGGAAGCAGCTGGAGCCGAAGCAGCAGCGTCAGCAGGAACCGAAGCGGCTGGAGCAGCAGCGTCAGCAGCTGGAGCGGCAGCAGGAGCAGCAGCGTCAGCGGCTGGAGCGGCTGGTGCTGGAGCAGCAGCAGGAGCTTCTACGACTGGTGCTGGTGCTGGTGCTTCTTCTTTTTTGGTGCAAGCAGCCAAAACAACAGCCATCAGGGAGACGATCAGCAGGGATTTTTTCATGGGTTTTCCTTAATTATTTCAAAATAAAATCAACAATGTTGCGATGAATAATTACCGGTAATTATCGCTCGTTAGGTCGTCTTCGAAGGCTTTTCGTACCAAGAGGTGCCTGCCAGACAACGGAAACTTCCTAACCGAATATTATAGCGATTTTTGGTGCGTCGCAATAGGAGCAAGAGGCAATTTCGCAACTATTTTGTGATAACGCAAGAATTACCGGAGCATTCCGATTGTAGTTCAATAATATTTGCGCCAGGACTGATTTTTGCGATGTAAATCGAGCATTTTTTTGACCTGGCTCATAATCCCGTAAGAGTAACATGCAGGCCCGGTATTGACTCGTCCCATAGGGCATCGAAGCGCTGGGCTTGAATGAAGAAATCTTCAGGATTTCCGGTGCTGGCGACACCCCGGAGTTGGTCTTTATGGAAGCGGCGCACCATATGGTGCCCATCGGCAATACAAAAGGAATCACTAAGCTGGCGCAGCTGCCGGCTGGTGACGCGGCATTCGACGGCATGGCTGAAGTCCTTCAGCAAGCGCAGGAAACGCGGCTGTTGACGTTCCAGGTAATGCTGATCATGGGTAATCAACTGAATCCGGCCATTGCCGCTTAATAAGCGCCGCAATTGCACATCGGTTTGGCTGGAGCCAAGTTGCCACAGGGAAAAATCAGCATCGAATAATTGCAATCGAGATTGGGCGCTGGAAAAGCACAGCTGCAACTGGGTTTCAAAATCCTTGCGGCTTGAAAATTCCACACGGTGCTTTTCCATTATGTGCCCTCTTATTTGGCGAATTCCAGCCAGCCATCCTGATACCAGGTGTACAGCGCATCCATCACGTCGTCGGAGGCGCTGGCCAGCGCGCTCCCGTCGAGCGCGCGCTGGTTGGCCAGCGCTTCCAGCGTGACCTTGTCGGCGCGGCCGATGGCGAACGATTCGCCGTTGATGAAGACGTTCTTGCCACGGTACAGCATCAAGGTCTTGCGCGACAGGGCCAGGCCTTTTTTAGCGGCGCTGCTGGCGAAGCGTTCCGGCGTCAGCGGCTTGGCCACCGGCGTGAAAAACACATTGTGCTTGGGCTCGGACAAATGTTCGCCGAGGAAGATGGTGACGTCGTCTTCGGTGAAGCGCACCTTGTTCATTTCATCGGCGATGGTGCTGAGCATATGGCGCGGGATTTCCGCCGGGTTTTTCGCCACCTCCAGTTCCGGATCGGCGTAACGGCCCGGCAAGTCGATCGAGTCGGCCATGAATTGCAGGAACGCTTCGCCCAGCTCCTGGTACGACGGCGAACGGAAACCGATCGAATACGTCTGGCAATCGCCGATCGCCACGCCGTCGTGGGCGTAGTGCGGCGGCAGGTACAGCATGTCGCCCGGTTCCAGCACGAATTCCTGGTCCGGCTTGAATTTGCTCAGTATCTTCAGCGGCAAGCCTTCGACCAGGCTCAAGTCCTTTTGCGCGCCGATCTTCCAGCGGCGCTGGCCTTGCGCTTGCAGCAGGAATACGTCGTACGAGTCGAAGTGCGGACCGACGCCGCCGCCATCGGTGGCGAAGCTGACCATCAGGTCGTCCAGCCGCGCATCCGGGATGAAGCGGAATTGGCGCAGCAATTCGTCGGCCTTGCCGTTGTGCAGGTTGACGCCTTGCACCAGCAAGCTCCATTCCTTTTGCTTCATCGGCGGCAGGCTGTTCAGCGGGCCTTGCTGCATCGCCCATTCGCCGTCGGCATGGCTGACCAGGCGCGCTTCGACGTCGTCGCGGGTCGCCAGCGCGGCCAGCGCGGCCACGTCGAGGAACGGTTTGAAGCCGGGAACGGCCTGGCGTATCAATAAGGGTTTTTTATGCCAGTAATCGCGCAAAAATTGCGCCGGCGTAATGTCGCCGAGGAGAGTGAATTTTTTCATGGCTACATTATATCAAGCAGTAAAGCGCCAGCGGCAAAGGGGCGGCATCGCGCCGGTGGCAAGACAGCGACAGATTCGCGCCGGGCCGGGCGAACGGGGTATAATTTGCCAGCTTATACAATGAAAGGAAGCACAATGAAGATTGCCAAGAACACGGTCGTGACTGTCAACTACAAACTGTCGGATGCGCAAGACAATTTGATCGAAGATGGCCGTCAGCCTATGGTCTATTTGCACGGTGATTATGAAAACACCCTGCCTAAGATCGAAGAAGAGCTGGATGGCAAGGAAGTTGGCTACTCCAATACTATTCAGATCGAACCGGATGACGCGTTCGGCGAATACGACCCGGCGCTGGTCAAGGTCGAGCCGCGCGCTCGCCTGCCTGAGCCGCTGGAAGTGGGCATGCAATTCGAAGGCATGCCGGAAAGCGATTCGGCTGACGAAGAAGCGATGATCTTCACCGTCACCGATATCGCCGACGACAAGGTCGTTCTCGACGGTAACCATCCACTGGCCGGCATCGCGCTGCGTTTTGCGCTGACCGTGGCCGACGTGCGTGAAGCCACCGACGAAGAAATCGCCCACGGCCACGTGCACGGCGCGCATGGCCACGCACATGACGATGAAGATGATGGTGATGAAGAATCGGGTGATCACTTCCGTACTCATCCGATTCACTAAGAGCCTATCCCGGTAGATGAATACGCCCTGTTCT
>NZ_HG322949.1:1502931-1606481 GCF_000723165.1 Janthinobacterium agaricidamnosum NBRC 102515 = DSM 9628
TTCTAAAACGTTTGACAGCCCATGGCCGATCCCCGATGATTGACGGGTTCGCCATCGGTGCGCGGCTGCCGCATGGTGACGTTCAGATAACGCTGAACCATTCCATGTCGCTTGCATCATTTTAAAATAATCACGGCGGCCTTCCGGCCGCTGTCAGCCCTGATCGATTTCCATTCATGAAACCAGAAGTTGCCCGTTCCGCCCCGCTCGATACCAGCGCAGGCGCGGCTATCTATTCCTCCTTTGTGCTGAAACTCTACGATGCCTGGGTACTGGGCGTTTCCAACCGCTGGGCCTGGTTATGCCCGACTGCCAGCGTGTTGCTGCCGTTTTATCGCGAACACGCCGGCCAGCGCCACCTGGATGTCGGCGTCGGCACCGGCTTTTATCTGGCGCGCTCCAATTTTCCTCAGGGACAAGAAGTTTCCCTGCTCGATTTAAACGAAAACAGCTTGCGCGCGGCGGCGCGGCGCATGGGCCGGCCCAACAGCGGCCTGTACGTGGCCGACGTGATGCAGCCGGTCGCGGCCCTGGACGGACAGCAGTACGATTCGATCGCACTGTTTTATTTGCTGCATTGCCTGCCTGGCAATATGTCGGACAAGGCCAGCGTATTTGCCAACCTGAAGCCGCACCTGGCCGCTGGCGGCGTGCTGTACGGCGCCACCATCATCGGCGATAGCGCGGGCCATAACGGCCTGGGGCGCAAATTGATGAAGGTGTATAACGGCAAAGGCATCTTTGGCAATCGCAACGATACCGTCGAATCGCTGACTGCGGCATTGCGACTGCATTTCAGCAAGGTGCAGATCAAGCTGGTTGGCAAGGTGGCGCTATTCAGCGCGCGCGGGCCGATCGCGTAGCATTGAGCGGTGTTGCATCGATGGCAAGGCCGGCACGCTGGCCGCCTTCGCCGACGATTTCGGGCGCCGCGTGATCTTATAACTTCAGCACTGCCTTTTTCGGGAATTCCAGTGAAAACGTGGTGTGGTGGCCGAACTCCGATTCGACCCGGATGCTGCCGCCGAACGCGGTCAGCACGCGGTGGCAAAACGCCAGTCCCATGCCGGTGCCGCCGCCGGCCGGGCGTGTCGTGAAGAAGGGATCGAAGACGTGCGGCAGCACGTCGCGCGGGATGCCGTTGCCGGTGTCGGTGACCAGCAGGCGGTTGCCGCCGGGGCCGCAGTAGAACGCGATTTCGATGATGCCGCGGCCGGCCGCCTGGATCGCGTACAGCGCATTTTGCAGCAGGTTGTACAGCACATAGACCAGCAGCACATCGGAACCGTAGAACCAAAAATCGCGCTGTTCGCCGCGCGCCACCTTGGCGCGCGCGCCGGCATCGAAGGGATAGCGGGCCAGCGCATCGTCGACGCATTGCTTGATCGAATGCAACGCGAACTTTTGCTTGTCGAGCGATTCGATGCGGGCCGAGGCCAGCATCATGTCGACGATGAAGTTCGAGCGCGTCACTTCGGCGTCGATTTCCTGCGCCAGCACCAGCAGGTGGGCCAGCTGGCAAGGCTGCAGGCTGGCCGCGGCGGTGTCCGGCGCATCGCGTCGCGCGTGCTGGTAGCCGGCGATCAATTCCGGCAAATGGCGCTTCAGCAGCCGCGCCTGGGCGCGGATGGTCAGCAGCGGGGTGCGGATTTCATGCGCGATGGTGGCGGCCGCCAGCAGCGGGTTGGCCAGCAGGTTGTGGCGTACCATCGCCTGGGCGATCAAGGCCATGCTGATGGCCACCAGCAGCACCCCCGGCGGATAGATTTCCAGTCCGTAGTTGCACAGGTAATCGACCGAGGCGAAAAAATAAATCAGCAGGCTGACCAGGCAATAACGCAGCCTGGCCCGCTCGGTCGACAGCGCGACGCGCTGGCGCAGGTACAGCAATTGCAGCGCGCGCACCATCACCACCAGTGTTTGCAGCAAGTGCAGCGGATGACAGGGGCCGGCTTGCGGATAGTAGCCGAAGAAATAATGGTGCACGCCAGAAATGAGCTGGTCGCTGCTGAGCAGCAACACCGCCAAGGCCAGCGCCGCGCCGTACGACAGCCGCAAGCGTCTCCGTTCGCCCTGCGCGCCGGTCAGTTCGATGACGAAGTGATATAGCGTGGTCGGCAAGAACAGAATCAGCACATAGGCGAATTTAACCACCAGCAAGGCCAGCGCCGGCTCGCCGACCTGGAATAGCGCAGCCCACGCCAGCTGCCAGAAAAAGGTGGCGCTGCAGACCATGAAAAAAGCCAGCGTGACGCGGCTGATGCCGCGCGACGCGAGTACATAGATGCCGTTGCCCAAAAAAAGCAGGGACACCAGTGCTGGCAAGATCGAATACATGAATAGGATGGGTAGATGCAGCCGATATTGGCATGTGAAAAATATAACAAGCCGTATTGCGCGTGTCTATGTTTGAGGTGGGTATATCTGATATTTGTTTGAGATATATCAGATGAGCTTGATTCATTTGCGCTTTTGATGACGATATGCCCGGCATATTGCCGGGTTGCGTATGCCTGCTTGACTGAGCAGACGCACTCACGTCTTTTTGAAAACGGAACAAAACATGCATCCATACTCGAATGCCGTCATTGATACGCCAGCCCCGGTCCCGGTCCCGGATCAGCCCGCTGCCGCCAACCTGCATGACGGCAGCGCCGATAAAAAAACCGGACTGACCTTTCGCCATAACCTGACGATATATCTGAAGGACTCGAATGCCTACGGCAATACCTACTTTGCCCGTTATTTCGAATGGCAGGGGGTGTGCCGCGAGCGCTGGTTTTACGAATGCATTGCGCGCGACATGCTGCAGGCGCATGGCGTGTTCATCACCAAGCATGCCGAGCAAGACTATTTGCAGGAAACTTTTCCCTTCCAGGAAATCAGCTGCGAAGTGAATGCCTACCGCATCAAGCGCTGTTCATTCTGGCTGGAATTCCGCTTCTTCGCCGACGGCCAGCAAGTATCGAGCGGGCGCCAGCACATCGTGTTCGCCAACCATGACAAGCGCATCACGGCCTTGCCGGAACTGGTGATCAAACGCATCGAGCGCTATCAATTGGCGGGGACGGAAATCAGGAAGTAGGGAGGACCGCCCGGAGTGACCCGGGTGCGGATGCGGCCGCCGCGATCAGGGCGGCGGCCAGCAGGGCGGAAGCGTGGGGAAATTAAGCGAACGGCGCCAGCAAGGTGACCAGTTGGCCGAAGATTTTCGGGCTGGCGGCGATCACGTCGCCCTTGTACAGGTACTCGGATTCGCCGTTGAATTCGCCGACGATGCCGCCCGATTCGGTGATCATCAGCGCGCCGGCCGCGATATCCCAAGGCTTCAAGCCTTTTTCGTAGAAACCGTCGAGGCGGCCGCAAGCGACGTAAGCCAGGTCCAGCGCGGCCGAACCGGCGCGGCGCACGCCTTGGCTGCGTTCGCCCATGATCTGGTACATCTTCAGGTATTCGTCGAGCGCTTTGACGCTGCCGGCCACGTAGCCGGTGCCCAGCAAGGCGTTGGCGATGCGGTCCAGCTTGGTGACCCGGATGCGTTTTTCATTCAGGTAGGCGCCGGCGCCCTTGGTGGCGGTGAACAAGTCGTTGCGCACCGGGTCGTAGATCACGGCTTGCGTGACGACGCCGCGCTGCGCCAGCGCGATCGAGACGCAATATTGCGGAAAGCCGTGGATAAAGTTGGTGGTGCCGTCCAGCGGATCGATGATCCACTGATATTCATTCTCGTCGTGGGTATTGGCGGAAGCTCCCGATTCCTCGCCCAGGATCGCGTGATCCGGGTACGCTTTGGACAGCACTTCGATGATGGCCTGTTCGGCGGCCTGGTCGACGTCGGTGACGAAATCGTTATGTTGTTTTTCGGTCACGGTGACGCGATCGAGGTCGAATGAGGCGCGATTGATGACGGCGGCGCCGCGGCGGGCGGCTTTGATCGCCGTATTGAGCATTGGGTGCATGTGAGCTTCCGTTAAAAGCACGCGAGCGCCCAGCCGAACTTCGCGGGACCGGAGCGATAGCGTGCAAGAATGAATTAAAGAGCGTAGCGGTCGCGAAGTGGTTAAAATCCCGGGCTGGAGCTGGCGTTGTGCACCTCCATATTCCGTTATTCCTTGTATCGATACCGCGCAATAGCGCTATTTTAAATGAATCTGCCCGAAATCAACACGTCTCTTGCGTCTCTTTTTACGCGCCTGCGATTTATTCTGGTCGAAACCAGCCGCCCGGGCAATATCGGCGGCACCGCGCGCGCCATGAAAACGATGGGTTTTTCCGAACTGGTGCTGGTCAATCCGCGCTTCCCCGATGCCTTGCAAGACCCGGAAGCGGTGGCCTTCGCCAGCGGCGCGCAAGATATCCTGGCCGGCGCGCGCATCGTCGGCTCGATCGGCGAAGCGCTCGACGGCTGCAATTTCGCCGCCGCCGTGTCGGCCCGGCTGCGCGAATTCTCGCCCCCGTTGCTGACGCCGCGCGCGCTGGCCGGGCAACTGGCGGCCAGCCCGGACTTGCATGCGGCGCTGATTTTCGGCAATGAACGTTTCGGCTTGCCGAATGAAATCGTCGAGAAATGCAATGTGCTGATTAACATTCCCGCCAATCCCGATTATTCGTCGCTCAATTTATCGCAGGCGGCGCAAGTGCTGGCCTATGAATGCCGGGTCGCGGCGCTGGGCGATGAAACAGCGGTCACGCCGATCGGTTTCCATGGCGAGTCGGCCAGCCTGACGCAAGTCGACGGCATGTATGAACATCTGGAGCGGGCGCTGGTGGCGATCGATTTCCTCGACGCCAACAATCCGAAAAAGCTGATGCCGCGTCTGAAACGGCTGTTCTCGCGCACCGGGCTGGAAACCGAGGAAGTCAATATCCTGCGCGGCATCGCGCGGCAAATCCTGGCCAAGGCCAAATAGCCAGGCGCGATATCGCACTCCGCCTGCGGTGCGCGCAGTTGCTGGTCCAGCATCGCTGCCGGCTGGTGTTTTTCCATCGCTTGGTGCCATCGGAACTTAATAGATATAACACTCTATTGTATAAGTTTTTTGTGGCGTACACTGCTCAAGGAACAAGCTGGAGGGAGACATGGGCAACCTCGTGCAGCGCTTTCTTGAACGCCGGGCCGGCCGCAACGCTGGCCGCCATATCATCGCGCGCCTGTTAAAACTGCTGTTGCTGCTGCAGGCGCTGGCCGTGCTGGGCTTGTGGTGGCTGATTGACGGTTATGCCGATTTGGCGCGGACTGAGTTGGCCTTATTGCTGGCGCTGCTGGCCGTGCTCGGCTTGCGCGCGGTTCTCTGCGGCCAGAATTTCTGGCTGAGCCGCCATTTCGGCAGCGCCGCGCCGCCGCAATTTCGTCCCGGCCCGCTGCGCTGGCTGCGGCTGGCCAGCCAGGAATTCCTCGCTAATTTGCGGATGTCGTCGCGCGACATGGCGTGGCCGCGGCTGGTCCCGCCGGCCACGCGGCGGCAAGGCGGCTTGCCGCTGCTGCCCGTATTGCTGGTGCACGGCTACGTGTGCAACCACGGTTGCTGGAACCGGTTCAGCGCACGGCTGGCGCGGGCCGGCATCGAACACGACGCGGTCGACCTGGAGCCGCCCGGCGCGGACATCGACGACTTCGTGCCGCTGCTGCACGACGCCGTGCAGCGCCTGTGCGCCCGCAGCGGCAGCGCACGAGTCATCATCGTCGCGCACAGCATGGGCGGGCTGGTGGCGCGGGCGTATTTGCGGCGCCATGGCGAAGCGCGCATCGCCCGCGTGATCACGCTCGGCACGCCGCACCATGGCACGGCGCTGGCCGGTTTCGGGCTGGGCCGCAATGCGCGCCAGATGAGCCGCAAGCAGCACCAGCCGAGCCCGTGGCTGCAGCAATTGGCGGCCGCCGAAACGCCGCGCCGGCGCGCCTTGTTCACGTCGATCTTTTCGCATCACGACAATATCGTCGCGCCGCAAACCTCGGCCTGTTTCGAGGACGCCAAAAATATAGCCTTCGGCGCCATCGGCCACGTCACGCTGGCATGTCACCCTATCATCTTGCAATGCGTTATCGATGAAATAAGCAGCGTTTCCATAGCCGCCGCTTACACCGATTTCACGGCGTCTCACTCGGCAAATTTGCCGTGTCGCTTTTAAGTCCGCTATTGTAATTATTTAACATGACCCGCGATGGACAGTGCTGTTTTCTATCGGTAGACTAGATTAAATAGAAGCAATACATAGTTTGATTATCAATATTTAACCGCTGGGCATCCGTTGCCGAATGAGCGGCGGGTGGCGTGAAATTTGGTGAGTTTGTGCCGTGCGGCTTGATGTATTGTGATGATGGTGTTGTAGGATTGTTATCTGAATGTCAGGGTAGTTGCGCTAAATAAACCGTCCGACCTGGGCCGGACATGGTATTAATGCTGCTTTTTTTGCTGGAGCCTTAATTGTCGGCACGCATACTGATTATTGAAGACAACGCCACCAATATGGAATTGATGGTGTATTTGCTGCGCGCCTTTGGCTACACACCGCTGACCGCCTACGATGGCGAGGAAGGGGTACGCATGGCGCGCGAGGAAATCCCCGACCTGATCATTTGCGATGTGCACTTGCCCAAGCTCGACGGCTACGGCGTGGTGGCCGAACTGAAAAAAGACCCGCTGACCAGCAAGATTCCAGCCTTGGCGGTGACCGCGCTGGCCATGCTGGGCGACCGCGAACGCCTGCTGGAAGCGGGCTTCGACGGTTATATCGGCAAGCCGATCGAACCCGATTTGTTTGTCGCGGAGCTAGAATCTTTTTTGCCAGCGGCGCCGTCAGCGCCAGTTAAAAATGACATAGCCACCATACTGATCGTCGATGATCATGTATTGAACCGCGAATTCCTGATGGCGCTGCTCGGTTACGGCGGCCATCGGCTGCTGGAAGCGTCGAACGGCGCCGAAGGCCTCGAGATCATGCGCGGCGAGTGTCCCGATCTGGTCATCTCCGACATCCTGATGCCGAATATGGACGGTTACGAATTCGTCACGCGGATACACCAAAACCCGGCCACCGCCGACGTGCCGATCATTTTTTATACCGCCACCTACCGCGAACAGGAGGCGCTGGCGCTGGCCGAGGCATGCGGCGTGCGCTGGGTGCTGCCGAAACCGTCGGACCCGGAAGTGATCATACGCACCGTCAACCAGGCGCTGGGGCTGGCGCCATCGGCCGCGCCGCCGTCCTTGCCGCCGCCGGCGCAGAGTGAGGGCCAGTTGCGCGGCATCGACAACAAGGTCAGCGAATACCTCGATGAACTCGAATCGAGCAGCCAGCTGATCACCAGCCTGGCCCAGCAGGACGACCCTGCCGCGCCGCCGGAGCACCTGTCGGTGATGACCGAACGGCTGTCGCGCTCGCTATCGAGCCTGCAGGCGGTCAGCTTGCGGCTGACCGCGCTGATCGAGCTGGGGATAGAGTTGGGCGCGGAACGCGATCCGCAGGCGCTGATCGAAGTCGGCTGCCGCGTCGCGCAAAATATCTGCGTGTCCAAATATGCCTGCATCGGCGTGCTGCAGGAGGGCGCCGACAAGCTCAGTTATTTTTCCAGCTGCGGTTTGGAACAGCAACTGGACGCGATCAGTCTGGAACCACGGGCCGGCCTCCTGAATCAACTGCTGCAGGAGCGCCAGCCGCTGCGCATCAACAATCCGGATGGCGATCCGGCCGCGCTGGGCTTGCCGGCCAGCCACCCGCCGGTGCATTCCTTCCTCGGCGTGGCAATCGCGTCGCGCGAGCGCAGCCATGGCTGGCTGTACCTGGTCGACAAGCTGGGCGCGGACGAATTTTCCGAGGTCGACGAGCGGGTCGCCGCCACCGTCGCGGCGCAGATCGCGGTGGCCTACGACAATTTGCATCTGTATGACGAAATCAAGCGCCACCATGAACAACTGACGCAAGACATGTCGGCGCGCATCCGCCTCGATGAAGACTTGCGCCGTTTCCGGCTGGCGATGGATGCCACCGCCGATGCGATTTTCCTGGTCGACCGGGCCGGCATGTGCTTCGTCGACGTCAACCTGACCGCGTGCCGCATGCTCGGCTACCAGCGCGAGGAATTCCTGAAAGTCGGGCCGGGCGGCGCGCACGAGGGTGCCGATGCCAACGCCGACGCCAATCTGGAAGAGTTGTATGACAAGCTGCTGGCCGGCGACCAGGGCGGCGCGATGACGGAGCTGCTGTTGCAGCGCAAGGATGGCTCGCCGCTGGCGGTGGAGGTGCAGCGCCGCACGCTGCGTTCCGGCCAGAGCTGGATACTGGTGGCGGTGGCGCGCGACATCACCGAGCGCAAGGACGCCGAGCAGCGGCTGATGAAGCTGGCCCATTTCGACACGCTGACCGGGCTGCCGAACCGCACCCAGTTTTACGAATCGCTGAGCCATTCGCTGGACCAGGCCGCCGAGCACCACTGGTCGGTGGCGGTGCTGTTCCTCGATATCGACCGTTTCAAGAATATCAACGACACGCTGGGCCACACCATCGGCGACGAATTGCTGCGCCAGTTTTCCAGCCGGCTGGTCGATTGCCTGCGCGTGCGCGACACCATCGGCCGTTTCGGCGGCGACGAATTCGCCGCCATCCTGGTGCTGCCCGACGGCGCGCAGCACGCCACCTCGGTGGTCGACAAGATCCGTGAAGCGATGCGCCGCCCGTTCGACTTGAAGGGCCATGAAGTGACGGTCACGTCCAGCATCGGCATTTCCGTCTACCCGGACGACGGCCTCGATCCGGATGTGCTGATCCAGTACGCCGACACCGCCATGTACCGCGCCAAGGAAGCGGGCAGCGACGCGTTCCGTTTCTTCACCGCCGAAATGAACCTGCAGTCGCTGGCCCGGCTCGACCTGGAGAATGCGCTGCGGCGCGCCATCGACAATGAAGAATTCGTGCTGTTCTTCCAGCCCAAGGTGCATATCGTATCGGGCCGCATCAGCGGCGCCGAAGCGCTGATACGCTGGCGCCGTCCCGGCCACGGCATGGTGTCGCCGGCGCTGTTCATCCCGATCCTGGAAGAGACCGGCCTGATCGTGCGGGTCGGTACCTGGGTGCTGAACGAAGCGTGCAAGAAGATCAGCGAATGGGGCGCCGGCGGCATCGGCCCGGTGCATTTGTCGGTCAACGTTTCGGGCATCCAGTTCTTCGTCGGCGGTATCGAGGAAGAGGTGCTGAAGGCGATCCGCACCCACGATATCGCGCCGGACTTGCTGGAACTGGAATTGACTGAAAGTTCGCTGATGTCGAACGCGGAAGAAACCATCACCGTGCTGCGCAACCTGAAAAGCCTCGGCATCCAGATCTCGATCGACGATTTCGGCACCGGTTATTCCAGCCTGGCTTACCTGAAGCGCTTCCCGATCGACAAGCTGAAGATCGACATCGCCTTCGTGCGCGAAGTGACCAGCAACCCGGACGACGCCGCCATCGTGCTGGCGATTATCAGCATGGCGCACAGCATGAAGCTGGAAGTGATTGCCGAAGGCGTCGAAAACGATGCGCAACTGGCCTATCTGCGGCGCCACGGCTGCGATGAAATGCAGGGCTATTACTTCAGCCGGCCGGTGGCCGAAGAGGAATTCCAGTCGATGCTCAAGAATGGCAAGCTGCTGCAGGCGCCGCAGGACGACGACGATCAGCAGGAGCAGCAAACCCTGCTGATCGTCGACGACGACAGCTTCATGCTGGACGTGCTGAGCGATTTCCTGGCGCAGGACGGCTACCGCATCCTGACCGCGCAAACGGCGGCCGAAGGCTTCGACATCCTGGCGCGGCACCGGGTGCAAGTGATCCTGTGCGATCAGTGCATGCCGATGATGAGCGGCACCGAATTCATGGAACGGGTCAAGCACCTGTGCCCGGACACCTTCCGCATCATGCTGTCGGCGTACGCCGACCTGACGCCGATCATGGCCGCCATCAACCGCGGCGCGGTCGACCGTTTTTACACCAAGCCATGGAAGGGCGCCGTGCTGCGCGAGAACATCCGCGAAGGATTCCGCCTGCACGGACTGTTGCACGGACCGGTGCAGGCGGCGGCGTGAGGGCATCAGCGCATTTAGAATGCCGGCTCTAGTTTTGCTGTCTAAAATGGATTTGTCGCATGGGCATATCGCATGGACACATTCAAGCGCAATCCACCGGAGCCTGGCATGGTAAAGAAATTAAAAGCACAGCTGAAAGACGAAGAAAAACAATTGGCCAGCGCCGTGCGCACGTCGGCGCAGCAGATCTGGCAAGCGGGCCTGGGCGCATTCGCCAAGGCGCAGGAAGAGGGCGGCCGGGTATTTTCGAAGCTGGTCAAGGAAGGCACCGAATTCCAGAAGCGCGCCGAAGACAAGGTCTCCGGCGTGGGCGATACCGTCGGCAAGATCGCCGACGGCGTCAGCCAGCAGGCGTCCGGGTCGTGGGACAAGCTGGAACAAGTGTTCGAAGAGCGCGTCGCGCGCGCGCTGGCTACCATCGGCGTACCGACCCGGAAGGAACTCCAGGCGCTCAACAAGCGCATCGAGCAATTGAGCAAGGCGGTCGCCGAATTGTCCGGCGCGCAGGGGGACAAGGCGGCCAGGCCGGCCAAGGTCAAGACGGCGGCGGCCAGGCCGGCCGCAAAAACCGCGCAAAAAGCAGCCGTCAAGCCTGCGCTGAAAGCCAAGCCGTCAGCCAAGGCCGCCGCGCCAAAAGCCGCGATCAGGAAGCCGGCGGCGAAGAAGCCGGCCAGTCCAAAATAGCCATTGGCATGCGCGCTACGCATGGCACGGGCTTGTGCATGGCACAGGCCCTTTTTTATGCGGCGCGATGTGGAAAACGCGCAGGAACATGGCTGGATTATGGAATCAGGCGGAGAGTTTCATAACAGCGTTTTTCAGTGTTATGCTTGCGGCAGAAGAACAGGACAGAGACCGCCCCCATGCTACAAAAAGCACCACGCCGTACCCGTGAACGTATTCTGGAATTATCCTTGCGCTTGTTTAATGAGTTTGGAGAGCCGAATATCACGACCACCGTGATTGCGGAAGAGATGAATATCTCGCCGGGGAATCTGTATTATCACTTCAGGAACAAGGACGATATCGTCAATTCGATCTTTGTCCAGTTCGAAGCCGAAATCGAACGCATCCTCACCGTGCCGGACGGGCGCCGCTCGAATATCGAGGACGTGTGGCTGTATCTGCACCTGATGTTCGAATTGATCTGGCGCTACCGCTTTTTCTACCGCGACTTGAACGACCTGCTGTCGCGTAACCGCAAGCTCGAACTGCATTTCAAATTGATCCTGGCGCACAAGATCAAGGTGGCCAAGCAATTGTGCGAAGACTTGCGCACCGAGAAATCGCTGGAAGCGTCGGACATGGAAATCGATGCGATGGCGACCAATATGGTGGTGGTCGCGACGTATTGGCTGTCGTATGAATATGTGCGCAATCCCCGTAAATACACCGAGCAGCAATCGATGTCGGATGCATTGGCGCGCGGCTGCTACCAGGTGTTGTCGCAAATCGGCCCGTATCTGCGCAATGAAACCCATTTGCTGTTCCAGAAACTATCCGAAGAGTACTTGAAGAAATTAAAATAGAGGAGGGTGCCGCCATGGCCTGGAATACATTCCGCTATCCTGAATCCGCGTATCTGCATACGCCGGCCAGCCTGGAACAAGCGTGGGCCAGGCTGCATGCGGGCGATGCCGAACCGTTCCCGGTCCATGCGGCGCTGGTGCAGGCGTGGATCGCCTTCCATGCCGGCGATTTTGAAAAAGCCACCAGGCTAGGCCTGGCCGCCGGCGTCAAGGGTTACTCGGTGGCGCACAAGGCGACTTGCGTTTACGCGAGCTGCCTGGAAACCAGCGACAAGGCGCGCATCGCCACCTTTGAGGAAGTGGCCGAGCGCTGCGAGCGCCAGCAAGCCGAGCAGCCGGACAATCCGGCCGGTTTTTATTGGCACGCTTACAGCCTGGGCCGCTATGCGCAAGGCATTTCGGTGGTCAAGGCGCTGGCCCAGGGCATCGACATCAAGGTGCGCAACAGCCTCGACACCGCGTTGGCACTGGCGCCGTATCATGCCGATGCGCATATTGCGTTTGGTGCGTATCATGCGGAAATTATCGACAAGGTCGGTGCGCTGATCGGCGGCCTGACGTATGGCGTCAAGAAGGAGCAAGGCTTGCAGCATTTCAAGACCGCGTTGAAACTCAATCCCGATACGGCGCTCGGCCGGATCGCGTATGCGAAGGCGTTGCTGATGTTGGATGGCAAGAAGAAGATGGCGGAGGCACTCGCCTTGTACCAGGAAGCCGCCGCATGCGTGGCGGTGGACGCGATGGAGCGCCTCGATGTTGAGGCGGCAATTGAAGAACTAAAGGAGTAGCGTGATTAAATCGATCTGTGTGTATTGTGGCGCCAATGGCGGCGTCACGCCGCAATATGCGGCGGCGGCGCGCGAATTGGCGCGGGTGTTGGTGGAAGAGAATATCTCGCTGGTGTATGGCGGCGGCAATGTCGGCTTGATGGGCGTGATCGCCGATGAGGTACTGCGCCTGGGCGGTGAGGTGACCGGCGTGATCCCGACCCAATTGGTGGAGCGCGAAGTGGGCCATACCGGCTTGACGCGCCAGTTCATCGTCAAGGACATGCATGAACGCAAGGCCATGATGGCGCAACTGTCGGACGGTTTTATCGCCATGCCGGGCGGCCTGGGTACGCTGGAAGAATTGTTCGAGGTGTTGACCTGGTCGCAGCTGGGCATCCACAGCAAACCGATCGGCTTGCTGAATGTCGACCATTTTTATGATGGCCTGGTCAGCTTCATCGAGCATGCCAAGGGCGAAGGTTTTGTGCGGCCGCAACACGCGGCGATGCTGCGGGTCGAGGCGGACGCGCTGGCCTTGGTGCAGCGCCTGAAAGGTGGCCAAGGCTAAGCTGGACTTGGCTGTAATAAAAACGGGCCATGCAGTGATGCATGGCCCGTTGTCTTGGCGGAAAAGGATTCCGATCAAGGCGTTCGGCTACGGCCGGGTATCGCGTGAAGGCTTGAGTGGCGATACGCTGCAACTGACCCAATCCGCTTCGATGCGCATGCAATTGGCGGGCAAGGTCGGCCGGCTCGATGTCGAGCGCACTGGCTCGGGCGATATTACGCTGACCGCGAGCCGCAAATTGCAAGCCCGTGCAAATGGTTCTGGCCGCATCACGGTACGCGGCAACCGGCCTCAGCGCAGCGTCATCGGCTCGCGCGTCAGCATCATCGAGTAAACGCGGCGCGGCGCCTTACCACAGGCGCTGGCTGGACATATCGAGCTGGGTCAGGTACAGCCGCAAATCAAATTCATACTGGTGGTAATTCGGTTCCATGTAGGAACACAGCTTGTAGAACGCCTTGTCGTGCTGCTTTTCCTTGACGTGGGCCAGCTCATGCACCGCGATCATGCGCAGAAATTCCAGCGGCACGTCCTTGAAGATGGTGGCGACGCGAATCTCATGTTTCGCCTTCAACTTTCCTCCCTGCACCCGTGAAATCGAGGTGTGCAAACCCAGCGCGTGATTGATCACGTGGATCTTGTTGTCGAACGCCACTTTGTTGATCGGCTCGGCATTGCGCAGGAATTCGTTTTTCAAATCCTGCACGTATTGATACAAGGCCTTGTCGTTACGGATGTCGTGCGCCGCCGGGTAGCGCTTGAGCAATACCTCGGCCAGTTTGTTTTGGTCGATCAGCAAGGACACTTGTTGGCGGGTTTGCTCGGAATAGGCGCTCAGGTACTTCAGGGCATGCATGGCGGCGATGGTTCGGAAAAGGACAGGCCGGAATGTAACACAAACGCGCCAGCCGGTCCGGCTGGTGTTGCGGGTCTCACGCATAGATCGGCGGATGTCGGCTTGTGAGGTTGGCGGCATTCTGGCATGAGTGCGATTCAGCCAGCACCAGGGCATTTAACTTTCCGAACTGCTGAATTTTAAAATAATTGCCTTTAAAATATCATTACTTGTCCTGTTCTGATAAACCATGGCTTGCCTGTGGATGAGATGGATAACTTGAAATTGACACACTACGGACTTGCCGAAATGACCGGGTGGATTAAGCATTTCATTCATTCTTATTAAAAACATGCAATATAATTTTAATAATTAAATATGATTTTCATCGCTGCTTATATACTTTATTCTTTTGGAAATAGTCACGAATTGTAACAAAAATAAAATTTCTAATAAAATAATGATTTACCTTGCTTTGACATTGTAAACATGGAATTATCTGCATCGGTTCAGAGGCTGTAAATAAATCAGAAAGTGGCAACCGGAGAAGCTTTTCTTTGCCAAATGAAATGGTTGATTGTTTTGATTTGTATTGTGGGGTGATGAGGCGTTGATATTCGAAAATTGACATTGCTTATGCGATTTTTAAATGAGGTCCGATAAATATGGCATGCCTGGCAGCTCTGGTAACGCCGGCAGCGACGGTTCCCGGTGGCGCCTCGCGCTGCAGAGTCGCGTCGCAGCGCATCCGCTCATATGCTTCAGCAGTTCACGGTGACATGATGGGAATAAGCTCTTCGTATTTTAATTTTTTCTAAACCCCCTTTATTCATTACTAAAAAGGCTCAGCGAGTCTTTGGCGGAACTCGTCTAATGGAATTCGATGAGCCGTCGTCTGGTCCGTGCGGCGCCATGTATTGTCACGGAATTTTTTAATCATCAAAGGAGTCAGGATGGCATCAGAAGATTTACAGCAAGACGAAGTGCTTTTCCAGGTAGTCGTCAATCACGAAGAACAGTATTCGATCTGGCCGCAGCACAAGTTGGTGCCGCATGGCTGGTCTGGCGTCGGCACTTCCGGCGATAAGGCGACTTGTCTCGAATGGATACGGAAAGTTTGGGTCGATATGCGTCCGCTCAGCGTACGTTAGTCCTGCCGTGCTAAGTCTCAATGCCCTTGGCTTGCGGGTATATAAACACAGCGAGCTCTCATATTTAACAATTTCGGGATTGGCATGGCAGTCGATAAAGAGTTGGGCGGGTTATTGAAAACCTGCAAGGTTGGGCAGTTTATTTATCTTCAGAGCTTTTTCAACGTCAATTTTGAATCCCCGCTGTGCATTGAAACACTCACTGGGGCTTCTGGCCGGCAGTCTTTTTCCATAGAACTGCCTGATGCCTGCCCGGCACGCCCAAGGCGCCGCAGCCAGCCCGAAAAAATCCGCCGTGTAGCCGCTCTTGTCCAGCGCTTTTGCCAGGACGAGCGCAGGCATTCATCCGACTTTCCCATCATCGGTTTGCAGGCTTGAACCATGGAGAAATGCATGATCATCGATATTCCACGCTTCAGCCATGACCAGTATCCAGACTTGCGTCACGTGTTGAAAGGAAGGGACCGGCCAGCAGTGCTGGAAGGATATTTGGAGCATTGGCAAGCATCGGGACGCTGGACGCCGTCCTTTTTCGCGCAGCAGCACGGGGAGTGCGTGGTCCAGGTCGAAAGGTCCAGGATGTCGCCGGTGCCGACAGACCCGGCCGAGTATCTCGGGCAACGCCACTATGCCAAGGAAAAACTGGGCACGACGATATTGGGCATGCTGGAACTGGGAAGCGCTTATGGCGGCTATATCACCTATGCGTCGATTTTTTCGGAGCTGCCCGAGCTGAAGGCGGAGATCGCGCCATTGCATGAAGACTCCGGTTTTCCGCGCTGGATGCCGCGCTGGCTGCGCAAGAAATTGGTGCTGCGTCCCGGTTTCTGGCTCGGACCAAAGGGGATGTCGTCGCCGATGCACTTCGACCGGCACGAAAACCTCAATGTCCAATTACACGGCAGCAAGCGGTGGGTATTGTTTTCACCGGATCAGTCCGCCAACGTCTATTACGGGCAAGGCCGCGACATACCGGTCATTTACAGCCCGGTCGACATGAGCGCGCCGGATCACGAGCGGTTTCCTCTGCTGGCCGGCGCAGAACGCTACGACTTCGTGCTGCAAGCCGGGCAAGTCTTGTATCTGCCCCCGGGATGGTGGCATTACGTCGAATCGCAAAGCGACGCGATCAATGTCAACTATTGGTGGTGGTCGCCGCGCGCGGTGCGCACCGTATGCCGGGTCGAATGGGCCAGCTTGTGGCGCACGCTGCGCGACAGGCTGGCACGTCGAGCAGACCCGGACGGCGGCAGAAACAAGCCAACCTCGATGCCGTTGTGACGCCGGCGGCAAGCCGGCCGGCGCCTTTGGCTCATCTTGAAATTGTCTGAGTAATTATTTTTTGTGGAAAACTTTAATGCAGAAAAAATTCGATTTTACGGTCATTGACAGCTTGTATGAGTCGGGATACCACGGGCCGCGGGCGCTGGACCAGCCGGAGTTCTATTGGCGCTCGATGCTAGGCGCCCTGGTGCCGTACCGCGACAGCTATTTCAGGCCGCTGGGCGAGGAAATCGCGCCCAAGGATGCGCGCGAAGGGGTCGACATCGAGGGCGTCCGCTGCAACTACGAAGGCAGCCGCCACCATCACGAGCTGCCGATGAATCTGACATCGCTGCGGCAGTTTGCCAATCATTGGGATGCGGTGCTGCCGACCATCTCGGCGATTCGTGAAAACTACTGCGCCAGCCGTGGCCGCGACGGCGTGGTTTCCACGCTGGACCTGTGGTTCATCAGCAAGCTTTGCCAATTGCTGCCGGCCTATCTGATCCGGCGCCGCGACGATACCATCGACCCCGACGATATTCCGGTGGTGCCGTCGATTATTTATCGCATGTCGCTCGGCATGCACCGCATTGTCCATATTTCGCTGGTCAAGATGATGGCCTCCGGCGGCGATCCCGGCGCCGCGTGCCTGGAGGCGGGTAAGTATTATCACATTGCCGAAGGCGCCGGCCTGCTGATCGGCCGCAACTCGGTGTGCGCCGGCCCGCAGGCCATGGTCGGGCAGGCCTATGGCGCCATGATCGGTCCCGGCGCACGCAGTCCGGCGGAGAGTTCCGCCGATGATCCGGGTTTTTATCGTTACTGCGCGCTGTTCATGAAGCTGGAAGCGGAAAAATACATGTTCGCGGTACAGGCCGCAATTCAGTTGAATGGCTTGATCGATGCCTTGAAGGACTTGCCCGACAGTCCGCGCGCTCAGCCGTTCCGTGAGGAATTGCTGCGCTTCGAGTCCTGGTCGGCGGCCAATACCAGCCCCTTGGCGCATGAAATCGCCCGTGAAGATTTGCCGATGCTGCTGCAAGGCGACCGTGACGCATGCGATGCGGCATCGCAGTTGCCGGCCGGTGCAGTGCGCGAGCGCATGCTGGCGGGTCTTGCGCACATCGTTGAGACAGCCGATCAATTGTGCCGCGCCAATCTGGGCGCCGAAGGGGACAGTTTGCTGGCGCGGATAGACGAGCTGAGAAACCGTCCGGCGCAGACCGGCTTGTCCGAGCTGGGCGATCTGGTCGGGATGGGTCTGGAGCGGGCTGCCGCCGACCTGGCGATGACGGCCTTGCGCACATACCGTCAAAGTGAAAGTGCCGCGATGCAGATATTCCAGCTGTTGCAAAACCAGTTGAACCAGTCGCTCGGCTACCGCGACGACGCGCTGGTGTTTGACGAACGCGATATTGCCGCCGTCTTCGGACCGCGGCTGACCCATTGTTACGGCGATTTCTTCAAGCCCGCATTTTCCCGGCAAGACGCGGAGATGACGGCGTGACGGCGCACGCCTGATCGGGCCGATATGCAAGGGCACCCCGGAAAACCGTCACGAGCAAGCTCAATGCCGGGTCGAGTAGCGCAGCTGTACGGAGGTACAGCGAGCAACACAGACCCGGAAGTGGGCTGCGCAGCAGGTTTTTCGAGGTGCTTTCAACGCATCCATGTGAACTAACCTCAGGGCTTACCCATGCGTATTACCTTACCTTCCACTTACCAATATCGTTTTTGGCTCGAATGGTCGTTAAATCCAGCGTCTTCGGCTTACACGACGCCGCTGGTCTTCCGTCTTTCCGGCAATTTGCAGCAGGAGGCGCTGCGCCAGGCGCTCGATGCCTTCGTCCACGACTACGATGAAGGATGCCGCTCCATTTTCAAGGCCGACGGCGAGCAGCTGCTGCGCCATGTGGCGGAGAAGGTCGACGTCGCGATTGAGTTTGTCGACGCCAGCGCCGAAGCAAGGCGCGGGCAACTGGCGGAACAAGCTACGCAACAATGGATAGCGAACAAGACTTCGGAAGTATTTGCCCTCGACCACGCACCGCTGTTCCGTTTTTCATTGCGCCGCATCGCCGACCAGCAGCATATTCTGGTATTGGCTTTTCCGCATATTATCTCGGATGCGTTTTCGGCAGCCTACATCATTCAATGCCTGGCGCTGCTGTATAACCACTACGCGGCCGGCGGCCCGCTGCCGGTGACGGAGCGGGCGGATTTCTCCGATTACCTGGCGCTCGAAGCGCAATACCTCGATTCGCCGCAACAGCGGCAGGATATTGCGTATTGGCGCAATGCGCTGGAGGGACGCCAGCTGGGCGTGGCCCTGCCATCGCCCGGCGCCGAGCAGGAAGGAGGCTGGAGCAGCCATCGCTTTGCCCTCGACGCCGGCACGCTGGCGGCGCTGAAAAGCAGTACCAAGCAGAACCGCACCACCTTGTTCCTGGTCATGTCCAGCCTGTATGCGGTGACATTGGCGCGGGTGTACGACCTGAATAACTTCATCGTCACCTATCCGGTCAACATGCGGCCGCGCGGCTTCAAGGGCGCCAGCGGCTGCTACGTGAACAACCTGCCGATGTGGGTTGCGCTGCAGCGCGGACAGACGCTGGCCGAGGTGGTGGCGCAGATTACCGCCCAGCGCGGGCAAAGCAAGCTGCACCAGCAATTGTCGCTGACCGAAATGGTGGCGGCGCTGCGCGGCGCCGGCGCGCTGGCGGAGACGACGATTTTCAATGTCAGCATTTCCGAAGCCTTTTTTGTCCAGGATGCGCCGATTACCTTCGATGGCCTCGGCGCGGAACTGCTGCCGGTCAGCAGTAACGAGCGCCCGTTCGACCTGAACCTGGCCTACCAGGTGACGGATGATGGCATTGCGCTCAATATCGAGTTTAACCGTGCCCGCATGTCGGGTGAGCAGGCGGCGGCTTTCGCCGCCAGCTTCGAACTGGTGGTCGCGGCATATCTGCGCGAAGAAGCGAGCGGCGTGTATGCCATCGAGGTGCAGCCTGTGGCCCAACGGGCGCTGCTGGAGCAGTATTGGCGCGGCGCCGACAGCACCGCCGACGGTTTGAACTGGGTCGAGCGGTTTATCGCACAGGCGGCGCGCACGCCAGACGCCCGGGCGCTGGGCTTTGGCGGCGAATGGCTGAGCTATCGCGAGCTCGATGAGCAGTCGGCACGGCTGGCGGCTTACTTGCGCCAGCGCGGCGTCGCGGCGCATGCGCTGGTCGGACTGTGCTGCGTGCGCTCGATTGAAATGGTGCTGGGCATCGTCGCCATCCTGCGCGCCGGCGCCGCCTACGTGCCGCTGGATCCGGAGGCGCCGCCGGAACGGATCCGGCAGATCGTCAGTGACGGCGGCCTCAGCGTCTTGCTGACCCAGGCGGATTGCCCGCCGCATCTGGCCGGTCTCGGACTGGCGACGTACGCGATCGGCGACCGTGGGCAATGGTGCTCAAGCGAGCCGCTGGAGTACCAGCCGATTCATCCGGATAGCTTGGCCTACGTCATTTATACCTCCGGCTCCACCGGTACGCCCAAGGGCGTGGCGAATACGCATCGGGCCCTGATCAACCGGCTCGACTGGCATGGAACGCTGCTGGAACCGGGCAAGGCGCCGCGGGTGCTGCAAAAAACGCCGTATTACTTCGATGTCTCCGTATGGGAATTCCTGTGGCCGCTGCAAAATGGCTTTGAGCTATTGGTCGCGCCGCCGGCGATCCACAAGGATCCGCAAGCCTTGCAGACTTTAATGCTGGAGCAGAACATCGGCGTGGTGCATTTCGTGCCGTCGATGCTGAGCGCCTTTCTCGATGCGCTCGATGGCGAAGGCGCGCATGATTTTCCGCATTTGCAACTGGTGGTGTGCAGCGGCGAGGCGCTATACGCGGAACAGGCCGACCTGTTTTACCGCAAATTGCCTGACTGCCGGCTGTACAACCTGTACGGCCCTACCGAAGCGGCGATCGATGTCAGCAGCTGGGCTTGCCTGCCCAGCAGTACGGCGACGCTGGCATGCGTGCCGATTGGCCGGCCGATCGACAATGTTGCGCTGTATGTGCTCGATTCCAATTTTGATCCTTGCCCGCTGGGCGTGCGCGGCATGCTGTATATCGGCGGCGCCGGCCTGGCGCGCGGCTATGTCGGCCGTGCCGACCTGACGGCCGAGCATTTCATGCCCGACCCTTACGCGGCGCACGCCGGGGCGCGCATGTACCGCTCCGGCGACCTGGCGACGCTGGACGAAAACGGCGTCATCCATTACCTCGGCAGGCTCGACGAGCAAATCAAAATCAATGGCAACCGGATCGAGTTGCGCGAAGTCGAGGCTTGCCTGCTGGCGTTCCCCGGCGTGGCCTTGTGCGCGGTGGTGCCGGTCGAAATCGATGGACGCATCCGGCAGTTGCATGCCTACGTGGAAACGGTGCGCGATACCTCAGGCTGGCATCCGGAGCACTTGCACGACCACGTCGCCGCCTGCCTGCCCGACTATATGCGGCCGCAGCACATCGAGGTGCTGGACAGCATGCCGATGCTGCCGACAGGAAAAATAGACCGTGGCCGCCTGCGCCGCACCTCGATGCCTGACGACCGCCAGGCTGCGCCGCCGGAGCGCGCCATGACGACGTTCCAGAGCGAGGTCGCCAGCGAATGGGCGGCCGTGCTGAAAACCACGCAGATTGTTTATAACGACAATTTCTTCATGCTCGGCGGCAGTTCGATCCAGGTCATCCAGATGACCGGCAGGATCAACCGCCGTTACGGCCTGCTGCTGTCGCCGCAAGCGCTGTTCGCGTCGCCGCGCCTGAACGATTACTGCACCGACGTGCTGATGGCGATTGCGATGGATGCAAAACAGCAACACCGGCTTGAAAGCTTATTCCAGCAACTGGCTCCGGAAGAGATGGATGCCTTGCTCAAAATTGTGTCACCTTCGGGAGTATCGGTCTGATGTCGTTGAATGAATCCATCGAAGCAAAACGCCAGAAATTACTGGCGGCTTTTTCAAAAATTTCCTCTGATCAAACAACTGCCGGCATTGCTCGCCAAGCGCGCCCTGCGGCGATTCCCGCCTCGGACGAACAAGCGCGTTTATGGCTGCAGATCGCCATCAGCGGCGGGTCCAGCCATTTCCATATTCCGCATATCCTGGATGTGCGGGGCAGCCTGGACCGGGCCGCGTTCGGCGCCGCGGTGCAGGCTATGGTGGCGCGCCACGAGGCGCTGCGCAGCAGCTTTAGCGAAACCGCGGGCGCGCTGCATCAGGTGGTGCGGCCGGCGCTTGAGCTGACCATCGCCGAACATCATCACGACGCAAGCGTGGACGAAGAACAGATCGCGCGGCATATCGCCGCCGACGTCGCGCTGCCGTTTGACCTGGCCGCCGGACCGCTGTTGCGGGTAAGCCTGCATCATCTCGGCGAACAGCGCCGCTTCATCGTGCTGACCGTGCATCACCTGGTCGCCGACGGCTGGTCGCTCGACCTGATGCTGGAACAGCTCTGGAGCAGCTACGATGCGCTGGGGCAGGGCGCCGCATTGGCCGCGCCGGACCAGCAGGCATTGCAGTATGCGGATTACGCCCTGTGGCAAAAACAGGCGCTGAAAGCCGGAACATTTGATGCCAGCCTGGCTTACTGGGGGGGCAAGCTGCGCGGCGCGGCGAGCCTGAATTTGCCGTTCGCGGCCAGCAGGCCGAAAGTGCAGTCGCATCGCGGCGACCTGTCTTTCTTTCAGATCGCCTTGCCGCTGCGGGGCCAGGCGGATGCCCTGGCGCGCCGCCATGGCACCACCCTGTTTACAGTGATGCTGGCGGCCTGGCGCCGGCTGCTGGCCGATTATTCCGGCCAGCAGGATTTTTGCATCGGCACCACCGCCTCCAACCGCTTGCGCCCCGGTAGCGAGCAGATCGTCGGTTTTTTTGCCAATTTGCTCGCCTTGCGTACCACGACCGCCGATTGCCTCTCGTTTGCCGATTTGCTGCAACGCGAACACCAGACCGCGCTGGAGGCGCTGCAGCATCAGGAACTGTCCTTTGACCAGGTGGTGGCGCATATCGATCCTGAACGGGACTACAGCCGCAGCCCATTGTTCCAGATTAATTTTGTATTGCAAAACACGCAGGACGCGACCGCGGCCATGCAGCCGGCGCGGCCGCAGGATCGCGCGCTGACCATGGTGCGGCGTAACGACCTGTACCGTTATGCGCAATACGACATCAGCCTGTTTGCCGAGCAGACGGCGGCCGGACTCGATTGCTGCCTGGTGTTCAATACCGACTTGTTCGAACCGGCCGACATGGCGCGCCTGGGACAAGCCTACAGCCACTATTTGCAGGCGCTCAGCGGCGCGCCGGAACTGCCGATGCGCGATATCGGACTGTTGCCGCCGGCATTGCGGCCGCTGCTGGACGGCTGGCAGCACAACGATCCCTGGCCGCTGTTGCCGGCGTCGGTCGGCAGCGTCATCGCGCAACTGGCGCAGTCCCAAGGCGGACGTATTGCGATCCGCCAAGGCGCGCGCCAGCTCGATTACGCCACGCTGGACCGGACGGCGAATCAACTGGCCGCGCATATCCTCGACCTGGGCATTCCGTGCGGCAGCCATATCGGCATCTTGCTCGATCCCGGCATCGACCAGGTGGTCAGCATGCTGGCGGTATTGAATGCCGGCTGCGCCTACGTACCGCTGGATAGCCGCTATCCGTCCGACCGCCTGCAATATCTGATCGACGACAGCAATGCCGGGGTGATTATCACCAGCGAAGCCATGCTCGACCGGGTGGAGCTACTGCAGGATGGTTTTCTCAACCTGCTGGTGCTGGAAGAGCAGCGCGAGGAAATTGCCGCGCATGCCGGAACGTTGCCCGATATCGTATTGAAGCCCCAGGCTGCCGCCTACCTGATGTATACCTCCGGCACCACGGCGCTGCCCAAAGGCGCGCTGGTGCCGCAAGTGGCCATCCTGCGCCTGGCGTATCGTCCGGACTATGTCGAGGTCGGCCCGGACGACGTATTCCTGCAGTTCGCGCCGACGGCGTTCGACGCTTCCACTTTCGAGATCTGGGCAGCACTGCTGAACGGCGCGTCGCTGGTGGTGCCGGAAGCGCCGGATACGCCATTGGACAAGCTGGGGCAATTGATCGAGCAGCACGGCATTACGGTCTTGTGGCTCACCAGCGGGCTGTTTTCGACGATGGTGGACTATGCGCCGGCCTCGCTGCGCGGACTGCGCTATCTGCTGTGCGGCGGCGACGTGCTGTCCGCCGACCATGTCGGCCGGGCCCAGGCGCTGCTGGCCGACGGCACGGTGGTCAACGGTTACGGGCCGACCGAAACCACCACGTTTGCCAGCACGTATGCGGTGCGCGAAAAGACCGGCGCCGCCACGGTGCCGATCGGCGCGCCGATACGCGGCACGTCCGTGTATGTGCTGGACGATGAGCTGGCGCTGGCCTTGCCTGGCGCCGCCGGGCACATCCATATCGGCGGTGCAGGCCTGGCGCACGGCTATTTCAAGCGGCCGGAACTGACTGCCGGCGTCTTTTTGCCGGACCCCTTCAGCGCACAGCCGGGCGCGCGCATGTATGCCAGCGGCGATCTCGGCATGTGGGGCAACGACGGCCAGCTGCGTTACCTGGGGCGCGGCGATCGCCAACTGAAGGTGCGAGGTTTTCGGATTGAACCGGCGGAAATCGAAGCAGCCTTGCTGCAATGCAAAGGCGTACAGAGCGCGGCCGTGGTGGCGGATGTCACGCCCCAGGGCGACAAGCAACTGGTGCTGTACTGGAGCGCCGGCGCCGATGCCGCCGTGGTGCCGGAAGAGGCGGTATTGCGCCGGCATATGCAGGGCATGTTGCCGGAATATATGCAGCCGGCGCGCTATTGCCAGGTCCAGGCCATGCCGCTGACGCCGAACGGCAAGATCGACCGCTCGGCATTGCCGCGCCTGTCGGTGGCGCAGCCGGAACGAACCGTGCCGGTGCGCGAACTGAGCGGCTTGCAGCAACGCCTGTATCGATTATGGGAAGACGTGCTCGGGCGCGGCGGTTTTGACATCGGCGAGGGCTTTTTCGATCTCGGCGGAGATTCCCTGCTGGCCATCCGGCTGAAGGCCAAGGCCCAGGAACAGGGCATCGAATTCGATATCCAGGATTTATTCGCCAGCCAAAGCATCGAGGCGCTGAGCGCCTTCATTGAGGCCCGCCAGCCGCTGCCCGCAGCGGCTGCGATCGACAGTGCGCCGCAGGCAGCCTTGCTCAGCGCGGCTGATGCGGCGCGGCTGCCGGCCGGGGTCAGCGACGCTTATCCGCTGAGCCAGCTGCAGCTGGGCATGCTCTACCACAGTCACCTGCACAGCAACTCCAGCCTGTACCACGACGTGATCGGTTACGTCGTGACGCATCCCTGCAATGAAGACCATCTCGCCGAGAGCCTGGCGCGGCTGGCGGCGCGCCATCCTTTGCTGCGCACCTCGCTCGACATGGAAAATTTCACGGTGCCGCTGCAACTGGTGCATGGACAGGCGACCATTCCGCTGACGGTGGCCGACTTGCGCCAGCTGGACCACGCGCAGCAGGCGGCCCGCATCCGCGAGTTCATGGATCAGGAACGCTTCCGGCGCTTCGATCTCGGACAGGCGCCGCTGTTCCACGCTTTCGTCTTCAAGCTCGACCAGAGCCGCTTCAAGCTGGTCTGGAGCTTTCATCACGCGATCCTGGACGGCTGGAGCGAAGCGACGCTGACCACCGAATTCCTGCAGCAGTATTTGTCTTTATTGACGGGAACGCCGCTGTCCTGGCAGCCGGTACAGACCACGTATCGCGACTTCATCGCGCTGGAAAGCGCCGCGCTTGCCAACCACGCGCACCGGGATTTTTGGCGCGACATGCTGGCCGATGTGCGGCCCACGTCGCTGCGCCGCAAGCCGCAGGCTGCGCTTGCAGCGCCGCGGCAGGAGGAGGCGGTCGCGCACCTGCAGGTCGCCATCTCCGCCGAACTGGCGGCCGCGTTGCAGGAACTGGCGCGCAGCGCCAATGTGCCGCTCAAAAGTGTGCTGTTGACCGCGCATCTGCATGCGCTCGGCGTATTAACCGGACAGGACGATGTCGTCGTGTCGATGGTGACCCACGTCCGGCCGGAAACCGAGGATGCGGACAAGGTGGTCGGCCTGTTCCTGAACTCGGTGCCGCTGCGCGCCGTCTGCAGCAAGGACGCGCCCGCCATCGAACAGGCGCGCATGGTGTTCGCGACCGAATCGCGCATCTACGGCCACCGCTTCTATCCCTCGCAACAAATCCGCCAGGCGGCCGGCGGCGTCGAGCTGGGCGAAGTGCTGTTCAACTACACCAGTTTCCACATACTGCGGCAACTGGCGCCGGCCGACCAGCTGATGCTGCAATCGCGCGACGGCCATGCGGTGAACAGCTTTCCGATCCAGTTCGACTTTTCACTGTCGGCCAGCGACCAGCAACTGGCATGCTGGATCAGCTACCGCAGCGATGCCTTCGATGCGCAGGATGTCGCCGAGATCGCCCACGTGCAGCAGCAGGCCTTGCTGCGGCTGGCGGGCCAGGCGCATGCGCCGGCCTGGCTGCCTGACGCCAGCGAACGGCAACTGGCCGAGTGGGGCACACCCGGCTGCGCGGTCGACGCGACCAGCCTGGGAGAGCGGTTGCTGGCGGTCGCGCGCCGCCAGCCGGATGCCGTGGCGATGATCGAGGGCGCCGAGCATATCAGTTACGCGCAGCTGGCCGAACGCAGCGGGCAGCTGGCCGCGGCATTGAGCGCCATGGGCGTGCAAAAAGGCGCCACGGTCGCGCTGTGCGCGGAGCGTTCGGCGCTCGGCCTGCTGACGGTACTGGCGCTGTTCCGGCTGGGCGCGGTCTATTTACCGCTGGATCCGGCATTGCCGCAGCTGCGGATGGACTACATGCTGGCCGATGCGCAGCCCTGCCTGATCGTCGGCAGCGACGCGGCGCCGCCGTTCCTGCGGCAGCATGCGATCCGCTTCGTCAGCTGCGCTGCGCTGGCGCTGGCGCCGGACCTGGCAGCGGTCGCGCCGGCGCCGGTGCAGTCCACCGACCTTGGTTATATCTTGTATACATCGGGTTCCACCGGTGCGCCGAAAGGCGTGCTGTGCCGGCAGGATGGCGTGCTGGCCTTGTTCCAGGACCTGCAGCAGCACTACCCGCTGTGCAGCGCCGACCGGGTGCTGTGGAAAACCTCGGTTTCCTTCGATGTGTCGCTGACGGAAATGTTATGGCCTTTCCTGGCCGGCGCCGCGGTGGTGATCGCGCGCCAGGATGGCCAGTACGATCCGGTCTACCTGGCGCGGCTGATTGCCGACAGCGGCGTCACGGTGGTCAATTTCGTGCCGTCGATGCTGCACCTGTTCCTGCAGGCGAACCAGCTGGACGGGGACGGTCCGCTGAAAGCAATCTTTGCCGCAGGGGAAGCATTGCTGCCGGCGACGGCGGCGCTGGCCAGGCAGAAATTGCCGCAAGCCGTACTGTTTAATGCCTACGGTCCGACCGAGGCCAGCATCTACGCGACCATCTCGCGCTGCAGCGGCGATCAAGTGCTGATCGGCAAGGCCGTGGGCGACATCGGCACCCATATCCTGGCGCCGGATCTGTCGCGGTTGCCGATCGGCGCGGTGGGCGAGCTGTATTTGTCCGGCCGCGCGCTGGCCAGCGGCTACCTGAACCAGGCGGAATTGACGGCTGAACGTTTCCTCGACAATCCTTACGGCGGCGCTAACGACGGCCGCCTGTACCGGACCGGCGACCTGGCCCGTTTCGAGCGCAACGGCGAGATCGAATTCCTGGGCCGTGGCGACCAGCAGGTGAAATTGCGCGGTTTCCGCATCGAGCCGGGGGAGGTCGAGTCCGTGCTGGGCCGCTACGCCGGCGTGGCCAAGGTTGCCGTGGTGGTCCGTGCGCATGGCACGCAAGCCGCGCAACTGTGCGCATTCGTCGAGCGCGGCGGCGTGCCGGCCTTTGCCGCGGGCGAACTCAAGGCCCATGCCGAGCAATATCTGCCGGCGTATATGGTGCCGGATGTGATTGTTGAAATGGAATCCTTGCCGTGCAGTTCCAGTGGCAAGATCGATCGCAAGCAATTGCTCACTTGCGTGATCGACGGCCCGTCGGCGGCCGCCAGGAAATATGACTTGAATGCCGCGGAAACGGCGATCGCGGCGATCTGGTGCGATATCCTGGGCCTGGCCGACGTGGATCCGGACGCCAATTTCTTTGATATCGGCGGCCACTCGCTGGCCCTGATCCAGTGCCAGATACGGCTGCGCAGCCATTTCGGCAAGGACATCGGGATCGACCAGCTGTTCCGCCACACGTCGGTGCGGGCCCTTGCCAAGTGGTTGTCCAGCGCCGAGGTCGCCGCCGCCGTCGCTGCCACGCAGCCGGTCGCCGGCTGGTCGACCGGCAGCGCGGCCGACGTCGCCATCATCGGCATGAGCGCCAGCGTGTCGGGCGCCGCGACGCTGGATCAATACTGGTCGATGCTGATCGGCGGACGCGATGGCATTACCCGCGCCGACAACGCCACGCTGCGCCAGCAAGGCGTGCCTGACAGCCTGCTGGCCAATCCGCGCTTCGTGTCCGCCAAAGGCGTGATGGCCGATGCCTGCAATTTTGACGCCGCTTTCTTCGGCTATACGCCGCGCGAGGCGGAAATCATGGATCCGCAACAGCGCAAGCTGCTGGAGCATGCCTATCTGTCGCTGGAAAATGCCGGTTATGCGCTGCCGCAAGCGGGTATCGACGTCGGCGTATATGTCGGCAGCGGCGCCAGCAATTATCTGCTGAAGCATGTGCTGGGCAATGAACAGGTGGTGACCGCGCTGGGACATTACCAGATCAATGTGCTGAACCAGCCGGCCACCCAGATCGCCTACCGGCTCAACCTGACCGGACCGGCGATCACCTTGAACACCGCGTGTTCGACCTCGCTGGTGGCGATGCACATGGCCAGCCGGGCGATCCTGAATGGCGACTGCCAGATGGCCCTGGCGGGTGCGTCCTCGATCAACACGGATGACGTGCCGGGCTACCTGTACCGCAACGGCGGGATTTTTTCGGCCGATGGTTATTGCCGCGCCTTCGACGCGCAAGCCAGCGGCACGGTCGAAGGCAGCGGCGTCGGCATGGTGCTGCTGAAGCGGCATGACCAGGCACTGCGCGATGGCGATCATGTGTATGCCGTCATCAAGGGCTCGGCGATCAACAATGACGGCCATCACAAGGTCGGCTATACGGCGCCGAGTCCGGAAGGCCAGACCAGGGTGATCCGGGCGGCGCTGGCGCAGGCCGGCGTCGCGGCGGAATCGATTTCCTATGTGGAAACCCATGGCACGGGAACCGCGCTCGGCGATCCGGTCGAAGTGGCGGCGCTGAAGGCCACCTATGGCCAGCGCGGCGCGGACGGTGCGCCGTGCCTGCTGGGCGCGGTCAAGAGCAGCATCGGCCATCTGGACAGCGCCGCCGGCGTGGCGGGCGCGATCAAGGCGGCCTTGGTCCTGCAGCGGCGGCGCTTGCCGGCCACGCTGCATTTTGAATCCTTCAATCCTTTACTGGGCCTGGAGCCGGGGAGCTTTGCGATTAATTCCGAGCCGCACGATTTCGAGCCCGGCGCCACGCCGCTGCGCGCCGCCGTCAGTTCCTTCGGGATCGGCGGCACCAATGCGCACCTGATACTGGAGGCGGTCGAAGCGGGCCCCGCCACGCCGTCCGCGCAGCGTTTCCATTGCCTGCGCCTGTCGGCCCAAACCCCGCATGCGCTGCAAGGCATGGCGGCCAACCTGGCCACCGCCTTGCAGCGGCAGCCCGGCCTGGAGCTTGCCGATGTCGCTTACAGCCTGCAGGCCGGACGGCGCGATTTTTCATGGCGCGCTTATCTGGTGGCCGATACGCTGCAGGCGGCGCTGGAGGGCTTGTCCACCATCGAGCTGGCCGGCAGCGAAACCGTCGACCAGGACTTGCCGGTGGTATTCCTGTTTCCCGGCCAGGGCGCGCAAAAGCCCGGCATGGGACGCCGGCTGTACCAGGAAGTGCCGGCGTTTCGGGTGGCGCTGGACCAGGTGTGCGCGTTGTTCGACGCGGAGCTCGGCACCCAGCTCAAGTCGATCATGTTTGCCGATACCGCGGCGACGGAAACCCGCATCGTGCAGCCCTTGCTGTTCGCCTACCAGTACGCTTTGTATCAAGCCTGGGACGCGCTGGGCGTGCGGCCCGACTACCTGATCGGCCACAGCCTGGGCGAACTGGTGGCGGCCTGCTGCGCCGGTGTCTTCACCTTGCCTGACGCGGTCAGGCTGGTGGCCTGGCGCGCCGCCGCGATGCAGGCCCGGCAGCCGGGCGCGATGCTGGCCGTGGCGCTGCCGGAAGCGGAATTACTGGCCCGCCTGCCGGCCGAACTGAGCCTTGCCGCCGTCAACGCGCCGTTGCAATGCGTGGTTGCCGGCAGTGTCGAGGCGATCCAGCGCTTTGCGTCGCAGCTCGGCGCAGAAGGCATAGGCCAATCGCGCCTGGTCTCGGAGCATGCGTTCCACTCGCCGCTGATGGCGGACGCGGCGCGGCAACTGGCGGCCTACTGCGCCGGCATGACGCTGGCGCAGCCGGCGATTCCGTTTATCTCGAACCTGAGCGGAAAACTGATCACGGCCGGGCAGGCCACCGATCCGGATTACTGGGCCGCGCACATGCTGGGCACGGTCCGTTTCTCCGACGGCGTGCGGGAACTTGCCGCGATGGGCAAGGCGCTGTGGCTTGAAATCGGCCCGGGCGAGCTGTTGGCCGGCCTGGTCCGGATTCATCGCCTGGTTCCAGCCGAACTGGTGCTGACCAGCGTACAGCGCGGTGTCGAAAGTGCGCAGGCGCTGAGCGAAAACCATGGCTGCCTGTGGTCGCGCGGCGCCCGCCTGCATACGCGCCATGCGTATCGGGACGAGCCGCGCAAGCGGCTGCCGCTGCCCGGCTATCCTTTCGAGCGCAGCCGCTTCTGGCTGCCGCTGCCGCCCGAGGATAAACAGCCGCTGCCGGCCGTTCAAGCGCAACCGGCCGCCGCTGCCGCCGCCGTCGCATCTCACGCCAGCGCGGCGGCGGTCCCTGCGGCCGCCAGCCTGGCACGACCGCTGTCCGCGACGGAACGGGTGCTGCAGGAAATCTGGACCGAATGCCTGGGACACCGCGATATCGCGCCGACCAGCGATTTCTTCGAATTGGGCGGCGACTCGCTGCTGGCGGGACGCATCCTGGTGCGCATCCAGGAGCGCCTGCGGATCGAATTGCCGCTGGTGACATTCTTCGATCACCCGACCATCGCCGGCCTGGCTGCCGCGCTGGCGGCAAGCGCAAATCCGCCGCCCGCGCCGCCCGCGCTGGAAGCGACGCTGGCCGGGCCCGCGCCGCAGGCAGCGCCGTCCTATCGCCAGGCTCCGCTGTCTTTCCAGCAAGGGCGTTTGTGGACCTCGGAGCGGCTTGGCATGGGCGGAGCGGTGTTTCATCTTCCGCAATGCATCCATTTGCGCGGCAACGTCGACCGGCGCGCGCTGGAATGGGCGCTGGGCGAACTGGTAAAGCGGCATGCGGCGCTACGCACCTCGTTCCATGTCGGCCATGGCGAAGCCGACTATCAGTGCGTGCATGGCGCCGTCGCGCTGGAATTGCCGATTATCCGCTACCCGGCGGAGTCGCAAGAATCGGCGCAGGCTTTCCTGGCGCAGCAATTGTCGCAACAGATGGCCATGCCTTTTCAGCTGGATCGCGCACCGTTATTGCGTGCCGTATTGCTGGAGTTTTCCAGCGACCATTGTTGTTTGTTGATGGTATTTCACCACCTGGTGGTGGACGGCTGGTCATTCAAGGTGATCGCACGCGACCTGGGCGCCTTCTACCACGCCATCAGCCGCGCCCA
This sequence comes from Janthinobacterium agaricidamnosum NBRC 102515 = DSM 9628, assembly GCF_000723165.1. Taxonomy (NCBI): domain Bacteria; kingdom Pseudomonadati; phylum Pseudomonadota; class Betaproteobacteria; order Burkholderiales; family Oxalobacteraceae; genus Janthinobacterium; species Janthinobacterium agaricidamnosum. The sequence goes on from NZ_HG322949.1 coordinate 1,534,051, forward strand.
GGCGCCCGCTTTGCCGCTGCTTGAATGGGACTATGCGGACTACAGCGGCGCCCAGCGTTCCGATTTTTCCGACGGCCGCTTCGCCGCCCACCAGGCGTTCTGGCAGCGCCAGTTGCAGGACTTGCCGGTACTTGAATTGGGGGCCGAGCGCGGCGCAGGCAATTCCGCTATCGGGCGTGAACATCGTTTCACTATCGACGCCGCCCAGTCCGCATTGCTGGAGCAACTGTGCCGCGAACTGCGGACCACGCCGTATGTGGTGTTCCTGTCGGCATTCTTGCTGGTGCTGTCGCAGCATGGCGGGCAACGCGACCTGGTGCTCGGTTCGCCGGTCGCCAACCGCGCCAGTCGCAAGATCGAGGAAATGGTCGGCTTTTTCGTCAACATGATCGTGCTGCGGGTCGATCTGGCCGGCGCCGCCGATCTGCGCCAATGGATCGACCTGGTGCGCAGCAGCGTGCTGGCGGCACAAAGCCATCAAGACTATCCGTTCGAAAAACTGGTGGAGCAGCATGGCGGCCAGCGTAACGCCAACCTGACGCCCTTGTTCCAGGTGGTGTTTTCGATGCAGGACGAACCGACCCGCAATTTCGCCGTTGGCGATGTGGATATTTCTTTCGAGGAAATCGGCGAGGCGGTCGCCGAATACGACCTGACGCTCAATCTGTATCGCCAGGGAACAGGTTTTTCCGGCGTGCTGCAATATCGCTCGGGCCTGTTCGATGACCATGCGATGTCGCAAATGGCGCGCCAGTTCCAGCAGGCGCTGATGCTGATGACCAGCCGCGGCGCCTTGCCGCTGCATGCCGTCTGCCTGTTGCCTGAAGCCGAGCGGCAACAGTTTCTCAGCAGTTGCGACCCTGTGCCGGCCAGCCTGCCCGCGGCGCATGACTTGCTGAGCTTGCTGTCCGGCAGCGTGCGTCCGGATAACGGCGCCGTGGCGATCGTCGCCGGAAATCAGTCCGTCACTTATGCCGAACTGGCGCATGGCATGGATGTCGTGGCCGGCAACCTGCTCGCGCGCGGTATTCAAGCCGGCGAGCGGGTCGCGCTATGCCTGCCGTCCGGGATACCGGCGATCACGCTGATGCTCGGCATCCTGCGCTGCGGCGCCAGCTACCTGCCGCTGGATCCTGGCGCGCCGCAGCCGCGCCAGGAAGCGATCCTGAGCCAGGCCAGGCCGGTCTTGCTGGTGGCCGGCCCGACCGCCGCGCCATCGTGGCAAGATTGTCCGCTGCTGCCTGCCGAGGAATTGATGGCGGACGGCGGCGCGGCGGCGCTGGCGCGATTGCCGGCGCAATTGCCGGCCGCGGCCTGCGCCTACACCCTGTTCACCTCCGGTTCCAGCGGTACGCCGAAAGGCGTGGAAGTCAGCCATCGTGCGCTGAGCCATAAAATACAGGCCTTGCATCTGGCCTACCGCATGACGGCGGGCGACCGGGTGCTGCAATTTTCTTCGCTGGCGTTCGACGTCTCGCTGGAGGAAATCTTCACCGCGCTGCACGCCGGCGCCTGCGTGCTGATAGGCGATAAGGCCGGATGGCCGTCGATGGCCGCTTTCAGCGACTGGCTGGAGCAATATGGGACTACGGTGGCCAATCTGCCGGCATCGTTCTGGCGCGCCTGGGTCGCTGAAATGGCGTCGGGAAGGGCGCGCCTGCCTTCGGCGCTGAGGTTGCTGATCACCGGCAGCGAACGGGTCGATCCGGCGGCGGTCCGGGAGTGGCGCACGGTTGCCGGCAGCCGGGCGGAACTGGTCAATGCCTATGGCCTGGTCGAGAGCGTGATCACATCGATTGTGCATGCCTGCGACTTGCTCCAGCCGGTTCCGCCTGGCGAGGTGGCGATCGGCCAGCCGCTGCCGGGCAGCTACGCCTATATTCTGAACGAGCATTTGCAGCCGGTCGCGGCGTCTTGCCGCGGCCAGCTGTATCTGGGCGGCAGCGCGCTGGCCAGCGCTTACCTGGGCCGGCCGGACCTGACGGCTGAAAGTTTCATGCCGGATCCCTTCCGCAGCGAAGCCGGAGCCAGGATGTACCGCACCGGCGATATGGTCAAACGCAACGCCGCGGGCGATATCGTGTTCCTGGAGCGGCGCGACCGCCAGGTCAAGGTGCGCGGCATCCGCGTCGAGCTGGCCGAGGTGGAACGGGTGCTGCTGGACTTGCCGGCGGTGCGCGAAGCGGCGGTGCGCGTGGCGCCAGGCGAGCCGGATCAACGAGGCCAGACCCGCATCGAAGCATTCGTGGTGCTGGAGGATGGCCATCTTGCCGACGTGCGTCAGCTGATGCGGCAATTGCGCGGCGCCGCCGCGGCCCATCTGGTGCCGCATGCGCTGGTCATCTTGGCGGCATTGCCGAAAACGGCCGGCGATAAAACGGATTATCAGCAATTACCGCCGATCGAAGCTCGCGCCGAGGTCCATCGGGATGCGCCGCTGACGCCCGCCATGCAGGCGCTGGGCACGGTGTTGCGCAGCGTGTTGCAGCTGTCCCATGTCGATCTTCGCGACAATTACTTCGGCTTGGGCGGCGATTCGATCCTGGTGCTGCGTGCGATATCCCAGTTAAATCACCACGGCTGGTCGCTCGATCCGCGGGAATTTTTCAATAGCCCGACGCTTGAGGATCTGGCCGGCCGCATGCAACCGTGGACCAGTCCCGCTTCGGCACAGCCGGGCGGCATGGATTTTCCGCTGAGTCCTTACCAGTTGCGGCAGTTGCAGCGCGATAGCGCCGCCCACTGGAACCGTTCCTTGCTGGTGCGCGCGGCGGGGCAATTGCAGCCAGAGGTCTTGCTGGGCGCGGTGCGCGACTTGTTGCAGCGGCATGCCGGCCTGCGTTGCGTGTTCGACCGCGGCGCCGGATACGGCCGCATCCAGCCGTTCGATGAGGCCATGCCGCGGACGGTGTGCAGCAGCCACGACCTGCGCCAGCTGGACGACCCGGCAGCCTTTATCCTGGAGCACAGCGGCGCCTTGCAGTTGTCGTTTGAACTGGACCAGGGGCCGTTGCTGCGGATTGCGCATCTGCGTTATCCGGACGGCAATGATCGCCTGTTTATCCTGATGCATGGATTGCTGGCCGATAGCCATGCCTGGTCCGTGCTGCTGCAGGACTTGTCGCGCGGCTACCAGCGGCAACTGAACCATGCCGGCCTGCCGCAAGTGCAGGGACAGGCGGTGACGGCCGACCACGCCTATCCGCACTATATGCGGCAGCTGGACCAGCAACTGGCCAATAGCCTGCGCAACGGCGCGACCTTGTCATATTTTGCGGACATGACGGAGAACGTCGCGTTGCCGCGCGACCGCGCTGGTGAAAATAGCGAAGCGAGCCAGCGCGTGATTCACCATGTGCTCGATGCCGAGAGTGCCGGCGCGCTATTGCTGGAACTGCCGGCCCGCCGCGGCGTCAAGGCGGCGACGGCGGTCATCGCCGCCGCCGCCGGCGCGCTGCGCGCCTGGGCCGGCGGCGCGCTGGTCGCCGATCTCGGACGCCATGGCCGCGACTGGCTGGACCAGCCGGAGGTGGCGGCGACGGTCGGCTGCTTTGTCTGCGACGTGCCGCTGTACATCGCTGCCGATGGCGACTACCGGCGCTTGCCGGGCTTGCTGGCGCTGGAACAGCGGCTGGAACGGATGCCGCTGGCCGCGCTGGGCTACGAGCGCTTGCCGGCGCCGGACGACGACAGCCGCAAGGACGCCTGGCACCGCATGACGCATCCGGAAGTCAGCATCGATTTCGTGTCGGCGCCGGCGGCGCATGCGTCCGGCCTGTTTTCACAGGCGCCGGAAAGCGTCGCGGAAGACCGGGCGCCGCTGGCCCGGCGCTCGCATTGCCTCAACCTGGTGGCGCTGGTGCGCGACGAGCAAGTGCTGCTGGAGTGCCGCTACAGCGCGGCGCTGCATGACCAGGCCTCGATCGAATCCGTGATGCTGGCATGGCGCCAGCATTTGTCGGCGATTCTGTTGCAGGCCGCCGAACAACAATCCCTTGTAAACGAGCATCATGATGAATAAGAAAATATACCTGAAACCTAATGTCGTATTCGAACCGCTGATTAACCAATGGTATGCCTGGACCTTCCTGGTGCAGCCGGCAACCTATGCGATGGTGCTGAAGAATTCGCAGCTGCGCATCATGGAATCGTTTGTCAAGGCGCCGGAGTTGCACAAGCGTTCAGCCGAAAAAATGGCGGGCGGTCCGTTCCTGAATGGTGGCAAGGAAATTGTCGCTGTGATCGAGGAGTTGATTGCGAGCAGCAAAGTGAAATGCACCGCCTTGCTCGAACTGGCAGAGGCGATGCGCGAGCTGGATGCGTTGCTGGCCGAAAAGGGCGACGGCGACAGCCTTTCTTCCCTTTATCCGGAAATTCCCGCCGGACTGCGCGGACTGGTCGAACTTGGCTACGACCTCAGCGGTCACCCATCGTTCCGCTTTATCGAAAGCCTGTTATACGAGAGCGAGTATTATCTTCCGGCGCTGCAAAGCGTGAATGGATTCCTGGCCAGCAGCGATACTCGCAGTTTCATGATGAGCACGCCCAGGATCGCACAGCCGCATATGGCGCAGATAAGGCTGCCGTTCAGGGACGCGCTGTACGATGAGTTGTTTGCCTCGCGCATCGATGGCGCCAGCCCGGCGTTGATCGATGCATTGCTGGTCCATGTGGAAGGCGGCGACAGCAAGCGGGAGCAGGTCGAGGCATGGTTCACCGATACCCCGCCGGAGGCGCGTCCGGCCAGCGCCGGGCGTGCTGCCGGCCAGGTGCGCGTGCGCTATTTCAATCATGCCACCGTGTTGGTGGAAACCGACGGTTTCAGCCTGATGACCGATCCTATCGTCGGTTATCCGCTGGAACCGGGCAGCGATCCGTTTACGTTTGCCGACCTGCCCGAACGCATCGACTACGTCTTGCTGACGCATAACCATCAAGATCACATCGTCCTGGAAAGCCTGCTGCAACTGCGCCACCGCATCGGCACCTTGATCGTGCCGCGCAGCCATGCCGGCTTCATGCAGGATCCATCGATCAAGCTGGCCTTGCAGGCGTGCGGCTTTGAACGCATCATCGAAGTGAGCGAATTCGATACGCTGGCTGTTGCCGGCGGTGAAATTACCGCGCTGCCCTTCCTCGGCGAACATGGCGATTTGCATATCGCCTCCAAGGCGGCGTTCGCGCTCAAGGTTGCCGGCAAAAGCATGCTGTTCGCCGCCGATTCGAATAATTTACAGCCGGAGCTGTATCAGCGCGCGGTGAAGATTATCGGCCGCATCGATACCATCTTCCTGGGAATGGAGTGCGAAGGCGCACCGATGTCGTGGTTGTACGGCGCATTGCTGAAGCAGCCGCTGAGCCGGAAATTCGACCAGAACCGCCGCCTCAACGGATCGGACAGCATGCGCGCCTGGCCATTGATCCAGTGCTTCGGACCGCGCCAAGTGTTTGTTTATGCGATGGGCGCCGAGCCCTGGCTCAAGTTCATCTCCAGTATCGACTACACCGAGCAGTCGTTGCCTATCGTCGAATCCGACAAACTCATCGAACGTTGCCGCGAGCACGACATCTGGTCCGAGCGCCTTTATCTGAAAAAGGAAATCAGCTTGTGACCGCCAGCGGCCGAGCCCGGCCCAGCGTCGTACTTTGTACCATTACTTATCAAAAGGAATTACATGTCTGAGTCTTACCCTCGAAAATGGCGGTTTGTTTCCGTGCTGTGGAAAAGCCTGGCGGCAGTCGTCGTGCTGCTGTTGCTGGCCGGCGCCGCGGCGCTGTACTGGGCCATGCCGGTGGCTAGCGGCTATGCCGCCCATTATCTGTGCACCCAGGCACTGGTCGCGGGCCGCGATGCCGACGTGGTGTTCCGGCGCGAGGTCGCGCCGATCAATCCCTTGCTGCGGATGGTGAGCTATCAGGTCGACCGCAGCCTGGCAACCGTGCGCGCCTCGGGCCTGGGCTTCATTCGCCCCGTCAGCGCCTTGTACCGGCCTGGACTGGGCTGTACCCTGATGGTGGATACCGATGTCGCGACATTGATACATCAAGCCACGGGCATCGCATTGTCGAAAGTTCAACATCAAGCCGAGCCCGCGGTTGCCGGCGAGGCCGCTCAACAAGATCGTTTGCAACAGGTGCTGGACAAGGCGATGCAAGAGCCGAGCGCCACGTCGCTGAGGAATACCCAGGCGCTGGTGGTGATGCGCAATGGCCGCTTGCTGGCCGAACGTTATGCGTCCGGCATCGGCCCGGATACGCCGCTGCTGGGCTGGTCCATGACGAAAACGGTCACCGCGCTGCTGGCCGGCGTGCTGGTGCAGGATGGCAAACTGGCGCTGGGACAAGATGCGTTGTTGCCGGACTGGTCGGCGCCGGCCGACCCGCGGCGCCGGATACAGCTGCAAAATCTTTTGCAATGGACTAGCGGCCTGGATTACGAAGAACACTATATGCCGGGAACCGACACCACCAATATGCTGTACCAGTCGGCCGACATGGCGCATTATGTTTCCAGCCGCCCGCTGAAAACCCAGCCAGGCAGCGAGATCAGTTATAACAGCGGCAGCAGCGTGCTGCTGGCGAAAGTCATGGCGCAGGCGATCTCGGCAAAGCCGCTGGACATTGTCGGCTTTGCGCGCCGTCGCCTGTTCGAACCGCTGGGTATCCACAGCGCCAGCATTGAGCCGGATGCCGCCGGCAACCTGGTCGGCGGCAGTTATATGCTGGCCTCGGCGCGCGACTGGAGCCGCATCGGCCAACTGATACTGCAGCAGGGGAACTGGGATGGACAGCAGATCGTCAGCCGCGACTGGATCCGTTTCATGTCGACAGCGCAATCGAATCAGCCGGAAGGGCTGTATGGCGCCCATCTGTGGCTGAATCAGCCGCTTGCGGGCAAAAAGCATTTCATGTCGCTGCCCGACGATATGGTCAGGCTGGACGGGTTTAATCATCAACTGGTGGTGGTGATTCCTTCCCGCCAGCTGGTCATCACCCGCTTGGGCGCGACGGTTGACCGTAGCTGGGATACCGAGCGCTTTGTGGCCGATGTGCTGGCCAGTCTGCCGATCTGAGGCGGCCATGATCTTGCATCGGAAGGGTGGCTATGCAACACATTAATGTCCGTCCGGCGACTGGCGCCGATCTGGCCGCGTTGCGCGAGCTGTTCCTGGCCACGCGCCGCCAGGCGTATACGTGGATGGCCGGCGCTACCTTCGAGCTGGCTGATCTCGAACGCCAGACGCAGGGCGAAACCATGCTGGTCGCGCAGAATGCCGAGGGTGCGCTGGCCGGTTTTGTGTCGGTGTGGGAGGCCGATCATTTCATCCACCACCTGTACGTCGATTACCGCCAGCACAGGAGAGGGATAGGGCGTGCCTTGCTGGCCGCGCTACCCGGCTGGCCGCTGCAGGCATATTCATTGAAATGCCTGTGCCGCAACCATGCCGCCGCCGCTTTCTATCGCGCCTGCGGCTTTGTACAGACGGGCAGCGGCACGGCCGAGGATGGCGACTATCTGGTCTTCCAGTCCGGCGGCGGCGCGGGCCGGCGCTCATGAGCATTCATCTGCGCTTCCGTTGCCAGCAGGCCTTGATGTGGGGCAGCTTCGGCTTGATCTTGCCGGTGTTGACGCTGCTGCTGGTTCACGCGGGTTTTTCGCTGTTCGAGATCGGTTTGTTCGCCGCCTTGTTCAGCTTGTCCACGGTCATGCTGGAACTGCCGTTCGGCGCGCTGGCGGACCGGCTCGGCCGCCTGCGCGCCTATCGCTGGTCGCTGCTGACCAATGGCGCAGGCTGCGGCATCATGCTGCTGTGTGATCAAAAGCCATTGCTGTTTCTGGCCGCGGCCTGCTTTGGCATGGCCCGTGCGATGAATTCGGGGACCGTCGACGCCTGGTATGTCCAGCTGTTGCGCGACAGCGGCATCAGCGAGCGGATTCCCTATCACCTGGGTTTTGCGGAATTGTCCGCGGCCCTGGGCATGGCGCTATTTTCCCTGATCGGCGGCTTCTTGCCGGACTTGCTGGGGCGGCATCTGTTCGCCAATCCGTACAAGGCCGGTTTCGGCTTATCCGGCTTGCTGTTCCTGCTGCTGCTGTGGCTGACGCCGCGGCTGTTTCCAGAGTCGGAGCGGATCGGGGGCGGTCCCGCTTCCGTCAAGCTGACCGGCCATCTGCGCCAGTTGATCCTGTTTGCCTGGGGAGAGCTCAACATCCGCCAGCTCCTTTTACGCTTCATGCTATTGGGCGGCGTGATCTCCATCCTGGAAAGCTACTGGCCGGTGGTGCTCAAGAATATACTGCCGGCGACCGGCAGCACCTGGGTGTTCGGACTGTTCCTGACCTTGATGCTGGTCGTCAAAGGAGTGGGCGGCTGGCTGTCTTTTATTGTCTTGCGGATATTTTCAGCCCGGCCCGCAGCGGCTGTCGCCTTTTCTTTATCGGGCCTGGCAGGCGGACTGTTCATGACGGCCAGGGTGCATGAAGCGGCGCACCTGGGGATTTTCCTGGTGCTGACCGCATTATTCCTTGGCATCGCCGGCGGCGTGATCAACGCACTGCTGCACCAGCACGCGCCGGATCATTTTCGATCAACCGCCTTATCCTTCTTTTCCGTGGCGTTTCAGTTGGGCAGCGTGCTTTCTTCCTTGCTGCTTGGCTACCTGATCGGCATCGCAGGCGTGCAGGCCGTGTGGGCCGGCGTCAGTGTGCTGGTGGCGCTTACCGCGCTGTACGGCCTGTGGCCGGTACGCGTGGCTGCTGCCTGCGGCAACCCGGCGAAGCGCTGATATGACGATCATTACCTTCAACATGACGACTATTTCGAATGCCATATTGATACCGGTGAAGCGCCCCGCCGCGCAGATCCGCCTGCTGGTGTTGCATCATGCCTGCGGCTCGGCGTCGGCTTACTTTCGCTGGGCCAGCGCTTTTCCCGAAGACATCGAGGTGTGGCTGATCGACCTTCCCGGCCGCGGTCGCAGCGCCGGTGCGCCGGCTTTGCAGACATTAAACGCAGTGCGCAGCTATCTGGTGCAATTACAGGCGCTGTTGCCGGGCCGTTATGCGGTATTCGGCCATAGCATGGGCGCGCTGCTGGCGTATTGCTTTGCGCTCGATATGGCGCAGCGCGGCCAGCCGCCTGCATGGCTCGGGGTTTCCGGCACGGATGCGCCATGCTGTCCCCGGCCAGCCGTGTCGCAGCCGATATACAAGCAGGGCAGGGAGCCGATTCTTGGCTATCTTAAAACACTGGGCGGCACCCCGGACGAGATTTTCAGGCATCGGGAACTGAGCGATATGCTGGTCCGCATGGCGCAAGCGGATTTCCGGCTGGTAGAGGAATATTTTCCGCTGGAGCCGAGCGGGCAGCTTGGCGTGCCGGTCAGCGTCTTCGCTGGCCGCCAGGATAATTTGCTGAGCGCCGGGGGGCAGCAGGCATGGTCACGGCTTACGCGGGCGGAGACCGGTTTTCGCTCCTTTGAAGGAGGACATTTTTATCTCTTCGACGAAGCGAATCAGGTACAGCGATCCATTGCAGATGCGCTCAGAGTTGCAGTTGGCGATGGTGTCGCGGGATGATGTGCGCTGGCAGTGCAGCCCGGATGCGTTGAATTGCCACGGGCTGGCATCGCTGGTGCGCTTGGCGGAGGGCAAGGCCGGCGCCGACGGCATCATTGCCGCACCGCCCGGCGCCGATGCGTCGCTACTGTTGCCGATGAATGACAGGCTGGATAGCCTAAAACCGGCCAGGGCTGGCTTGTCAGGCCGGAACGCGGGTCCCGGCCCGATCAGGCATTACTGCTTGTCATCGGTCTTGCTGCTTTGGCGGGATGGCTTGGCGGCTTGCTCGGAACTGCCGCTGCTGCCGCTGCTGCCGCTGCGGCTGGCGCTTTTGTCTTCGCCGCGATTGGCGGCTTGACGGCTTTCGCCGCCTTTGCGGCCAATTTCAGCCATGTGTTCGCGGTCGCGGCTGACGGCTTCGCCGCCTTTTTGTCCGGCCCGGCGTGCTTCTTCCGAATCGAACTCGTGGGCGGTGCCTTTTTGATGCGCCGCCTGGCCGCCCTTGCTGGCTATTTCACGTTGCTGCTCTTCATCCATTGCAGCAAAGCCGCGCTTGGCGGTACTTTTTGCCGGCGTGCCCTGGCTGCTTTGCGTGTCATCCTTCTGGCTGCTTTGGCTCGTTTGGCTACTGGAACCGCTGCTGCCTTTTCCTTGGTCATTTGTGGCCATGTCCATCTCCTTGTGCTTGGTGCTGGTAAGGGTTTTTGATGTCCCCGCCACCGCGATAGCGGGGCGGCGGGGTGCGTCGAGCTTGTGTCTGGGGCATGCAAAAATGTTTCACGGATTTGTTGCCCCCGCTTGTTAGAGGAGCAAGGCTGACCTTAGTTCCTTCCTGCTTGCATGAATCGCAGCGATTCCGCCATCGTTTCAGGGACGTCCCGGATGCGGTTCGCGGGGCGCGCCCCGCGACGTCGCGGCCGAGGCCGGTGCGCCGCTGAAGTCATTTTCGATGGCTTCCTTGCGTTCCTGGATTTGATGGCCCAGTTGCGCCGTATCAAGCTTGGTTTGCTTGACACGGATGAACATGTCGCCCTCTTCCTCCTGCACATGATGTTCGATTGCTTGCGACAGCTGGTTCACCGTGGCGTCGAGCTGGCGGTCGCCGGCTTCCATTTCTTCCAGCTGCTTGATCAGGTTCTTGGCGTTGCCATGTTCGGCTTCGGCTTCGTCCATCAAGGCGTTATCGTTGATCGCCTTGCGTACGGCGGGGTAAAAGATTTCTTCTTCAACCAGCGCATGCACGGTCAGTTCGAAACAGATTTGTTCGACCAGTTCGGCTTTCAAATCGCTTTGTTCCGTGTCATCCTTGATGTCGTCGAATGCGCGGAACAGGCTGCGTACTTTTTGATGGTCGGCGGTCAGCAATGCAATCGCATCGCTTGCGGTGGTTCCGGTTTGCTTGGTGGTGTTCATGTTGTTCTCCTGGTTGGATGCGCCTTGCCGCAGCCGACATGCTGCTTTCCCCCCCGGCCGGCAAAGCGCCCTGTTGCGGGCTTTTAATGCGTTGGCGGCGCCTTGCCGTTTTGCCGTTGCGGCAAAACGTCAAAACCGCGCCGCGCCGCTTCATTCATTTGTGTCATGACATCACGCTGGCGCTGGGTGGCTTTTTCCGTTTCGGCCGATGCGCTGCGGACAATTTCATCGGCCACCGCGGCGGCGCTGCGGCTTGCCTGAGAAATATGCGTTTCCGCGGTCTTGCTGATTTCAACGTTGCTGTCAGCCATCAACTTGGCCATTTGCTGCTGGTACTGGCGCAGTTTTTCGCTGGCCGGATGCAATTGCGTGGTGGCGGCCGACGCGAATTCATTGAGGTCTTTCGCGGTCATCATTTGCTGGCTGGTGTGGTTGGCGGTGTCGACCAGGTCTTGCGCCAGTCGCAGATTCAATGCGCTGACGCGTTGCATCGTGTCATACATCTTGCGCGACAGATCGGTGATGAACGACAGTTGTACTTCCATATGGGATTTAATCGCTGGCGTAATGGCTTGCATAAACATATCAATACCTCATAAAAATTCTTGAATGTAAAAGACCATCCGAACAAGGGATGAAGCGGAGCTTGAAACAAGCAAAGGGGTAGACGTAAGCTGGTTCAGCAAGTTCCGCGAATGCTCACGGTTCTGTCGTATCGCTGCGAAGGCGGGGCAGGGGGGGATGATGTTTTGCGCCGTATCAAGCGCAACACCGGGAGGAAGGGAAGGGGGCAAGCAAGCCCGGCAAGGCCGGCCCGCAATCGCTGACGCATCGCGGGCCGGCTAACAGCGCAAGAAATTATTCGTCGGCTACTTGCAACACCAGTTTGCCGAAGTTCTTGCCTTCGAATAGCATCGCCAGGCTTTGCGGGAAGTTTTCCAGGCCCTGCACGATATCGACCTTGTTTTTCATCTTGCCCTCCTGCAGCCATTGGCCCATCGCCTTGATGCCTAGGTGGAAGCGGTCGGCGTAATCGAATACCACGATGCCCTCCATGCGTGCGCGGTTGACCAGCAACGACAGGTAGTTGGCCGGGCCCTTGACCGGCGTGGTGTTGTTGTACTGCGAAATGGCGCCGCAAATGACGATGCGCGCTTTCTTGTTGATGCGCGTCAGCACGGCATCGAGGATGTCGCCGCCGACGTTATCGAAATATACGTCCACGCCTTGCGGGCAATGTTGTTTCAAACCATCCTTGACCGATCCGGCCTTGTAATCGATGCAGGCGTCGAAGCCCAGTTGGTCGACGACGAAATCGCATTTGTCTTTACCGCCAGCAATGCCAACCACGCGGCAACCGAGTTGCTTGGCGACTTGGCCGACCGTCATGCCGACCGCGCCGGCCGCGCCCGACACCACCACCGTTTCGCCGGCTTTTGGCTGGCCCACTTCCAGCAAGCCGAAGTAAGCGGTCAGGCCGGGCATGCCGAGCACGTTCAGATAAGTCGGCAGCGGCGCCAGGCCGGCATCGACCTTGATGAAGGCGCCGGCCTTGTCGTCGGCCGCGCCGGACCAGTATTGCTGCACCCCGAGCGCGCCGGAAACGTGGTCGCCGACGGCGAACTTGGGCGATTTGGACGCCACCACCAGGCCGATGCCGGCGGCGCGCATGACTTCGCCGATCGCCACCGGGCGGATATACGATTTGCCGTCGTTCATCCAGCCGCGCATGGCCGGATCGAGCGACAGGTACAGCGTCTTGATGATGATGTCGCCATCGTTGATGGCTGGCACGACTTGCGTCATTTGCTGCCAGTCGCTGGCCTTGGCGGGGCCGACCGGACGCGAAGCGAGGCGGAATTGCAGGTTCTCCAATACTGTCGTTGTCATTTTAATCCTTTGAGAAGGTGTATATATGACACTATACCGCAAAATTGAACGATCGTACTATTTTTCAAAAACCGTGTTTTTTTCTCCAGCCATGCGACAATACGGCCCCGGCCGAGATGATCGCGCCGTTCCTTTACGCCGTCCCTTTATTTCATACTGCCGCGACCATGACGCATCCCGAATATATTCTGACTCTGTCTTGCCTGGACCAGCGCGGTATCGTGCATCGGGTTTCCGGCTTCCTGGCCGAACACGGCTGCAACATCATCGATTCGGCGCAGTTCGGCGACCAGCAATCGCAACTGTTTTTCATGCGCGTGCATTTTTCGCTGGAAGACAGCGCGGTCAGCGACGTGCAATTGCGCGCCGATTTTGCCGAGTTGTCGAAAGCCCTGGGTTTTAGCGCGCAATTGCACGATGCGCACTACAAGCCGCGCGTGATGCTGATGGTGTCGAAGATCGGCCATTGCCTGAACGATTTATTGTTCCGCTACAAGAGCGGCTTGCTGCCGGTCGACATCCCGGCCATCGTGTCGAATCACATGGATTTTTACCAACTGGCGGCCAGCTACAACATTCCATTCCACCATTTGCCGCTGGCTACCGGCGCGCCGCAAGAAGCCAAGCTGGCCCAGGAGGCGCGCATCATCGACTTGATGCAGACCCACAAGGTCGACCTGGTGGTGCTGGCGCGCTATATGCAAATCCTGTCGCCGGGCCTGTGCAGCGCGCTGGCCGGCAAGGCGATCAATATCCACCATTCATTCTTGCCGAGCTTCAAGGGCGCGAAACCGTATGCCCAGGCGCATCACCGCGGCGTCAAGCTGATCGGCGCCACCGCCCATTTTGTCACCGGCGAGCTGGATGAAGGCCCGATCATCGAGCAAGACGTGGAGCGGGTCGACCATGCGATGGACGCCGACATGCTGACCGCGATCGGCCGCGACGTCGAATGCGTGGTGCTGGCGCGCGCCGTCAAATGGTTCGTCGAACACCGCATTTTGCAAAATGGCGACAAGACTGTCGTCTTCAAATAATCATTCATATTCATACCAGTTAGGCAGACGTACACGATGGCCCTCAAAGCAACGATTTTCAAAGCCGATTTACAAATTGCGGACATGGACCGCAATTATTACCAGGATCACGCGCTGACGCTGGCGCGCCACCCGTCGGAAACCGACGAACGCATGATGGTGCGCCTGCTGGCGTACGCGATCCATGCCGACGAGGCGCTCAGTTTCACCAAGGGCTTGTTCGACACCGAAGAGCCGGACTTGTGGCTGAAGGATTTGACCGGCGCGATCCAGTTGTGGATCGAAGTCGGCCAGCCCGATGAAAAGCGTATCCTGAAGGCGTGCGGGCGTTCCGAACAGGTGATCGTGTACAGTTATGGCGCGACCAGCCATATCTGGTGGAAACAGATCGCCAATAAGCTGGAGCGCGCCAAGAACCTGACCGTCATCAACTTGCCGTCCGATGCGGCGCAAGAGATGGCCAGGCTGGCGCAGCGCACCATGCAATTGCAATGCACCATACAGGATGGCCAGATCTGGCTGACCGACAGCGTGACCACGGTGCAAATCGACCGCGAGCCGGTCAAGACACAGCGTTAAGTTTGGGGAGAGCAGGGCATGAAAAAACAGATACTCGCCTTTTTGGGCGGCATGGCGCTGGCCACGTGCGCGCTGGCGCAAGTGACGGTGACGGCGCCATGGATACGCGCTACCGTGCCGCAGGCAAAATCGACCGGCGCCTTCATGCAGCTGGTGGCGCGGCAGGATGCGCGGCTGGTCGAAGTGCATGCCGAGGTGGCCGGCAGCGCTGAAATCCACCAGATGGAAATGAACGGCACGGTGATGAAGATGCATGCGGTGCCGGGCCTTGACCTGCCTGCCGGCAAGACGGTGAACCTGGCGTCGGGCGCTTATCACATCATGCTGCTGAACTTGAAGCGGCAGTTGAAGGAGGGCGACAACGTGCCGTTGACGCTGGTGGTCGAAGACCAGAACAAGAAGCGCGCAAGCATCGCGCTGTCGGTGCCGGTCAAGGCGTTGACCTATTTCCCGCCGGCTGGCGCCGTAGTCAGCCACTAGTTAGAGCCTATCCCAGTAGTGAGCGTCTTCTGCTGGCCGCGCATCGGTAGCGCGGACCAGGCGTGAGGAGGACGCGTGGCGGGCCACGCGACGACGATCAACGCAGTCCCCGCTACTGAGGAGCGCCAGAAGAGGGCGTATCCATCTACTGGGATAGGCTCTTAGCCGCCAGGGCCGCTCCGCAAAGTTTAATTCGGCGCCTCGCCAAGCTTGCGCACGCGGCCGCTGCCGTGGGTGCTTTGGCTCAGTCGCGGGGCGCCGTAATAACTGACGTCGCCCGAGCCGCCGATGCTGATGTCGAGCGCTTGCCTGGCCCATACGGTCGTTTCGCCCGAGCCGCCGATGCTGATATTGACCGTCCTGGCTTCCAGCCGGCCGGCACTGACGCTGCCGGAACCGCCGATGGCGACCGAGAAATCATTGCTCCGTCCAGCCGCCTTGAAGTTGCCGCTGCCGCCTATCGATACCGACAGCGATTCGCTGTCCAGCTGGCCCACGTCGACCGAGCCGGAACCGCCGACTTCAACTTTCAGGCGCGGCGCGCGCAATACCTCGGCGTGTATCGAGCCGGAACCGCCGACCGTGATACGGTCGATATTTTTCGCCTGCACCACGATACGCAGCGCAGTGGGCGAGAAGTTACTGTTGCGCTTGGCGCTGCGGATGCGCAATACGCCATTTTCCACCGCGGTGTCGATTTGGGATTGGATATTGTCATCGGTTTCAATCGTCACGCTTTCGGTATTGCCAAAGCGGAGTTCGAGCTTGCCCGGCACGCCCAGCGCCAGCGCGGAAAAATGGCCGGGCTCGCGAGTTTGCTTTTGCAAGTTGCCGCTGCCTTTGATGCGGCTGCCGGAAAACCAGTCCAGTGGCGACGCCGACACGGAAGCGGCCGGCAAGGTGACGGCGAGGGCGCCGCAGGCCAGCATGATGCCGGCCAGGATGCCGGAGCGCGAGAGGGTGGTTGCCATGGTCATATCCTGTATGTGAATGAGTATATGGTAAGGCAAGCTGGGCCGGATAGGAACGGCGCTGCGACAGAATGCACGCCAGGCCGGACAGAATGCGGGCTGCTGCGACAGGACGGCATGAGGTATCATGCGGCATTGACACACCGACCGGCAATACCGGTCATTATCACTGGAATTACATGCTGATCATCACCATCAAACAGGGCAAGGAAAAAAGCTTGCTGGCCGGCGAGCGCTGGATCTACGCGTCGGCGATCGAAAAAGTCGACGGCAAGCCGCAAGAGAAAATGAAGCCGGGTTCGACCGCCATCGTACAAACCTCGGCCCAGAAATTCATTGCCCGTGCCGCCTATAATTCGAAGTCGCAAATTCGCGCGCGGATCTGGACCTTCGAAGAAAACCAACCGGTCGACCATGCGCTGATCAAGCGCCGGGTCCAGGCCGCGCTGCAAAAGCGCGCCGCCGGCATCCAGAAAGCCGGCGCCAACCAGTTGCTGACGCTGGTCAAGGGCGACGAAGACGGCTTGTCCGGGCTGGCGGCGGAATTGTTTGGCGGCCCCGATGGTTACTTGATCTGCGAATTCCAGGCTGGCGGCGTGGACGCCTGGAAAGTGGCGATCGTGCAAGCGTTGATGGCTGGCACCGGCTGCAAGAATGTCTACGAACGCTGCGACCCGCTGATGCGCAAGGGCGAAGGCTTGCCGGTGATTTCCGGCACGCTGGCCGGCGAAGAACCGCCCGATGAAGTGATACTGAGCGACAATGGCGTGCGCTTCGCGCTGGACTTGAAGACGGGTTACAAGAGCAAGTTCCGTTAACGTTTTAGAGCGCCGAACAAAACGCTCAGGGCAAGGCGCATTGCCGTAGGCAGTACAAATGGTCGACAAGGCAATGCAACGCCGCCATGGATGTTTTGAGGAGCGCCAGAAGAGGGCGTATTCATCTACTGGGATAGGCTCTTAATGTAAGGGCACGCTGCGGTAGCGGTTCACTTGCAATGCGGTGACCGGCGGCGCGTTATTACCCCACGATGCGCGCAGATAAGTCACTACCGCCGCCACTTCCTGGTCGTTCAGCACCGGCCCGAAAGCGGGCATGCCGTACGGCCTTGGGTTGCCGGCCGTGCCGGGCGCAAAGCCGCCGTTGAGCACGATGCGGATCGGGTTCACCGCTATTTCGGTGGTCAGCGCGCGGTTGCCGGCCAGCGGCGGATAGCCAGGAGGAAAACCGCTGCCGTCAGCCCGGTGGCATGCGACGCAATGGCTGTCATACAGCCTGGCGCCGGCCGCCAGCACCGCTTGCGCTTTCGGCGTATCGTCGCGCGGCGGCGGCGCTGTCGGCTGTTGCGGTCCGGGCAGCGTTTTCAGGTACACCGCCATCGCGGTGATGTCGCTGTCTTCCAGATGCTGCAAGCTTGCGCGCACCACTTCGGCCATCGGCCCGAACACGGTGGCGCGCGGCGATACGCCGGTTTTCAGCAAGTCGACGATGTGCTTCGTTTGCCAATTGCCCAGGCCCGCCTCGGCATCCGAACGCAGCGACGGCGCATACCATTCCAGCACCGGGATCAAACCGCCGGACAGGCTGTCGTCGGACGCGCCGAGCGCGCTGCGCGGGCTGTGGCAGGCGGCGCAATGGCCCAGGCCCTGCACCAGGTAGGCGCCACGGTTCCATTCGACGGTTTGTCCGGTGTCTTCGCGGAACACGGCCGGCGTGAAGTACAGCGCGCGCCAGCCGGCCAGCATGATTTGCTGGTTGTACGGGAAGCGCAACTGGTGCGGCCGGTTGGCCTGGCGCTGCGCCGGCAGCGACTGGAAGAAGGCGTACAGCGCATCGCTGTCTGCGCGGCGTATCCTGGTGTAGTTGGTGTAAGGGAAGGCCGGATACAGCAGGCGGCCGTCTTTCGACTTGCCGTTATGCAGCGCGCGCCAAAAATCGTCGGCGTTCCAGCTGCCGATGCCGGTTTCCTGGTCCGGCGTGATATTGGGCGACATGACGCTGCCGAACGGCGTTGGCAGCGCGCGGCCGCCGGCATATTGCACACCGCCCCGGGTGGTGTGGCAGGCCATGCAATCGCCGGCCTTGGCCAGGTAGGCGCCGCGGGCGATCAATTCGGCCGGCGCCGGCGCGGCGCTGCTGGTGGTGGGCGGGATCGGATCGTCGGCTGGCCACAAGACGCGCTTGGCGGCGCCGGCGGCCAGCAACAAAATAGCGGCGCTGAGTATCAGTTTTTTCATTGGATGGCGGCTCCCGCTGATGGCGGCACGCTGCCGCAGTGCATCGGCAGCGGCAGGGCGATCGCGTTGGCTGGACGCATGTCGGCGCTGGTTGCCTGGCTGCCCAGCCAGCTCGACACGGCGGCGATGTCCGCTTCCGACAGCCGGGCGGCGATCTCGGCCATGCAATCGGGCGCGTCGGCGTGGCGTACCTGGTTTTTCCACGCGCCGAACTGGGCGTTGATGTAATCGCGCGGCAAGCCCAGCAAGCCGGGAATCGCCGGCGCGACGCCGGTCAGTTGCTGGCCATGGCAGGCGATGCAGGCCGGAACTTTCTTGGCGGGATCGCCCAGCATGGCCAGTCTGCGGCCGCGCTCCAGCGTGCCGGCCGAGGCGCCGCTGGCCTGGGCCGGCGGCGGCGCCGGATGTTGTGCGGAAAAATAGTCGGCGATTTCGCGCAGGTAGGCGTCCGGCAAGTGGTCGACCATATAGGTCATCAATGGATATTGGCGGCGGCCGTCGCGGAAGTTGAGCAACTGGTTATACAGGTAGCCGGCTGGCTTGCCGGAAATGCGCGGGAAGAAGGCGTCGTTGCGCTCCTTGGCCGCATGGCAGGCGATGCAGGCTTGAAGGCGCTGTTCCATGGTGTCCGGCAAGACGGCCGGCGCCGGCGCGGCCAGCAGCAGCGAGGGCAAGCTTGACGCCATGGCGAAGCACAGCATGGCGCGCCCGATGGCCGGGCTGGAAAAAAATACCATAGAAAGACCGCCTGTAATGTAAACAACCCCATCAAAAAAATGCGCCGCCGGCCCGGCGTGCGCAAGCGCGAGAATATACTGCATGACAACATAAAAACAGGCTCAGTTGTGCAATAGAAGTACGGATCAGATGGGACGGCCCGTGTTACGGCTTGTCGGCGATGATGATGGCGGCCGTAGCGGGTGCCGTAGCGGGCGCCGTAGCGGGTGCCGTAGCGGGTGCCGTGGCAGGGACGCGCTGCGCCTTGGACGGCGCGACCTTGCCGCCTTCGGCCAGCCAGCGCCGGTAGACCCGCAACGCCACTTGGGCGTCGTCGGCCGCGTACAGGATTTGCTTTTCGCTGAGACGGGTGGTGGCCCAGTTGGTGGTCGAGATTTTTTTCG
Organism: Janthinobacterium agaricidamnosum NBRC 102515 = DSM 9628; assembly: GCF_000723165.1. Taxonomy (NCBI): domain Bacteria; kingdom Pseudomonadati; phylum Pseudomonadota; class Betaproteobacteria; order Burkholderiales; family Oxalobacteraceae; genus Janthinobacterium; species Janthinobacterium agaricidamnosum. Next base: position 1,553,341 of record NZ_HG322949.1, read on the forward strand.
ATTTTTGCAAGCGCATGCCGAAGAACTTGGCGACGGCTGTCTTGGCGCCCAGATCGTTGCGCTGGCCGCCGCGCAGCGCGACCGACAAGTCCAGCACTTGTACCGGTGAAATGCCAAGCTTGTGGCGCAAGCGCTTGACGTCGTCGGACAGGCCGAAGCCGACCTTGAGCGTGATGGGCGACTCAAGGATGGCCTTGAGCGCTTTCAATACATCGGATGGCGGATTCGGGCCGACCTGGAACAGGTAGGCGGTGTCGTCGGTGGACAGCTGGATCAGATGCGGGCCGGTCGAGGTTTCGCCCTTGACGAACGTCGGCTTCGATTCGGTATCGAAGCCGACCGCGTCGGCCGCCATCAGCGCAGCCAGCGCGGCTTGCACATCGTGGCCGGATTTGACCAGCCTGACCTGGTCCAGTTGGATGCCCTGGTAGGGCGGCAAGACGACTAGAGTCTCCGGTTCCGTATTCATCAAGCCGTATCAGCCCTTGCGGGAGAATTTCGCCGTCAGTTGGTTCAGCTTTTCAGCGCGCAGGCGGTTGGCTTCCTCGGCGGCGGCCGCTTCGCGTTCGGCTTTCTTGCGGTCGGCTTCCTTCTTGAAGCGTTGTTGCAATACCTGGGTCGCGTGGTCGCGGTGGGTTTGCGTCACTTCCGCGCCGGCCGTGCCGTCGAGGTCGTAGCGCACCTTGGCTTTTTCCATCACTTTCAGGTAGCGCAGCGAACCGGTGTGGATGCCCAGCGCGGTGCGCATCAGCTTGCGGTCCAGTTCCGGCAGGCGCGCCAGGATTTGCTTGTCGATCCCGATCGACAGCGGCAGGAAGTCGCGGAACGGCGCAAACTGTTCCTGGAATTGTTTCAGCAGGGCGCGCGCGGTCGGCGCCGCAGCGGCGGAAGTGGTCACCGCAACGGTTGGGGCGGCGGCGGTTGCTACAGGTTCTGGGGCAAGGCTAGGCGTGTTCATCGACTTCATTGGTTAAGCTGTAAAAAGGGAGCATAGCACGCGGCACAGGCAAGTGCATTGTCTTTTTTGACAACATGACGCTATGCTCATGGTCAAGAAGCTACTGCGGCGGGCAGGAAATGTGTATAATGTCTGCTTGCGCTGATCACTGGTTTGCGCCAGCTCAGTTTTGCAGAAGATAAAAGTAGTCGCTAGGTGATGTTTGTTATTGATGTTTGTTGTGGTGCATTATTCGGTTGATTGATACCCGCTATGCGATCTATTAATTATCCAAATAACTGTCCGTCAGGCATAATCCAACTCTCCTCTGTTCTTGACAGAACAATAGATTCAAGCCCGTCCTGGTAGCGGGCTTTTTTTCATTCCGCAATCGCAATGCCACTATATATCGACGATTATTTGCGTACGTCTTGCGTCAGCATGCGCCCTGTCCAGGTTGCGCGGCGCGCAAACGTCCCCATATACCGACGATGCGGCCCTTAGCCGGCAGCCGCAACAACACGCTCCATCGAGTCCGGTCAGCAGGCTTAGGTGGAATCATTCACTTCGCGCCGAAACCGTCTGGTCTCGCATTAAGAGATATCTAATGAAGAATACGCCAAAAACATTAACGTTGTCCGCAAAAGTTCCCCGTCCTGCTTCGGCGCAGCTGGCTGTACCGAAAACAACTTTATCTTACTTTATCGATAATGCGCAAGCGAATCCTGAAGCGCCCAGCGGTACTGTGACGGTGGTGAAAAAAAGCCGTTCGCGCCTGATCGTCGCGCCTGGCAGCGAAGCGGCGCCGGCCGAGCCGGCGGCTGAGGCAGTCGAGACCGCCGTGCCGGCGGAAGAAGCCGCGCCGGTCAAGACGCCGAGCGTCAAGATCGCGCCGACGGTGCGCAAGGTGACTGAAAGCGCCGCCACCGCCAAGGTGGTGGTGGCGGCCCGCTCGAAGGTGGTGCGGGCCAAGGCCGAGCCGGCGCCGGTGGTGATCGTCACCGCCGGCCCGGCCGTCAGCAAGACCACCGACGCCGACGCGCTGGCCGCGATCGACACGTCGAATTACTTCTTGCCTACCGTGAAAGTGCCAGGCCGCCGTGGCCGCAAGCCGAGCGAATTCACGCCGGAAAACGATGAAGTGGCGGCACTGAACGCGGTCGAACGCGCCGAACTGAAGGCCGTATCGAAAGCGCGCGACCGCAAGGCCAAGGGCGGCCTGGCCGACGCCCTGGCCGGCGATGCCGAAGCGACGGCAGCGGACCTGGAGCGCCGCCGCCAGCAAATCAAGGGCTTGATCAACATGGGCAAGGAGCGCGGCTTCCTGACCTATGCTGAAATCAATGACCAATTGCCTGAAAATATTATCGATCCGGAAGCGATCGAAGGCATCATCGCGACTTTCAACGACATGGGGATCGCGGTCTACGAACGCGCGCCGGATGCGGAAAGTTTGTTGTTGACCGACAACGTCGCGACCGTGACCAGCGACGACGAAGTCGAAGCCGCCGCCGCGACCGCCTTGTCGACCGTCGATTCCGACTTCGGCCGCACCACCGACCCGGTCCGCATGTACATGCGTGAAATGGGCGCCGTGGCGCTGCTGACCCGCGAAGGCGAGATTGAAATCGCCAAGCGCATCGAAGGCGGCTTGAAAGACATGATCCAGGCGATTTCCGCCTGCCCGACCACGATCGCCGAAATCGTCGCGCTGTCGCAAAAAATCGCCCGCGACGAAGTCAAGGTCGATGAAGTGGTCGACGGCTTCGTCGACCTGAATGAAGCCGCCGCGCCGGCGCCGGTGGTGGTGTCGGCCCCGGCCACGCTCGATGGCGACGAAGAGGAAGAAGAGGAAGAAGAGGAAGACGGCGACGCCAATGGCGGCGCGGCCGGTTTTTCGAGCGAGCAGCTGGCGCAATTGAAAAAGAATGCGCTGGAAAAATTCGCCACCATTTCGACCCAATACGAAAAAATGCGCAAGGCGGCCGACGGTTACGGCTCGAAAGCCTATATGAAGGCGCAGGAAGCGATTTCCCAGGAATTGCTGGGTATCCGCTTCACCGCCAAAGTAGTCGAAAAGCTGTGCGACACCTTGCGCGGCCAGATGGAGGAAGTGCGCCATATCGAACGCGCCGTGCTGGAATTGTGCGTCAACAAATGCGGCATGCCGCGCGCCCACTTCATCAAAGTGTTCCCAGGCAATGAGTGCGACCTGGACTGGGTCGATGGCGAAGTCGATTGCAAGTATCCGTACAGCGCCATCCTCGGCCGTAACGTGCCTGCCGTCAAAGAATTGCAAAAGAAAATGATCGACTTGCAGGCGCGCGTCGCCTTGCCGCTGGCCGACCTGCGCAAGATCAACAAGCAAATGGCTGCCGGCGAAAAACGCGCCCGCCACGCCAAGCGCGAAATGACGGTCGCCAACTTGCGCCTGGTCATTTCGATCGCCAAGAAATACATCAACCGCGGTTTGCAATTCCTCGACTTGATCCAGGAAGGCAACATCGGCTTGCTGAAAGCGGTCGATAAATTCGAATACCGCCGTGGTTACAAGTTCTCGACCTACGCCACCTGGTGGATACGCCAGGCGATCACGCGTTCGATCGCCGACATGGCGCGCACCATCCGCGTGCCGGTGCACATGATCGAAACCATCAACAAGATGAACCGCATCTCGCGCCAGATCATGCAGGAAACCGGCAGCGAGCCGGACCTGGCGACGCTGGCGGTGAAGATGGAAATGCCGGAAAACAAGGTTCGCGAAATCATGAAGATCGCCAAGGAGCCAATCTCCATGGAAACGCCGATGGGCGAAGATGGCGATTCGCAACTGGGCGACTTCATCGAAGACAACACCACGCTGGCGCCGCTGGATGCCGCGTTGCACGCATCGATGCGCAACGTAATCAAGGAAGTGCTCGATTCGCTGACCCCGCGCGAAGCCAAGGTGCTGCGCATGCGTTACGGCGTTGAAATGTCGAACGACCACACGCTGGAAGAAGTGGGCAAGCAATTCGACGTGACCCGCGAGCGGATTCGCCAGATCGAAGCGAAAGCGATGAGCAAGCTGCGCCAGCCGTCGCGTTCCGACAAGCTGAAAACTTTCCTGACCCAGAACTAAGGGTTGGTAAAGATGAAATGAAAAATGGGAAGCTGCGGCTTCCCATTTTTTTGCGTTGGTAGTGCGTTCGCCTGATTTCGCTGATGCGGTCTTATACGACGCGAACTGGTCCGGCGTATTGCGCCAGTACGGTATCGACCGTCAACAGGGTAATTCCTTCGATCATCGCCTGTGCGATCAGGATGCGGTCGAACGGGTCTTTATGTATGAGCGGCAAGCTATCGATGGCAATCGCATGTTCGCTCTTGATGGCCAGTTCTTGATAGTGATTGTCCAGCAGCCCCCGGCGCAGCAGCCTGGGGTCGGCTTGAAAGTCCGGGCGGCCCAGTCCACGCTTGATGCTGATTTCCCATAGACTTGCCGCGCTGAAGAATAGCGTGTTCTCCGGGCCTTCGATCAAGCCGATGGCAAGCGGACTCAGACGTTTCGGATCACCCGCAGCCCATAACAATAAATGCGTGTCCAGTAATAATTTCATTCCTGTATGCCAAACATCGACGCAATTTCGGCGCTGCCCAAACTATCGAAGTCGTCTGGCACGGCGATTTGCCCCGCCATGAAGCCGAGACGTTTGGTCTTGCCTGTTTCCGGGGCGTCCAGCGCCATGACCTTGACCATCGGCTTGCCGGCCTTGGCAATGATGAATGGTTCGCCTTTGGCCGCTTGCTCGATCAGTTTCGACAGATGAGTTTTTGCCTCATGAATATTGATCGTAAGCATAAGATTACCTTTGTGAACTAAGTTTGTTTAGTTTAGTCCTGCCTGGTGATCGATGCAAGCCATCCTTGATTCAAGTGCCGCGCCGTAGATCGCCGCATCGATGCGCTGCCCGGTGCGAGGCGCCAGGCCGTTTCAGTGCGGCTGCTGCCGGAATACCGGCAGCAAGATCGACAAGATGGTGCCGTCGCCCTGGCGGCTGTCGATCACCAGTTCGCCGCCGAAGGCGTTGATGCGTTCGCGTATGCTTTTCAAGCCATACGAGGCCGCCTTGCGCTGGTCGTCCGGCTGCATGCCGATGCCGTTGTCGGCAATCACGATGGCGATGTTGCTGGCATTGATGTTCAGCGATACCTCGACCTTGCTGGCCTGGGCGTGGCGCATGATGTTGCTCAGCGATTCTTGCACCACGCGGAAGATCGCCAGCGTCAGGCGCTGGTCGAGGCTGGCGCTGGCGCTGTCGTCCAGGATCGCCAGACGGCAACGCAGCGAGCTGCGCTGCTCCATCTGGCGCAGCAGCCATTCGATGGCGGGGCTCAAACCCAGTTCCAGTGTGCTGGGATGCAAGTCGTTAATAATGGTGCGCACCGACTTGATGGTGGCGTCGATGGTGTCGAGCGCGCGCTGCACTTGCCGGTTCAGGCGCGGATGGCTGTCGGTGGTGCGCGCATGCAGCATCGACACGTCGATTTTCAGGGCCATCAGGTTTTGTCCCAGGTCGTCGTGGATATCGCGCGCGATGCGGCGGCGTTCGTCTTCCTTGATGCTTTCCTGGTGCGCCGACAATTCGCGCAGCTGGATCACCGATTGCTGCAGCGCCTCTTCATTGCGGGTGCGGTCGGTGATGTCGATGCCCATCGCGATCAGCATCAGCGGCGCGCCGGACTTGTCGTAGATCGGCTTCTTGTAGGTCTGCACCAGGCGGTTTTCTTGCAGCTGTTTATTCCACACCAGTTCTTCGCGCACCAGCAAGCGCCGGCTGGCAAACGCGGCGCGGTCATTGGCCCAGAAGACCTGCATCTGTTCGGGTGGGAAATGCAGCGCCTCGCGTTTGCCGCTGAGGTCGACAAAACTGACGCCCCACTGCTGCTCGCAGGCGTCATTCATCAGCATGATGTTGGAGTCGGCGTCTTTCAGGAACAAGGCCAGCGGCATCATCGAAATGATTTCCTGCAAGCGTTCTTCGCTTTGCGCCAGCGCCTGCTCGGTATCCTTGCGCACCTCGATTTCCGCCCGCAAATGATTATTGGCGTCGAGCAGTTCGGCGGTGCGCAGGCGGATGCGATTTTCCAGTTCGGCGTGGGCGATCGCCAGCGCCTGTTCGGTCAGTTTGCGCTCGGTAATGTCGGTGGCCATCACCAGCTCGCCGCTGATGGCGCCGTATTCGTCATACAGCAGGCGTCCGCCGATGATGACCCAGGCCAGCGTGCCGTCCTGGCGCCGGTATTCCAGGTCGCGCATCGGGCTCAGCGCGGCCTGGCGCTGGAGCGGCGACACCCGCAGCAGCGTGGCTTTATCGAAGAAATCGCTGGCCAGCCGCCCTGGCAATTCGGCCGCCGGCAGGCCGAGAATGTCGCCCATGCGGCGGTTGGCCAGCAGTACCCGGCCCTGCGCGTCGGTCAGCCAGATGCCTTCGTGGGCGGTGTCGACGATTTGGCGGTAGCGCGTTTCGCTCATTTGCAGCAACTGGTGGGCGGCCTTGCGCGAAATCGTCACGTTGCGGATCTTGAGCAGGAAATAGGCGCTGGCTAACGCCAGGCTCAGCAGCAACACGGCGAGGTTGTAGCGTAATTGCCGGCCTTGTTTGCTTTCATTGTATTTCAGGTGGGTCAAGCCTTCGCGTTCATTGTCGATGATTTGTTCGATCATCCAATTGGCTTGTTCCAGGTAGGCGGTGGTGCTGAGGTGCAGTTCGCTGTCGTGATCGGAGTAGGTGGAGCCGGGCTGCTGGAGTTGCAACTGGTGGTGGATATGGTTTTTCAGGCGCAGCAGCTGGGCGTGGCTTTCCGGTAAATCGGTGGCCAGCCAACTGCCTTCCGCGAGCCGCTGGTCGAGCAGCGCCAGTCTGGCGTCGCGGCGTTTCAGGCTGGACGGGCCCGGATGGTTCAGGTAGTGGTGCTGTTCGCTTTCGGTGCGGTACAGCTCGGCACGCACTTGTTCCAGCCAGGAGACCCGTTCATGCAAGTGATCGACTTGCAGGCCGGCCCGTTTGGACAAGGCCGTATCGTGCCAGACCAGCGCCGCAAGCATGGTCAGCAGCGTCAAGACGATACCGACGCCAACCAGGCTCAATGTTTCAATGGACCATTTCCGCATCAACTTTCCAATAGAGCTATCGCATGCGCTCATGTGATAGCGCTATAGAAGCCCTATTGTAATGCGAGTAATGCGAGTTTTGTCACTTTGAGTTTCTTTTTGAGTAATAAAAAACGGCGGAACCGTCAGGTTCCGCCGTGGCGGTAATACGCGGCGGCGATCGTCAGCCGGTATTGCGCAAGCCCGCCGCGACGCCGTTGATCGACAATTGAATGCCGCGATGGACCCGCTCATCGACCCTGGCTTCGGCCGACAGCGCGCGGTGGCGCTTGATCAGTTCGACCTGCAAGTGATTCAGCGGATCGAGATAGGCGAAGCGGTTCATGATCGAGCGCGCCAGCAGCGGATTGCCGGCCAGCCGTTCGGTATTGCCGGTGATCAGCTCCAGGCACTGGATGGTCGCGCCATGCTCGTCGGTGATGCGCTTGAAGATACGTTCGCGCAATTCACTATCGCTGACCAGCTCCGCGTAGCGCGACGCGATCGCCAGGTCGGTCTTGGCCAGCACCATGTCCATATTCGACAGCAGCGTGGCGAAGAACGGCCAGTCGCGGTACATCGCGCGCAGCGTGGCGATCTTGTCGTCTTTCGAGGCGCCGTGCTTGCCATCCTCGGCGTTGATCCAGCTGCCGATGGCGCTGCCGAAACCGTACCAGCCGGGCAGCAGCAAGCGGCACTGGCCCCACGAAAAGCCCCACGGAATCGCGCGCAAGTCTTCGATGCGCTTGTTCGCCTTGCGCGAGGCCGGCCGCGAACCGAGGTTCAGCTCGGCGATTTCGGCCAGCGGCGTGGCGGCGAAAAAATACTCGGTGAAACCCGGGGTTTCATACACCAGGTCGCGGTAGGCGTGATACGCGAGGTCGGACAATTGCGCCATCGTCGCCTCGAACAGCGCCAGTTGCCGGCCGGGTCCTGATTCGGACTGGCTCGGCATCAGGCTCGCTTCCAGCGTCGCGGCGACCAGCAACTCCAGGTTGCGGCGGCCGATGTCGGCGTTGGAAAACTTGGAGGCGATGATTTCACCCTGTTCGGTCAGGCGGATCTGGCCGTTGACCGTGCCGCGCGGCTGCGCCAGGATCGCTTCATAGCTCGGGCCGCCGCCGCGGCCGACGGTGCCGCCGCGGCCATGGAACAGGCGCAGCTTGACGCCGGCCTTGTTGAAGTCGTCGACCAGGCCGATTTCAGCCTTGTACAATTCCCAGTTGGAGGTCAGGAAACCGCCGTCCTTGTTGGAGTCGGAATAACCGAGCATGACTTCCTGCAATTGGCCTTGCTTGGCGATCAATTGTTTTACTTGTGGCAGGGCCATGAAGCGGCCCATGATGTCGGCCGCGCGCTGCAAGTCGGGGATGGTTTCGAACAGCGGGATCACCATCAGGTCGCTCTCGCTGTCGCCGCTGGCCCAGTCGGTGCGCAGCAAGCCGGTTTCTTTTTGCAGCAGCATCACTTCCAGCAGGTCGGACACGGTTTCGGTGTGCGAAATGATGTAGTTGCGGATTGCCCGGTCGCCATAACGCTGGCGGATTTCCTTGGCCGCGCGCAAGATCGATAATTCCGAATCGCTTTCCTCGCTGTAAGTGATGTACGGCGAATACAGCAAGCGCGGCTGGGCCAGTTCGGACAGCAGCAACTGTTCCTTCTGCGCTTCGCCGAGGGCCGAATAATCGCTTTCGACGGCGCTCTTGGCGAACAGCTCGGCCAGTACCCGCTCATGGATGTCGGAGGTCTGGCGCATGTCCAGCGAGGCCAGGTGGAAGCCGAAAATGTCGGCCGCGCGTTTCAGCGTGGCCAGGCGCGGCTTGACCAGCGCGGCGCCATGGTTGTCTTGCAGCGACGTGACCAGCACTTGCAGGTCGGCCGAGAATTCGCCGGCGGCCTGGTAGGGCGCGGCGGCGCCGACTTCCTTGCGCAGGATATTGGTCGCGCCGAGGAAGCGCGCGGTGGCGGCCAGCCGGGCATAGATGCCGATCAGCGCGCGCCGGTACGGTTCGTCGCTGCGGTGCGGCGAGGCGTCCGGCGACTGGTCGGCCAGCGCCTGCAACGCCGGATCGACGCCGATCATCAGCGTCGAGATCGACAATTCGGCGCCCAGCGCATGCACTTCCTCCAGGTAAAAGTCGAGGATGGTGGTGGCGTGGCGCGCCAGCGCGTGCTGCATGGTGCCGGCGTTGACGTTCGGGTTGCCGTCGCGGTCGCCGCCGATCCAGCTGCCCATCTGCACCGACGAGGCGTCGATCTTTTCTTCTCCGCCATTGTCTGACGGATACTGGCTGGCGATGTCGGCTTCGATATCGTCGTACAGGCCCGGCAATTCGCGCAAGAAGGTGATGCGGTAATACGACAGCGCGTTTTCGATTTCATCGCTGACGGTCAGCTTGGAATAGCGCAGCATGCGGGTTTGCCACAGCGTGGCGATGCGCGCATGCAGCATTTGCAGGTTGGCGATGCGCTCTTTCGGCGTCAGCGGCAAGTCGCGCTCGGCCAGCAGGCGCGCGATGTCGTGTTCCGCGTCGAGGATGCTCTTGCGCTGCACTTCGGTCGGATGGGCCGTCAGCACCGGCGAAATCAGCGCTTCCTTGAAGAAGGTGTCGACCGTCTCCTTCGACACGCCGGCATGCTTGAGCTTGCATAGCGCATAATTGACGCTGCCTTGCTGGGCTGGCGAGCCGGCCAGCAAATGGGCGCGGCGGCGGCGGATGTGGTGCTGGTCCTCGGCGATATTGGCCAGATGGGAAAAGTAGGAAAAGGCGCGCACCACCGAAATGGTTTGTTCACGCGACAATTGTTTCAGCAAGCCATCGAGTTCTTCCGCGGCGCTGGCGTCGGCTTCGCGGCGGAAGCGCACGGCGGTCTGGCGTATGGTTTCGACCACGGCAAACACCGCGTCGCCTTCCTGGTCGCGCAGCACGTCGCCGAGCAGGCGGCCGAGCAGGCGGATGTCTTCTTTGAGCGGAGCGTCTTTGTCCGAGCCCGTTTGAACGTCTGTTGCACTAGCTTCTTTTACCATAATGAATGAACGAAAGAATGAGATTAAGTGGTGCAAAGGCTTTTGGCCGCAGTCTGCAAAGGAGTCGCATGATAAAATTTGTGATCTTGATCAAGCGCGAATAACTGGTTTTTACCGGTCAGGTTTCATTAGCAATGATTAACAGCGAATTAACAGCGAATTAATAGCCACAACGACAGCGAAAGAACTTGTTTTGAACTCATCCGAATTGACGCAAAATATTCCATCCAGATTGGTAATCGCCTCCCGTGAAAGCCGGCTTGCCATGTGGCAAGCTGAACATGTACGCGACCGCTTGGCTTTATTATATCCTCAGTGCAGCGTCGAGATTCTCGGCATGACCACCCGCGGCGATCAAATCCTCGACCGTACCCTGTCCAAGGTCGGCGGCAAGGGATTGTTTGTCAAGGAACTGGAAGTGGCGATGGCCGATGGCCGCGCCGACCTGGCCGTGCATTGCCTGAAGGATTTGCCGATGGATTTGCCGGAAGGTTACAGCCTGGCCGCCATCCTCGACCGCGAAGACCCGCGCGACGCGCTGGTCTGCAACGATTATCCATCGCTGGACGCGCTGCCGCCCGGCGCGGTGGTCGGCACCAGCAGCCTGCGCCGCCAGGCGCTGGTCGCGGCGCGTTATCCGCACCTGGAAATCCGTCCGCTGCGCGGCAACCTCGACACCCGGCTGGGCAAGCTGGACCGTGGCGATTACGCCGCCATCATCCTGGCCGCGGCCGGCTTGAACCGGCTCGGCCTGGCGCACCGCATCCGCGCCTTGCTCGATCCCGAGTACAGCCTGCCGGCCGCCGGCCAGGGCACGCTGGCGATTGAAATCATGGGCGAACGGCATGATGGCGTCGACCTGATGCGCCTGCTGGCGCCGCTGAACCACAGCGCCACCGCAGTGGTGTCGCTGGCCGAACGCAAGGTGTCGCGCATCTTCGGCGGCAGTTGCCAGATTCCGCTGGCGGCCTACGCCACGCTGGACGGCGCCACGCTGCGCCTGCGCGCGCTGGTTGCCACGCCGGATGGCCAGCGCATCGCCACTGCCGACGTCAGCGGCCCGGCCGATGCGCCGGAAGCGCTGGGCGAACAAGCCGCCGCCGTGCTGCGCGCGCAGGACGCGGCCGGCATCCTGCTGTCGTGCGCGGTGCAGCCGGACCAGCACGAGGGATTGACGCCGCATGGCTGATACCGTGGTGATCACGCGGCCGCTGGCCCAGGCCGGGCCGCTGGCCGAACGGGTCGCCGCGCTGGGACGTCCGGTATGCATCTTGCCGCTGCTGGAAATCGAGGCGCTGGACGACCAGGCCGGATTGAAAACCGCGCTGGCCGGGCTGGCCGGTTACGACCTGGTGGCCTTCGTGTCGCCGAATGCGATCGACGCCGCGTTTGCCCACATCCGGTCATGGCCGGCCGGCCTGAAACTGGCCGTGCTGGGCGAGGGCAGCCGGCTGGCGCTGGCCGCGCATGGCGTCACGCCGGACAATACCGACATCATCAGCCCGTTCGACGCGGCGCACAGCGATTCGGAACACTTGCTGATGACGCTGGACCTGGACAGCTTGCGCGGCAGCAAGGTGCTGATCGTGCGCGGCGAAAGCGGCCGCGAACTGATGGCCGACGGCTTGCGCCAGGCCGGCGCCGCAGTCACCTTCATCGCCGCCTACCGGCGCCGCGTGCCGCCGCTGACTCCCGCCTTGCAAGCGACGCTGCTCGGCTTGTTGCAGCGCGAAAACGACTGGATCATCACCAGCTCGGAAGCGTTGCGCGGTTTGCGCGGTTTGCTGCAAGAAATTGACGCTAGTGCAGCGGGACGGCCGCGGAATGGCGCACCGCAAGAAACTGCTGTTGCGAAAATGCAACAGCAGCATTTGATCATCCCGCACGCCCGGATTGCCCAGACCGCCAAGGAATTGGGTTTTACCCGCCTGACCCTGACCGGATCAGGCGACGAACGTGTGCTGGCCGCGTTACAATCACGACCATGAACGACATGCCTACATTATCCGACCCTGGCGCCAATCCGAACGCCGCCGCGCATAGCGCGGCGGCGGCGGACAGCGCCGTCAAAATTTCACCGCCGGCCGGCCTGGCGCCGCCCAGCCTGCTCGACACGCTGCAAAAGCCGATGTCGGTCGCCGTCATCATCCTGGCCGTGCTGCTGGGCCTGCAAACCTGGAGCAGCAGCAGGAAAATCAGCAACCTGCGCGAAGAAGTCGCCAAGCGCCTGCAAAAAGGCGATGTCAGCAATGCCGAAACCGGCACGCTGGCGCGCGGCGTGGTGGAAGCCAACAAGGAATTGCAAATCAAGGTAGGCGCGCTGGAAAGCCGCCAGTCCGAGGCGCAAAGCCAGCAAATGGCGCTGGAACAACTGTATAACGATTTGTCGAAAAACCGCGACGAATGGGCGCTGACCGAGATCGAGCAAGTGCTGTCGACCGCCAGCCAGCAATTGCAATTGGCCGGCAACGTGCCGGGCGCGCTGATCGCGCTGCAAAACGCCGACCGCAGCCTGTCGCGTTCCGACAAGCCGCAATTCATCACGATACGCCGCGCCATCGGCCGCGACACGGAAAAACTGAAAGCGTTGCCGAGCGTCGATTCGACCGGCGTCGCCTTGCGCCTCGATGCGGTGATCGGGCAAATCGACTTGCTGCCGATGTTGTCGGATGAAAAGCCCAGCGTGCCGGCCGCGCCGCTGCGTCCGGCCAGGGCCAAGGCCGCGGCCAAGGGCGCGCTGGTCGGGCCGGAACCGGACGCCGGCAATCCCTTCCTGCTGAAATTGCAAGACATCTGGCATAGCTGGAGCAGCGAAATGTGGATCGATGTGCGCCAGTTGATCCGCATCCGCAGCGTCGATACGCCGGATGCGCTGATGTTGTCGCCGAGCCAGTCGTATTTTCTGCGAGAAAACATCAAGCTGCGCCTGCTGAATGCGCGCATGGCCTTGCTGTCGCGCAATGAAACCGCGTTCCGCAGCGACTTGATCGCGGCCCAGGATGCGCTGGTGAAGTATTTCGACACCCGCGCCAAGTCGACCCAGACCGCGCAAGCCTTGCTGCGTCAAGTGCAGGCAAGCAATCTGGCGATCGACATGCCCACTTTGTCGGACAGCCTGAGCGCTGTGCGCAACTATAAAGCGAAGCCTTAAGCCCCATGCGTCTATTTCTCTGGTTACTCGCCCTGATGGCCGCGGCCATCGGCATCGCCGTCACGGCGCGTTTCAATCCCGGCAACGTGGTGCTGTTTTACCCGCCGTACCGGATGGACTTGTCGCTCAATTTCTTCCTGGTGTTGCAGGTGCTGCTGTTCCTGCTGCTGTACCTGGCGATCCGGGCGTTCCGCACCACCATGAAAATGCCGGGCCGGGTGGCCGCCTATCGCCAACGCAAGCGTGAACGCGATGGCAACAAGGGTTTGCGCGACGCCTTGAAGGCGCTGTTCGAAGGCCGCTTCGGGCATGCCGAAAAAGCCGCCTTGCGCGCCGCCGACTTGCCGGAAAACGCCGGCCTGGCCGCGCTGATCGGCGCCCGCGCCGCACACCGCATGCGCCAGTCGGAGCGCCGCGACAGCTGGCTGGCGCGGGTCAACGACGATGCCGCGCTGAAAACCGCACGCCTGATGACGGTCACCGAATTGCTGGTCGACGACCATCAGCCGGAAGCGGCGCTGGCGGCGGTGGAAGAATTGAACGCCAGCGGCACGCGTCACATCCACGCCTTGCAATGGTCGCTGAAAGCGCAGCAGCAAGCGAAGAACTGGCCGGAAGTGCTGCGCCTGGTGCGCACGCTGGACAAGCACCGCGCGCTGCATCCGGCGCTGTCGGCGCGGCTGCGCGAGCTGGCCTACGACGATTTGCTGTCCGACACCACCCATGACGCCGAATCGGTGATGCGGGTCTGGTCGACCATACCGAGCGTGGATCGTCTGAAACCCTACATCGCGTGCCGCGCCGCGACCGCGCTGAACGCCCGTGGCTTGCACGACGAAGCCCGTCTGGTGGCCGAAGAGGCGCTGGCCGCCGACTGGGACGACCGGGTGGTGCGGGCCTACCGCGAAGCGGCCGCTCCGGCCGGTTCGCCGGCGCTGCTGGCGCAAATCGAACATTGCGAACAATGGCTGCGGCAGCGTCCGACCGACGCCGAACTGGCGCTGACGCTCGGTTCGCTGTGCCTGAAACAAAAACTGTGGGGCAAGGCCCAGCGCCACCTGGAGCAGGCCTTGTCCGACGCCAGCGATTCGCGCATGGTGCGCGAAGCCCATTTGAAACTGGCGCAAATGCACGACGCGTTGCAACAGCAGCAAGAGGCCGCCGCCCATTATCGGCAGTGCGCCTTAGCAACAATTCTGTAAGCCGGTTGCTGCCAGACCGCTGCCAGGCCCGTTTTTCGACAGAAAAACGGGCCTTTTTACTTGCTGCGACGCACAAGTTACCATTGCTTCACTATATAATGACGCCGTTAAAACACTGTCCGCATATTGAGGAAATACCATGAGTTTGAATAAAGTCTCATCCGGTCGCGACCTGCCGAACGATTTCAACGTGATCATCGAAATCCCGATGAATGCCGATCCGATCAAATATGAAGTCGACAAGGAAAGCGGCGCGATCTTCGTCGACCGCTTCATGGGCACCGCGATGCACTATCCGTGCAACTACGGTTACGTGCCGAACACCCTGTCGCCGGACGGCGACCCGGTCGACGTGCTGGTGATCACCCCGTTCCCGCTGTTCCCGGGCGTGGTGGTGCGCTGCCGTCCTATCGGCGTGCTGAAAATGACCGACGAATCCGGTGAAGACGCCAAAGTGCTGGCCGTGCCGGTCGATAAGGTATTGTCGATCTACAGCCACTGGCAAAAACCGGAAGACTTGAACGAACTGCGTTTGCGCCAGATCCAGCATTTCTTCGAGCACTACAAAGACCTGGAAAAAGGCAAATGGGTCAAGATCGACGGCTGGCATGGTCCGGAAGCGGCGAAAGCTGAAATCCTGAACGGTGTTGCCGCTTATCAAAAAGAAACCGAAGCTTCCTGATCGGCGCGGCCAGCACGCCGCAACTGCATCGAAAGACGCATCCTGTCGTGAGACCGGGTGCGTTTTTTTTCGTCTTGAATGGTCATCGCATGGAGTGAGTCAGTGTGCTGCGGATGACCTTGACTTGAGCTTCAGAAACTTGCTTGAATATATGCTCAGTGATTCAAATTATTTTAAATAATTGCCATACGTCATGTAATGTAATGTATTGTTTTGGTAATTTTTTTTCGCTTGCTTGAGCGGGGTTTTGAGAGTGAATAATGGTGAAAGTAATTTGGCGTGCAATTCTGAGTTTGTTGGGTTTTAAAAATTTTGGTCTTCCTCAGCGTGGCGCAGCTAGCCCCGCCTCCGTTCCGAAACGGGAAAAGGCTGCCGATGATACGCTAGCGGCGCCGCTGGCTGCCGCTTCAGTGCAGAAACAGTTATATGAGGGCCGGGGTTTTCAAGTCGCTGAACATCATGTCGAACTGGCGCGCCAGTTGATGTTTTCCAAGCACGATGGCGTCTTGAAAGGCCCTACGTCTAAACAGCAAGAAGTAATTTTTAGTCATTCAGCAGCGGCATCGGTAATTGCCGGCGCCGGTTCCGGGAAGTCCACCACGCTGGTTAATCGGGTGCTGTTCTTGAAGAAATACCTGGAAGTACCATTTGAAAATATGTCAGTGTTCACCTTTACCCGTAAATCGCGTAAAGACTTTATAGAAAAATTACTGGAAGAAGCTCCGCGTTGGAATGTCGCGCTTAATGAAAAAAAAGCTGCGCAAATAGTGCGAACTTTTCACTCCAAGGCGCTGGAAATGATGCGCGGTTTGTTGCGCAGCGATGAAGGTATTTTTGAATTCCAGGGAAAGGCGCAGCCGCTTGCGGCAAAAAACAATGATATGGCCGCCACGCCGGCTGACACGGACCTGAGTGCCATTGAAGACCGCGCCAATGATATTGAGGGCTTTGTCGCACTGGACGAAAGCGCCGAGCAGGCTGAAATCCTGAAGGAAAGCTACGTTAAATGTTATCAATATGATGAAAATTTCAGGCAAGCTGTGGCAACCTTGTTTGAATACACGATCGCCACGCCGCGCTTGGAAAGTGAAAATGCCAAATATCAGGAAAAATTATCATTCCTGCACAATATGAGCCAGCGCGATGCGGATTTGTGCACGCACCTTGAAGAAAAATGGACGGCACAAGGAAGTTGGCCGATTACCGGCGTAGCAAGCGTGACGGAACGTGGCACACGCTATCCTCTCTCCGTCATGGGGGCCCAGTTCTTTGCCAATGGTTATATCGCCGCGCTGGATATTTATGTCGTGCTGGGACGTTACGACGGTATTTCCATCGACGTTGTGGGTAAAACCAAATTGAAACCCGCTTACAATGTCAGCGATAAACGGTTGATTTTGTTGACCGCTTGCCCGGAAAAAATCCGCTTTATCAATAGCGCCCAGGATGCCGCGAAATTGCAAACTCAGCTGGAGTTGCACAGTATCGGACCAGGTCTGGCGGCGCCGTCGATCGACATCCGTCTGCCCGGGGAGGTGAGCGCAAGACCGGTCTTTTCCGCCTTGTACAATTTTGGCGTATTTGCCGAAAATCTCGGACTGGCGCCGCAGGCTTTGGTCTCGCAACTTGCCGGCAACGCGCTTGGCAAAGCCGAGTCGGCATCTATTTATGCGGTCAGCAAGTTTTTCGGCCAGTTTTATCGGGATCTCGAGGCCAGGAATCTGCTTACATTCAACCAGATATTTTCCCGTTTAGGCCAGGGCAGTGCCGACCTCGCAAAGGTTGGCGCAGGTGCGCTGGTTGGAATGAAACATTTGATGATCGATGAGTTCCAGGATATTTCACCGTTGATAGTGAAGTTCATACACGGCCTGCATGGCGAGTTGCACAGAAAGTCGGACGGTGGACAAAAACCGACACTTATGTGTGTCGGGGACGACTGGCAATCGATCTACGGCTGGCGCGGAAGTTCTCCGCATTTTTTCTTGAATTTCCCCGCGTTTTTCCCCGGCGCTACGGCCCAGCCGATCTTGCTTCAGGAAAATTTCAGGTCTTCGCAAAACATTATCGACAGCGGCGAGTCGTTTATTCGGTTAGTGAGCAAGAAGAGTTTGAAGCATGGCATCGCCAGTAATTCTGCGGTGAAAGCTCTGCCATTCAAGGTTTTATCTGTAGAGAAATTTCAAGCAAAGGATATTGAGCATGCATTGAAAGCGATCTTGCAGTCAATGGAGCCGCATGAAAAAGTATATTTGCTCGCATCCAAGCATGATGAACTGAAGCCGTACGACAAACTGAGCGACAAAAAACTTACTAAAACCACTTTTCATCAAAGCAAGGGACTGGAAGCTGACTTTGTGATTCTTGTCGGTGCGCCCAAGTATTTCGGTGCGAATAATCTTAAGAACCATCTTTACAGCTTGGCCCGATTCCCGCAAACATTTGATCTTGCCCAGCAAGATGAGGCCTTGCGCGTGGCTTACGTGGCGGCGACCCGCGCCAAGAAGTTGTGCATCTGGTTTGCCGAGCCGGGCAGCGGTAGCGTGATGGGCAAGGTGGCGGCGGATGGAAAGTGCCGCCAATCGATGGAAGTTCAGGCTGTCGTGCCGTATATCAATGAGTGCTTGAATGAGCTGCGCGCTGACAATCTGATTGAAAGCTAAGCGGCTGGGTGCGAGTGTGGCTGGACGGTGCTTTTCAGTTGCATGATTTCGCACAAACTCCAGTCGGGTAGCTCGCTCATCGTTGAACCTTGAATTCGTTTTTGCACTCTGACTTTACATGTCAGGCTTGCCCGCCTGTTTCAGGAGGTGATGATGAGTTCAAGTGCTATCCATATGCTGATGCGCTCCTGGTGGATACTGGCGCTGCGCGGCCTGGTCGCGGTGCTGTTCGGCATCGCGGCGCTGGCCTTGCCTGCGGTAACCCTGCTGTCGCTGATCGCCGTCTTCGCCGTGTATGCCTTGCTGGCTGGCACGGTGTCGGTGGTGGGCGCGCTCGGCAACCGCCAGCGTTCCGACGACTGGTGGATATTGCTGGCGCTGGGCGTGTGCAGTCTGGTCGCCGGGGTGCTGGCGGCGATGTATCCGGCGCTGACCGGGCTGGCGCTGGTGCTGGTGATCGGCATCAATGCGCTGGTCACCGGCGCGCTCGACATCGTGCTGGCGCTGCGGCTGCGCAAGGCGATGCGCGGCGAATCGCTGCTGATCGTCAGCGCGGCCGTGTCGCTGCTGTTCGGATTCCTGGTGCTGGCTTATCCCGCGGCCGGCGCGCTGGTGCTGGTGTGGCTGATCGGTGGCTATGCCTTGCTGACCGGCGCGCTGTACCTGGTGCTGGCTTACCGCGTGTATCGCGGCAATGCCCGCCGGCCGAGGCTGGTGGCAGACCTGATGCAGGGCGGCGCCAGGAAAGGCGTCGAACGCAGGGTCGCCGAACGGCGCACCAGCGGCAAGCCGGCCGGATCTTGACGGCCCGCCCTGTCACTCTCTCCGAAAGGGAATCGCCATGGCGATATTCAAACTGGAAAAAAACGACTGGCACGCTTATTTCGAGCGCATCGCCAAGGTCTTGATGGGCAAGTCGGCCGAGCTGGAAGTCGACGCGCTCAGTATCGGCAGCCAGCTCCAGGCGCGCTGGGCGCCGCTGATGGGCATCGTCTACGATCCGCGCAGCGATATCCTGGCGGTGATGCTGGAAGGGCTGGACCACATGATACGCCACCCGCAAACGATTTTCGTCGACATGCAGGGCGATGTGCTGAACAGCCTGGACGTCAACGACGCCGACAATTTCCGCCACATCATCAAGCTGCGCGACCCCTTGCCGCTGCCGCCTTGAGGGCACTTCGACAAACCTACTGCGCAGCTCACTTCCGGGCCTGCGTTGCTCGCTGACTCGGCGTCCCCGTACCTCCGTACAGCTGCGCTACCCGCCCCGGAATTGAGCTTGCTCGCTACGGTTTTTCGAGGTGCCCTCGACAACTAAATGATGTTATTCTTTCAAATATGGCTATATGATTCAGTATTATTATTATTATTATTATGAAAGTAATTTCATTGTGATCGAATAGTTCTCATGAGTAGATCTTTTAAGAATATTTTTTTATAATATTGATGTATATGCCTTCATTTTCTGAAGGCATATTTACTCATTAAATCTTACGCCAGTGTGCAGGATTTTTCTTGTCGCTGAGAGTGCGTACGCGAGCCACATGCAAAGGGTTATTGGGATAATTCCCTTCGGCCCATTTGATGGCAGCGTCTTGGGTTGCGGCCGTGTGGAGTGGTGTGTCAGTATGCGCTGGTCTAACAGTATAACTTCCCGTATCGGTTTGGTTTACAAAGAGACTATTGCTCATGATATTCCTTTGTGGTTATGAAGTACTGGTTTATTCCAGTTCTTTCAACTGAATTTATATTTCAGAAATGCTAACTTTGAGGCAATTTTTTTTAATTCAATGGTTTTTTTGATTAAATCATCTTGCCGGGGAAAATATTTCCATAAAGTATTTTTTGAAATATAAATCATGAGACTGATTTTTATGAGCGTAATAAATTCGAAATACCTGAATTTTCGCTTATCTTTTTCTGTTCGTAGTCAATCGGGTTTATTTTTTCTCGGTAGTTGCGAAACGGGCTGTGGTCGTTCAATTCATCGAGATAGGCGTCGATGCCGCCGCTCTCGCGCTGCAGGAAGCGTTCGACCGCATCGGAAAACGACGGGTGGGCCAGCCAATGCACCGACCAGGTCTTTTGCGGCAAGAAGCCGCGCGCCATCTTGTGTTCGCCCTGCGCGCCGCCTTCGAAGGTGGCGATTTTTTGCCGGATGCAAAATTCCAGCGGCTGGTAATACGCTGTTTCAAAATGCAGGCAGGGCACATGTTCCAGCGCGCCCCAATAGCGGCCGAACAGCGTGTCGTCGGTATGGATCACCATCGATGACGCGATCGCCTGGCCATCGCGCTCGGCGATCACCAGTAAGATGTTCTGCGGCATTGTTTCACCGATGCGCAAAAAGAATTCCAGGCTCAGGTATGGCGTGGAACGGTGTTCGGCATAGGTGTTCGCATAACAGCGGTGAAATAGTTGCCAGTCGGCCCGGGTCGCGTCGCTGCCGCGCACCTGGCGCATCAGCACGCCAGCCTCGGCCACCTTGCGCCGTTCGGCGCGGATATTCTTGCGTTTTTTGTGTTCGAGCGTGGCCAGGAATTCATCGAAATCGCGGTAGCCCGGATTGAGCCAATGAAATTGCACGCCGCTGCGCAGCATGAAACCCGCTTGCTGCAATTGCAGTGCTTCTTGCTCTGGCGGGAACAGGATGTGGGTCGACGACAGCCCGGCGCCTTGTTGTTGGGCGCATAAAAAATCAATCAGCGCGGCCCGCGCCGCCGCATCGGACGCCAGCAGGCGGTTGCCGCTGACCGGCGTGAATGGCACTGCCGACAGCAGTTTCGGGTAATATTCCAATCCATGTTGCCGATAAGCATCGGCCCAAGCCCAGTCGAACACATATTCGCCATAGGAGTGCGACTTGACGTACAGCGGCATCGCCGCGGCCAGCGTATCGCCTTGCCACAAGGCCAGGTATTGCGGCTGCCAGCCGGTATCCGGCGCGGCGCAGGCCGATTCATGCAGGGCGTGCAAAAACGCGTAAGACAAGAAAGGATTGCGATTGGCTTGCTGCGATAATAATCCGGTCCAGGCCGGTTCGCCAATTTCAGCCAAAGAAGAAACGATACCCGTGCGATAATTCATTTTTTGTCGGTTTGCATTCACCAGCCGTCATCGGGCCGCTGTTCACCCCCGGGGGCAGCCCCCGCCAACTTTGTTACCCAATTATTCGAATCTAACACCACATCATGACAGTCAAAGTCGCCATCGCTCAAATGAATAGTACCGTCGGCGATCTTGCCGGCAACCGCGCCAAGATCGTCGAACTCTCCCGCCGCGCCCACGAGCAGGGCGCAGACATTGTCTTGACGCCGGAATTGTCGCTGGTCGGCTATCCACCGGAGGATTTGCTGCTGCGCTCCGCATTCTACGCAAAAACCCAGGAAACGTTTGCGGCGCTGGCGACCGACCTGGCCCAGTTCAAGGATTTGCACGTGGTGGTGGGCTTGCCCTTGTTGGGCGATGGCGGCGAAGTGCGCTATAACGCCGCGTCGGTGCTGCTGAATGGCGACGTGCTGGGCACTTACCGCAAGCATGATTTGCCGAATACCACGGTGTTCGATGAAAAACGCTATTTCACATCGGTCGACCATCCCTATGTATTTGCCGTCAAGGGCGTGCGTTTTGGTATCAATATCTGCGAAGATACGTGGTTTGACTATGCGCCGAAGCGGGCTTTTGATGCCGGTGCGCAAGTATTGCTGGTACCGAACGGGTCGCCTTATCATATGAATAAGCAGCATTTACGTTATGACGTGATGCGCAAGAATGTTTGCCAGCAAGGCATGTCGCTGGTGTACGCCAACCTGGTCGGCGGCCAGGATGAGCTGATTTTCGACGGCGATTCCTTCGTCATGGACCAGCACGGCGTCATTACCGCGCAATTGCGGCATTTTGAAGAGGACCTGCAAGTCGTCGAATTCGATGGTGCGCGTCCGCTGCCGGCCGTGCTGGAGCCGGCACTGCCGATCGAGGCGCAGGTTTACAAGGCGCTGGTGCTGGGCGTGCATGACTATATTAGCAAAAATGGTTTCCCTGGAGTATTGATCGGCATGTCTGGCGGCGTCGATTCCGCGCTGACGCTGGCGATCGCCGTCGATGCGCTGGGCGCCGACAAGGTGCGCGCGGTGATGATGCCGTCGCAATTCACCGCCGATATTTCATGGATCGATTCACGCGACATGGTAAAACGCTTGAATGTGCGCTACGATGAAATTCCGATCAAGCAAACATTTGACGCCTTCCGTTCGACCCTGGCTGAAGAGTTCGCCGGTCTGGCGGAAGATGCGACCGAAGAAAACATCCAGGCGCGCATTCGTGGCACGCTGCTGATGGCAATGTCGAACAAGCATGGCAGTATCGTATTAACAACCGGCAACAAGAGCGAAATGGCGGTCGGCTATTGCACGCTGTATGGCGACATGGCTGGCGGCTTTGCCGTGATCAAGGATATCGCCAAGACGCTGGTGTACCGTTTGTGCGCCTACCGCAACAGCGTGTCCGACGTGATTCCTGAGCGCATCTTGACGCGCGGTCCGTCGGCCGAATTGCGCGCCGACCAGTTGGACCAGGATTCCTTGCCGCCGTACGAGGTGCTCGATGCCATCATGCAAATGTATATGGAAGAAAATCGTCCGATCGCCGAGATTATCGCCGCCGGCTATCCGCCGGCCGACGTGGCAAGGGTGACACGCCTGATCAAGATCAACGAATATAAACGGCGTCAGTCGCCGGTGGGTATCCGGGTCACGCACCGCGGTTTCGGGCGCGACTGGCGTTATCCGATTACTTCCCGGTTTTACGAATAAATCACTCACAAGCTATCAGGAGAAATCATGAAACAGATTACCGCCGTCATCAAACCATTCAAGCTCGATGAAGTCCGCGAAGCGCTGGCCGAAGTCAACGTGACCGGCCTGACCGTCACCGAGGTCAAGGGTTTCGGCCGCCAGAAGGGCCACACCGAGCTGTATCGCGGCGCCGAGTATGTGGTGGATTTCTTGCCTAAAGTAAAAGTCGAAGTGGTCGTCGACGACGCCATGTCGGAACAGGTGGTGGACGCCATCATCAAGGCCGCGCGCACCGGCAAGATTGGCGACGGCAAGATTTTCGTGCAAGACGTCGAACAGGTGATACGCATCCGTACCGGCGAAACCGGTCCTGACGCGGTCTGATTAGGCGGCATGGTCTGCGGCGGCGGCCGTCCCGGGGCTTTTTGATACCATCAGCGGCCGATGCGCATATCGAATTTCCAGCTCAGCAGGCGCATGCCGGTGATACTGGCCGCGCTGGTCCACAATGCAATATCGTGTGCCACGCCAAAGTGTTTTTGCAGTAAATACATCCAGCAGCCGATGAAGGCGCAAATCGCGTAGGGTTTGCCGTCACGCAATACCATCGGCACTTCATTGCACACGATGTCGCGCAATACGCCGCCGAAGATGCCGGTGATCACGCCCATCATCGACGCGATGAATAGCGGCATGCCGGCACGCAAGGCTTCGGCCACGCCGGCCACCGCAAACAAGCCCAGGCCGATCGCATCGGCGATGACGATCAGGCGCTCCGACACGATCTGGCGCAGCGTGCGTATCAGCGGCGCGGCGATCAGCGCCAGCACGAAGATCAGGATCGCATATTCCTGGTGGGCAACCCAGAACAGCGGGCGCTTGTCGAGCAGGATGTCGCGCAGCGTGCCGCCGCCGAACGCGGCGATGAAGGCGACCGTGAAGACTCCAACCAGGTCCATGCGTTTGCGCCGTGCTTCGATAAACCCGGAAAAGGCGCCGACCAGTATCGCGATCACTTCGATCAGTCTGATCAGCGATCCCGGAGGCAATTGTGGAAGCATCATGTGGACGTCGTTGGGCTGGGAAGAATGCCCACAGGTTAACATGACGCGGCCCGCAGCGGGGCCGGTTTATTGCTGAATTGTAATTCTTGGAGCAGGCTCAGCGCACGACGTCAGCGCACCACTTGCAATGCCGCCGGCAGCAGCACCAGCAGGGCGCCATCGCCGCCTTCCGAGCGGCGCGCCTGGCAAAAGGCGATGACTTCGTCTTTTTGCACCAGCCAGCTATGCACCATCGATTTCAGTACCGGTTCCTGGCCTTTCGAGTTGAAGCCTTTGCCGTGGATCACGCGTACGCAGCGCAGCTTGCGCCGGGTGGCCTGGCGCAGGAATTCACCGAGGCTGTCGCGGGCGTTGTCGCGCCGCAAGCCATGCAAATCGAGGTCATCCTGGATCGGCCAGTTTCCCTTGCGCATCTTGCGCACCACGTCGCCGGCGATGCCCGGACGGGTATAACTGAGGCCGGGATCTTCTTCCAGCAAGGCGTCGACTTCAAACAAGTCCGACAACGATTCGCGCAGCACGGCACGGTCGTCCTCTTCCTGCTGGCGTGGCGTCATCGGCCTGGCCGGCACGATCGGCGACAGCTTGTCTTGCTGTGGCAAACGTGCAACATTGCTGACGCTGTTACGGAACAGATTGGCTTCGTGGGCCGCCTTTTTCTCACGCTGGCTGCGTTCGGCGGCGGCCACGGCGCGCGCCTGTTCCTGGTCCTTGAGCGTATTGCGCAAGGATTTCAGGTCGGCAAAGTCTTTCAATGACGCCATGCGCGGATTACTCCTGGCCTTCCAGGTAGCGCTGGGCGTCCAGTGCTGCCATGCAACCGGTACCGGCGCTGGTGATCGCCTGGCGGTAGATATGGTCTTGCACGTCGCCGGCGGCAAACACGCCCGGCGCGCTGGTCGCGGTGGCCATGCCTTCGAGGCCGGTCCTGGTCTTGATGTAGCCGTTGTGCATTTCCAGCTGGCCTTCGAAGATGCCGGTATTCGGTTTGTGGCCGATCGCGATGAACACGCCATGCACGGAAACGGCTTCGACTTTGCCATCGATAGTCGATTTGATGTTGATGCCGGTTACGCCGCCATCGTCGCCGGTGACTTCTTCCAGTGTGTGGTTGTACTTCAGCACGATCTTGCCTTCGGCCACTTTGGCGTTCAGGCGGTCGATCAGGATCGCTTCGGCGCGGAACTTGTCACGGCGGTGTATCAGCGTCACCTTATTGGCGATATTCGACAGGTACAGCGCTTCTTCGACCGCGGTATTGCCGCCGCCGACCACGGCCACTTCCTGGTTGCGGTAGAAAAAGCCGTCGCACGTGGCGCAAGCCGACACGCCCTTGCCCATGAACGCGGTTTCCGAAGGCAAGCCCAGGTATTGGGCCGATGCGCCGGTGGCGATGATCAGCGTATCGCAAGTGTACTCATGGCTGTCGCCGATCAGACGGATCGGGCGCTCGCTGAGCATGGTGGTGTGGATGTGGTCGAAGACGATATCGGTATTGAAACGTTCCGCATGCTGCAGCAAGCGCTGCATCAAGTCCGGACCTTGCACGCCCATCGGATCGCCAGGCCAGTTCTCGACGTCGGTGGTGGTCATCAATTGGCCGCCTTGTTCGACGCCGGTGACCAGCATCGGTTTCAGGTTGGCGCGGGCGGCATATACCGCGGCGCTGTAACCGGCAGGGCCGGAGCCGAGAATCAAAACGCGGGCGTGTTTGGTAGTGGTCATGGGAGGCTTCTTAATAGATATGTGATGAGTCCGATTTGGGGACGTTCGCAACAAGAACAAGGCCGCTGAAGCGCAGGCTTGGCCGCATCCTGGTCAAACCTGTCGTTCCAAAGCATGTGTGCGCTTGCGCAAGCTATGGCGAGATTATAGTCGAAGCGCGACGATAGGTTGAATCGTGGGGCCAGCCTTGGCATATATGCCTTAGAATACCTGTTATATAGATGTATTCAGATGTATTCAGGGGTATTCCCCCGCCTGCGACATAATGATGCAATTTAGACGCCATATCGACCGGGCTGCAACGTTTCCAAAGTATGAGTAAAACAAGCCAAGCCACCACATCCAGCTACACCCGTAACGTGACCGAACGCCAACCCTTGCCGAACCGGCTGGTGCGGCTGTTGTCGGAGGCGCGCTGGTTCGCGCTGGCCGCTTTCGGCCTGTATTTCGTGTTGATCCTGATGAGCTTTAACAAGGCCGATCCGGGCTGGTCGCATGCCAATATGGTGCCCAAGGTATCCAACCTGGGCGGCCGGGCCGGCGCCTGGCTGTCGGATTTGCTGCTGTTTATCTTCGGCTTTTCCGCCTGGTGGTGGTGCGTCTGGCTATTGCGCACGGTGTGGAACGGCTACCGCCGCCTGACCCGCAAGTTCTTGCTGGAAAAAACAGACGCCGATGACGAACATCAGCATGAGTTCATTATCCGCGCGATCGGCTTTGTCGTGATGTTTATTGGCAGCATGGGACTGGAATTCCTGCGCCTGTCGAAAACGCTGCACGTACAATTGCCGCGCGAACCGGGCGGCGTGCTGGGCCAGCTGATCGGCCATTCGGCCCATGTCGCGTTCGGTTTCACCGGCGCTACGCTGTTGTTATTATTATTGTTCTTCCTCGGCTTCAGCCTGTTTTTCCATGTGTCGTGGCTGTCGGTGGCCGAGCGCATCGGCGGCGCGATCGAAGATTCGATCGAGTGGGTGGTGCTGCGCTACCAGGACCGCGAAGACCGCCGCCAGGGCGAAGTGGCCGCCGTCAAGCGCGACGAAGTGGTGGTCATCGAGCGCGCCAAGCATGTTGAAAAGCATGTCGCCGCGCCGCCGGTCAAGATCGAGCCGCAAATCGTTACTGTCGTCAAGTCCGAGCGGGTCGAGAAAGAACGCCAGGCGCATCTGTTCGAGAGCCCGGGCGACAGCCGCCTGCCGCCGCTGTCGCTGCTGGACGAAGCGCCGCCGGTGGTGGAAACCGTGTCGGTCGAAACGCTGGAATTCACCAGCCGGCTGATCGAGAAAAAACTGTCGGACTTTGGCGTCGACGCCAAGGTCGTGGCCGCTTATCCGGGGCCGGTGGTGACGCGCTACGAAATCGAACCGGCCACCGGCGTCAAGGGCAGCCAGATCGTCGGCCTGGCGCGCGACCTGGCGCGTTCGCTGTCGCTGACCTCGATCCGGGTGGTGGAAACGATTCCCGGCAAGAATTACATGGCACTGGAATTGCCGAACACCAAGCGCCAGATCGTACGCCTGACGGAAATCCTCGGTTCCAAGGTGTACAACGACGGCGTATCGAGCTTGACGATTGCGCTGGGCAAGGATATCGCCGGCAAGCCGGTGGTCGCCGACCTGGCCAAGATGCCGCATTTGCTGGTGGCCGGCACCACCGGTTCCGGTAAATCGGTCGGCATCAACGCCACCATTTTGTCGCTGCTGTACAAATCCGATCCGCTCGACGTGCGCCTGATCCTGATCGATCCGAAGATGCTGGAAATGTCGGTCTATGAAGGCATTCCTCACTTGCTGGCGCCGGTGGTCACCGATATGCGCCAGGCCGGCCATGCGCTGAACTGGGCCGTCAATGAAATGGAACGGCGCTACAAGCTGATGAGCAAGCTGGGCGTGCGTAACCTGGCCGGCTACAACGCCAAGATCGCCGAATCGCAAAAGAAGGAAGAGCACATTCCGAATCCATTCAGCCTGACGCCGGATGCGCCGGAGCCGCTGGAAAAACTGCCGACCATCGTCATCATCATCGATGAGCTGGCCGACTTGATGATGGTGGTGGGTAAAAAGGTCGAGGAATTGATCGCCCGGATCGCGCAAAAAGCGCGTGCGGCCGGCTTGCACTTGATTTTGGCGACGCAGCGCCCATCTGTGGATGTGATTACCGGCCTGATCAAGGCCAATATTCCGACCCGTATCGCGTTCCAGGTGTCGTCCAAGATCGACTCGCGGACGATTCTCGACCAGATGGGCGCGGAAACCTTGCTCGGCATGGGCGATATGCTGTACATGCCGCCAGGTACGGGCTTGCCGGTGCGGGTGCATGGCGCGTTTGTATCGGATGAGGAAGTGCACCGCGTCGTGAAACATTTGCAGTCGCAAGGCGAGCCGAATTATGTCGAAGGCATTTTGGAAGGCGGCACGCTGGAAGAGGGCGGAGCAGAAGGCGGCGCGCCGGGCGAGGGCGGCGGCGAAGCCGATGCCTTGTACGACCAGGCGGTCGCCATCGTCTTGAAAAATCGCCGCGCGTCGATTTCGCTGGTGCAAAGGCATTTGCGCATCGGCTATAACCGCGCGGCGCGTTTGCTGGAGCAGATGGAAAACAGCGGCGTCGTATCATCGATGCAATCGAATGGCAACCGGGAAATCCTGGTGCCGGCGGCAAGTGCCGAGTAAATCTGAACCACAAGGAATCAAGGAATGACAAATAACAAGATCAGATGGGGCGCCATCACGCTGGTCTGCGGTGTGCTGTTCGCCGGCAGCGCCGCGGCCGGCGCGCTGGACCAGTTCAAGACCTTTGTCGCCGGCACCAAGGCCGCCAAGGGCGACTTCGTGCAGCGCCAGGTCAAGAAAGACGATAGCAAGAAAATTTCGGCGCCGGCCAGCGGTACGTTTGAATTCGCCCGCCCGGGCAAGTTCATCTGGACTTATTTAAAACCGTACGAGCAATTGCTGCAAGCCGATGGCGACAAGCTGTATATCTACGACAAGGATTTGAACCAGGTCACCGTCAAGAAGCTGGGCGATGCGCTGGGCTCGTCGCCGGCCGCGATCCTGTTCGGTAGTAATGACCTGGAGAAAAATTTTAGCTTGGCCGAAGCCGGTACCCGCGACGGCCTGGAATGGCTGAAGGCGACGCCGAAAGCGAAAGATACGACCTTCGATGAAATCCGCATCGGCTTGCGCAACAATGTGCCGGAAGCGATGGAATTGCGCGATTCCTTCGGCCAGACGTCGCTGCTGTCGTTCAAGAACTTTCAAAAGAATCCAGCCTTAAGCGACACGCATTTTAAATTTGTCATACCGAAGGGCGCCGACGTCTTTAATAATTAAGGGCGCGTGCGTTTTTCCACTGGGACCAGCCCTGCGCCATAACGCGGGGCATTTTTCATTATGACACTCTCTTTTTGGGTAACCATGCATGGCTGACCTTTTTTCCACCGCACCACGTCAGCCCTTGGCGGAAGCGCTGCGTCCCAAAAGCTTGCCGGAAGTGATAGGGCAAGGCCACCTGCTGGGGCCGGGCAAGCCGCTACGGCTGGCTTTCGAGGCCGGCAAGGCGCACTCGATGATCTTGTGGGGGCCGCCCGGGGTCGGCAAGACCACGCTGGCGCGGCTGATGGCGCATGCCTTCGATAGCGAATTCATCGCCTTGTCGGCGGTGTTTGCCGGCGTTAAGGATATCCGCGCGGCGATGGACCAGGCCCGCAACAGCCTGGACCAGTTTGGCAAGCATACCTTGTTGTTCGTCGATGAAATCCACCGCTTTAACAAGGCGCAGCAAGATGCCTTGTTGCCTTTCGTCGAATCCGGCCTGGTCACGTTCATCGGCGCGACCACTGAAAACCCCAGCTTCGAAGTCAATTCGGCGCTGCTGTCGCGGGCGCAAGTGTATGTGCTGAAATCGTTGACCGAAGCCGAAATGAAACAGTTGCTGCAAAAGGCGCGCGACAGTGCCTTGCCGCACCTGGAATTCGACGATGCCGCGGTCGATACGCTGATCGGTTTTGCCGACGGCGATGCGCGGCGCTTTTTGAACTTGCTGGAACAGGCCGACACGGCCGCCGGTTCCAGCGGTATCACGCGCATCGACGCGGCCTTTGTCGACAATGCGCTGACCTTGAATTCGCGCCGCTTCGACAAGGGCGGCGACAATTTCTACGACCAGATCTCGGCACTGCACAAATCGGTGCGCGGTTCGAATCCGGATGCGGCGCTGTACTGGTTTTGCCGCATGATCGACGGCGGCGCCGATCCGAAATATTTGTCGCGGCGCATCATCCGCATGGCGTGGGAAGATATCGGCCTGGCCGATCCGCGCGCCATGACGATGGTCAACGACGCCGCCGAAACCTATGAACGCCTGGGTTCGCCGGAAGGCGAGCTGGCGCTGGGGCAGGCGGTGATTTACCTGGCGATCGCGGCGAAAAGCAATGCCGGCTATAACGCGTTTAATACCGCGATGGCGTTTGTCAAAAAGGATAAATCCAAGGAGGTGCCGGTGCATTTGCGCAATGCGCCGACCAAGCTGATGAAGGAATTGGGCTACGGCCACGCGTATCGCTACGCGCATGATGAACCGGATGCGTATGCCGCCGGCGAAACGTATTTCCCGGACGGCATGCCGGAGCCGGGCTGGTACCAACCGGTGCCGCGCGGCCTGGAAAGCAAGATCGCCGACAAGCTGGCGTGGCTGCGCGAACTGGACCGCAAGGCCGGCAAGGGCTGAGCTTGACGCAGGTTTAAGCGGCAATGCCGAGCAAGGCAAAACCGTCGTCTTGCGGCCGGTAATCGAGCAGCGTGCGGGTGTGGTCGATCGACAGGCGCTTATAGCGGTTGTCCGATACGCCGTGCACCACGTGGTAGCCCTGCACGTCAGCGCGGATGCAGCAGGCCAGCAAATGCACCACGTCGCGCTCGCTGATGAAGGCGGCCACGTCGCGCGGGCTGTGCTGCTGGCCCGGCTGGAAGTCGGCCACGTTGGCGATACGCACGGCGATTGCCGCCATGCCGGTCTGGGCGGCAAACGCCGACGCCACGCCTTCGCCGAAAACCTTGCTCGCGCCATACATATTCCTGGCCCTGGGCGCCATGGTTTCGCTGACTTGCACATCCAGCGGATACGCTTCGACCGCTTGTGCGCTGCTGGCGAATACCACCCGTTTGCAACCTTGCTGCGCTGCTGCCTGGAAAATATTGTAGGTGCCGATGATGTTGGCTTGCAGCAGGTCGGCATGGAAATCGGCGTCCGCGTGCGGCATGCCGGCCAGATGCAATACCACGTCGATATCCTTGCAGGCATCCAGGCAAGCGGGGTAGTCGGACACATCGAGTTGCCGGCTGTCGCAAGGCGCGTCCGCCAGCTTTGCCGTATGCAGGTCGGCCAGCCTCAGCGCGAATGTCTGGTGCTCGCTTTTCCAGAACATGCCGCCGATGCTGCCGGCCGCGCCGGTGACCAGCACCCGGATCTCCGGTGCTTGCTTTGCCGGCGTCGTCATGCGATGCCGCCGATCAATGGCGATGGATGGCGATGCCACGGCTGCCTTGCCTGGGCGGCGGGGTGAAAGCGGATGCGACCGCTGCCGATCGCTTCCACCAGGATCAAGCCCTGATTGGGAATCGTGTAGCGGCTGCCGGGCCGCAGCAGGATATCGCTGGCCTGGCCGTAGGCGGTCAGCCAGACTTTTCCGGAAAGGCATTCAATCACGCCCTGGTGCGCTTTTTCCAGCCGTAATGGCTGGTTTTCCCGCAGTTCATACTCTGTTGTATCGTGTTGCATGGCGCTACTCCCGGCTGTTCAGACATGTCTCCAGCATAGGCACTCGGCGACGAACAGAACAGATGCAATAAAATGATATTGTGATCGTCACAGTTGTCTTTCGTTTAAACTGTTATCGTCAAAATAATCGCCGACTGTATCTGTGCCGCTGCGCGGGTCTTGAGTCACAATCTGCTATGTCTACTTCCATCACTTTGTACGAGCACCTGGCCGATGAATTGGGCGCGTTGATCCACAGCCGCGTGTTTGCACCGGGCGACCGCTTGCCGTCGATACGCCATCTGGCGCAGCAAAAGCGGCTGTCGGTCAGCACCGTGATGCAAGCCTTCCGCCTGATGGAAGACCGTGGCCAGGTCGACGCCAGGCCGCAAGCCGGTTATTACGTGCGCCACCGCATCAGCGGGTTTGCTGCCATGCATGAACCTGAGCGGCCGTTGACCGAGCCGGCTTTTGTCGGCATCAATAATCTGTTGATGCGTGTGTTGAGCGCCAACGAAAAACCGAATATGGTGCAACTGGGCACCGCCTGGCCGCCCGACGAAATGTTGCCGATCAAGCGCATGCAGCGCATCGTCAGCGCGGTGGCGCGGCGCGAGCCGGGCTTGCTGAACAAGGTCAGCTGCTACGACATCAGCGAACCGGGATTCCTGCGCCAGGTGACGCGCCGCGCGCTGGACTGGGGCAAGCTCGATCCGCATGAAATCGTGGTCACCAATTCCTGCACCGAGGCAATCAGCCTGTGCTTGCGCGCGGTGGCCAAGCCCGGCGACACCATCGCCATCGAGTCGGCGACGTATTTCGTGCTGTTGCAAATGATTGAAAGCCTCGGCATGAAGGCGCTGGAAATTCCGACCCATCCGAAGACCGGCCTGTCGCTCGATGCGCTGGAACTGGCCTTGCGCGCCGGGCTGGTGCAAGCATGCCTGTTTATCCCGAATGTCAATAATCCACTCGGTTGCATCATGCCGGAAGAAAACAAGAAGCGTCTGGCGGGCTTGCTGTCCGAGCACAATATTCCAATGATCGAAGACGATGTGTATGGCGACCTGTGTTTCGGCCTTGAGCGGCCGTGGCCGGTAAAGGCGTACGATAGCAGCGGCCATGTCTTGTTGTGCTCATCCTTTTCCAAGGCCATTACGCCGTCGGCGCGGGTCGGTTATGTGGTGGCGGGCCGTTATGCGCAGGAAGTGGCCTTGCTGAAAACGGTGTCCAGCGGCGCCACCAGCCAATTTTTCCAGGCGGTGCTGGCCGATTTCCTGGCCGGCAGCAGCTACGACAGCCAGTTGCGCAAGATGCGCCGCACGCTGGTGCAGCGCATGGCGCGCATGTCCGATGCGGTGGCGGCATCTTTCCCGCCCGGATGCCTGCTGTCCGAACCGCAGGGCGGATTTGTGTTGTGGGTACAAATGCCGCAACAGCTCGATGCGCTGGCCCTGCACGGGCGCGCGATCGGCCAGGGCGTGGCGTTCATGCCCGGACAATTGTTTTCGGCGTCCGGCAAATATCGCAATTATTTGCGCCTCAATTGCGGCAATCCATGGGGACCGGAAATCGAACGGGCCGTTGGTTTGCTGGGGCGCATGGTGCATCAGGCTGCCGGTACCTGAGCGCGCCGTTCGCCATGGCTGGTTCGGCATATTGAAATGGCCATCCAAATCGTTGCGGATCGATGGCCGGAACTGCGTAAAACCCCATCGTCGTGGCCGCGTCTTGGTACAATTGCGCTTTCGACATAGCTGCAATCCGACCCCATGATAGACATTCAACTTCTCCGTAAAGACATCGATAACGTCGCAGCCCGCCTGGAGACGCGCAAATTCCAGCTCGACGTGGCAGGTTTCAATGCCCTCGAAGCCGAGCGCAAGGCGATTCAGACGCGCACCGAGGAATTGCAAGGCAAGCGCAATGCGCTGTCCAAGCAAATCGGCATGTTGAAAGGCAAGGGGGAAGATACCTCGGCCGTGATGGCGGAAGTCTCCGGCCTGGGCGACCAGTTAAAGGCCGATGAAACGGCGCTGGGCCTGGTGCAAGCCAAGATGAGCGATTTTATGCAGACGCTGCCGAACTTGCCGCACGAATCGGCTGCGGTCGGCCAGGATGAAAGCGGCAATGTTGAAGTTCGTAAATTCGGCACGCCACGCGCTTTTGACTTCGCAGTCAAGGATCACGTCGATGTCGGCGCGCCGCTGGGCCTGGATTTTGAAGTCGCCACCAAATTGACCGGTTCGCGTTTTTCCGTCATGAAAGGCGGCATCGCCCGCCTGCACCGCGCACTGGCGCAATTCATGCTCAACACTCACGTCGACGAGCATGGTTATACCGAATGCTACACGCCGTACATGGTCAACGCCGACTCGCTGCGTGGCACCAGCCAATTGCCTAAATTCGAAGCCGATCTGTTCTCGGTCAAAAAAGGCGGCCAGGAAGGCGAGGGCGAAACCTTCTACCTGATCCCGACTTCGGAAGTGACGCTGACCAACACCGTGCGCGATGACATCCTGGCGCTGGACGCCTTGCCGCTGAAAATGACGGCGCACACCCCATGTTTCCGTTCGGAAGCAGGCAGCTATGGCCGCGACACGCGCGGCATGATACGCCAGCATCAGTTCGACAAGGTTGAAATGGTACAAGTCGTGCATCCTGACAGCTCGTATCACATCCTGGAAGAAATGGTGGGCCATGCCGAAACCATCTTGCAGCGCCTGGGCTTGCCATACCGCGTGATGGCCTTGTGCACCGGCGACATGGGCTTTAGCGCGGCCAAGACTTACGACCTGGAAGTGTGGCTGCCGGCGCAAAACACCTATCGTGAAATTTCGTCGCTGTCGAATTGCGAAGCGTTCCAGTCGCGCCGCATGCAAGCCCGTTTCCGCAATGCCCAAGGCAAGCCGGAACTGGTGCACACCCTGAACGGTTCCGGCCTGGCGGTGGGCCGCACGCTGGTGGCGATCCTGGAAAACTACCAGCAAGCCGACGGCAGCGTCGAGATCCCGCCAGTGCTGCGCCCGTACATGGGCGGCCTGACGCACCTGAAGGCGGCCTGAGCGGAATAAATGGCGGCAGTATGAAAAATTCGGTTTTTGCCTCTTCCGTTTTTTTCATACCCTGCTATAATCTCGTTCTCGCAGCAACAGGCGAGCAGAAGTAAAAGGAAAGGTGGCAGAGTGGTCGAATGCGCTGGACTCGAAATC
The DNA here is from genome assembly GCF_000723165.1 of Janthinobacterium agaricidamnosum NBRC 102515 = DSM 9628. Classification (NCBI taxonomy): domain Bacteria; kingdom Pseudomonadati; phylum Pseudomonadota; class Betaproteobacteria; order Burkholderiales; family Oxalobacteraceae; genus Janthinobacterium; species Janthinobacterium agaricidamnosum. The sequence goes on from NZ_HG322949.1 coordinate 1,587,688, forward strand.
CAGTGTACATCTTTGGTGTACCGTGAGTTCGAATCTCACCCTTTCCGCCATGAATAAATGAAAGAGCTCCCGCGAGGGAGCTTTTTCATTTGTGGCGCGGAAAGGAGTAAGCCACCTGCGTGGCTTACGCGCGAGATTCGAAGACTCTGCGCGTATTCGCGCGAGGGCGGCCTGCGGGATGCAGGCGAATCCGTTTTCCGCCATGAATAAATGAAAGAGCTCCCGCGAGGGAGCTTTTTCATTTGTGGCGCGGAAAGGAGTAAGCCGGTCGGCTTACGCGTGAGATTCGAAGACTCTGCGCGTACTCGCGCGAGGGCGGCCTGCAGGATGCAGGCGAATCCTCTTTCCTCCATGAATAAATAAAAAAACTCCCGTGAGGGAGTTTTTTTCATTTGTGGCGCGTAATCCGGCAGGCATCGAAGCTACGCCTTAGAGCCTATCCCAGTAGTGAGCGTCTTCTGCTGGCCGCGCATCGGGAGCGCGGACCAAGCGTGAGGAGGAAGCGTGGCGGGCCACGCGACGACGATCAACGCAGTCCCCGCTACTGAGGGGCGCCAGAAGAGGGCGTATTCATCTACTGGGATAGGCTCTTAGTCTTGCCGTCCTCTAAATAGTTATGCTAGAATCACGCCTCTCTTGCAGTGAGTGTTTTGCAAGTCAGGAAAGGTGGCAGAGTGGTCGAATGCGCTGGACTCGAAATCCAGTGTACATCTTTGGTGTACCGTGAGTTCGGATCTCACCCTTTCCGCCATGAATAAATGAAAGAGCTCCCGCGAGGGAGCTTTTTCATTTGTGGAGCGGAAAGGAGTAAGCCGGTCGGCTTACGCGTGAGATTCGAAGACTCTGCGCCTGCTCCCGCAGCGCATGCCTGTCACCGGCTGCCGAGGTATCAGCGAACCGGCACCGAGGCGTGGTCCATCACGTATTGCCAGCGGCCGTCGGCCCACACCGCCAGGTCGGAAAAGCGGCCGTCGATGCGCACCGCTTCGCCGCCGGCGCGCGGGGTCAGCGTCAGCGTGAATTGTCCCCACGAATTCAGCAGCGCTCCTTGGCGCACCCAGGCGGCGTCGCGGATTTCCACGGTGGGCCGATAGCGCTCGAACATTGCGCCATAGCCGGCCATGATGGCCTTGCCGCCCCGCGTCACCGTATCGTTTGTGCCATACACAACCGTGTCGGGGCCGTGCATGCGGGCGATGGCCGCGCTATCGCCCGCTTCGAGGGCCTGGCGCCAGGCCTGCACGGCTTCGCTGGGGCCGCTCTGGACGGTCACTCCGGCGATGGTGGTTTGTGCCAGCGCCAGCGTCGGCGCGGCCAGCAGTGCCGCGGCCATGACCAGTGCCAGTTGCCAGTGGCGTGCTTGCTTGTTTGTTTTCATGATGCAGAAGTCCTTGTGAATGTGGTGGGTAGCCTTGCGCGTTTCTTACCTGGAGACCAGGCCCGCCTGTTGCATGAAGGTGAGGTTGTCTTCCAGATGCCAGTCTTCGGCGACGCGGCCATTCGCGATGCGATAGATGTCCATCGCGATGAAGTCGATGGCCTGGCCTTGCCCCTGCTTGCCGGCAAAGGTGCCAGTGAAATGGCCGGTGAAGCGCAAGGAGGACATCACGCGGTCGCCGGCGACGATCATTTGCAGCACCTCGCAGTGCAGATCCGGCACCGCGCTTCGAAATGCCCTGGACGCTTTTAATACGCCTTCCACGCCTTGCGGCCGGCCGGGCGGCAAGGTGTTGTCGAAGAAATCGGGCGCCAGCGCCGCGCGTGCCATGTCTTCATCGCCGGTATTCCAGAATGTGTCGAAGCGGCGGGCCGCGAGGACCTGTGCGTCCAGCGTCTCCCTGGACAAGGATTGGTCGGTGATCAGCTTGCCGGGCTCGACCAGCTTGGTGGATGCGTTGGCCGATGAGTTGGCCGATGCCGCGAAAGCTGGTGCTGCAATGGTTGCACCGAGCAGCAAGGTGGAGAACCAGCGTGCGGCGCGGTGGCGTGAGTTGTTGCTAAGCTTTTTCATGAAATGGATCCTTGGTGGTGCGTGCCGATGGTCATGCCGGCGGGAGGGGGAGAAGGGCGCCGGCTGGTTTCAGCGCGGCGCCAGGCGCGATGCGATCTCGCGGACCCTGGCGCCGTAGCGGCGCGCGGTGTCGATGTCGCCGTCCGGGATGGCTTCGGCGCCGGCATCGGACGGCGCCTGTACCAGCAGGCCGACCGAGCCGCCGAGGTAGTTGATGTCATTCGACGAGGCCTTGCTGGTGTTCGACGGAGGCAGTCCCAGGCTGACCCAGATGCCGCCATGTTGCGAGGCGAGCGTTTGCAAGCCGATCAGCGTCACCTGCTTGTCGCCGTTCATGCTGGCACTGACGCTGAATCCGCCAAACACCTTGTCTTGCCAGGCGCGGCTGAACCATGCCTTGGATGAGGCGTCAGCGAACTTCTTGAACTGCCATGGCGCGGAGCCCATGTAGGTTGGCGCGCCGAAGATGATGGCGTCGGCCTGATCCAGCGCGCTCCATGCGGAGCCGAGCAGCTGCCCTTCGGCATCGATGGCGATCAGCTCCGCTTGCGCGCCATCGGCCACCTCCTGGGCAATGCGGAGCGTGTGGCCGTAGCCGGAAAAATATACAACAGCAGTCTTGGGCATACAGGTTTCTCGAAGAAATTGATCGGGCGAATCGCGGGCCTTCGGGCCCGAATTCGTGAGAAACATTGTATGGATTTGACACTTAGTGTACAAGAAGGCACTATAAGGTCATCTGATTACCGATGGGATACCACCATGCCTACCTACCGCCGGCACCCGGCTTATGACGTCTACTCGGCGAACTGTCCCGCCCGGGTAGTGCTTGGCCGCCTGGCGGATAAATGGGCGCTGCTGTTGATCGACCGCTTGAGCGCCGGCGAGAGAATTCGCTTCAATCAGTTGCGGCGGGAGATCATCGGCATCTCGCAGAAAGTACTGTCGCAAACACTGAAGAAACTTGAGCGAGACGGGCTGATCGAGCGGCAGGTCTACAACACCACGCCGCCTACTGTTGAATACGCTTTGACTGAACTGGGAGCAACGCTGGGCGAGACTGTCGAGCGGCTGTCGCATTGGGCCGAGACGAACATGCAGGCCATCCTGGAGGCGCAGACGGCCTACGACCAGGCAAATCCCATCGAGTGACGGGCGCTTGATGCGATCAGGCCTGGACCGCGCTGAACAGGGCGGCCCAGTTGCGTTTTTCGTCGATGCTGTTTACAGATCCACTTTCACCGTCAGCTTGACGGTGCGCGGCAGCCCTGCCGCCAGGCGGGTGCCGGCGCCGGCCCAGTATTGCTTGTTGCCGGCATTGTCGACATTGATTTGCCAGCTGCTGCGCTTGCCCATGATATTGGTCACGTAGCGGCTGCCCAGGCTGATCAGCGTATTGCCGCCGAGGAAAGCCTGGTCCAGGTCGTTGACCGGCCGCCGGCCGGTGAAGTACAGCCCGCCATGGACGGACAGGCCCGGCAGCGCATCCAGTGCATACGACAGGAAGGCGCTGGCGGTTTGTTTCGCGGCGTTTTCCGGCAGCTTGCCGTTGTAGGCGGCGTTGATGTTGCGGAACTCGGGATCGATGAACTGGGCCGAGGTTTGCCACGACAACTGGCGCGTCAGCTTGCCTTGCACCGACAGTTCCAGGCCGCGGTAATGCTGGTCGCCGTCGGCCGTGAAGATATTGCCGGTATTGGTGTAATAACCGGGCCGGTTGATGTCGAACAGCGCCGCCTGCAGCAGCGAGCCGTCCGTCACGCGCCAGCGCGCGCCGACTTCCTTTTGCTTGCTGATGCCGGGCGCCAGGTGTTCATTCTGGTTGGCGGTGCCGGTCGGCGCGGTTTCTCCTTCTTCCAGCCCTTGCGAGGCCGACGCGTAAAACGACAGGTCCGGGTTCAGCTTGAAGATCAACGCAGCCATCGGCGTGGTCCGGTTGACGCGGTAGTTATTCGCGCCTTGCGCGCTGCTGTAGCGCGCGCCGCGCGCGCCGACCACCGTTTGCCAGTTCGGCGACAAGGTCAGGCGGTCGATCGCGTACAGGCCGGTGTCGCGGCTGTCCAGCGCGGCGGTGGTCGGTTTGGCCGGGAAGGCGCCGATGGTCGGGTTGACGACCGGTATCGGCTGGTACAGGTTTTGCGACGCGATGGTGTAGTTGGCCTGGTAGATCGGGTCCTGCGACTTGTCGGTGCGGGTCAGGCCGAACGTCACTTCATGCTTGACGGCGCCGGTCATCACGGTGCCGGCCAGTTCGGTGCGCAGCACATTCGAATTGACGACCTGGTTTTGTATATTGCCGGTGATGCGGCCGGCGCCGGTTTGCAGCGCGGCGTTGTTATTGAAGCGGAAGATCGCCAGCCGGCGCTCGCGCGAGGTATCCGAATGGCCGCCGTCCACCGTCAGCGCCCAGTTGTCGTTCAAGGCATAGTCGGCGCGCAACTGGGCGTTTCTGGTGGTGGCGTTGAAGATCGACCAGTCCGGGCCGACCAGGGTTGTCGGATCGACCGGGCGCGGCAGCGTGATCACGCCGTTGACGGCGGCCGGCAGCGTGATGCCGACTTCCTCGGTCACGCGGCGGTGGTCGTATTCCAGGTCGGATTTCAGGCGCAGCCGTGAATTGACGCGCCAGTCCAGCGCGGCCGAGGCGAATGCGCGGTTGCCGTTGCCGACATGCTCCAGGAAAGAACCGAGCGTGCCGCCGGCGGCGTTGATGCGCACGCCGAATTCGCCCTCTTCACCGAAGCGGCGCGCCACGTCGGCCGAGGTCACGGCCGTGCCGTTCTGGTCCAGTGTCAGGCCGAGCGTGGTGACCGGCGTGGCGCCGGCGCGCTTGGTGACGAAGTTGACCACCCCGGCCGGCGACGTGAAGCCGTAATACAGCGCGGTGGCGCCCTTGAGCACTTCGACGCGCTCCTTGTCTTCCATCGGCACTTGCGAGAAATTCATGATCGGCAGCGAACCGTTCAGGCGGTAATTGGTCCGGTTTTCGACGGCGATGCCACGGATCACCAGTTGGTCCCAGGTATCGCCGCCGTTTTGCTGGCGCGTCACGCCGGCGGTGTTGCGCAGCGCATCGTACAAGCCGCCGGCGGCTTGCAATTCCAGCACGTCGCGCGTGATCACGTTGACGGTCGACGGCACGTCCATGATGTCGGAACCCCGAAAACTGCCCGCTTCGACGGTTTTCGGCTCGAAACCCTGCGCCTTGGCGCCGGTGATTTTGACCGCTTGCATGCTTTTTTCATCGGCGTCTTGCGCCAGCGCGGAATGAGGGAAGCAGGCCAGTGTCAGCGACAGGCAGACGGGCAGCAGGCGGGGCAGGCGGGGCAGGCGGAGGGGCGACGAGGGCATGATGCGGCGGGGCTTTCGAATCGAAAAGATGGAGGGAGGAATCGATTCTATTTAAAATGAGAATCATTCGCAATAAAGAATAGGCAAGTAATCCGCTGACATGCGCATTTATCCGGCGTCGAGGGGTTTTTAAAGACAAGGGAGATGGGGGAGACAAACCGTGATCTCGACGTGCTGGCGCGGCGCGGTTCACCTGCGCGCCCTGGCCGTTTGCCTGCTTTTGTTTAGAAGGCAGGCGCGAAACTGATCGTCATGCTCTTGCTTAAAAAAGTTTCCCGCTCGGTGATGGTGCGCACCGCGAAGCTGTGCTCCAGGTACAGCAAATGATGCGCGATCGTGAAGGCATGCTCGAACGGCAAGCTGAACGGTTTGCCGGTCCTGCGTTGCCGTCCATAGCGTTGCTGCAGCGCCGCGCCATGGTAGTCGATGCGCTCGATCATGTCGCCATTGGCCAGCAATTCAAATGACAGCCGCTGGAAGGGATCGCCATGGCCGGTGTGGGCGCTGACCAGCGCGTGCAGGCTGTTCAACACCCCCGGTGCGCTCAGTGCGATCTCGCCTTTATGGATACCGCGCAATTGGCGGCCGGTGATGCCGGGCCGGATTTCATTGCAGAAGGTGGTCTCGATGCGCCGGCCACCCATCAAATCCGTTCGCTTTCCTTGCGCACCACGCGGCCGACGATCAGGCAGTCGGCGCCGCGGCAAATCTTGCGGTGGTGCTTGCGCTGGTCGGCATTGTCCGATGTCAGCCACCATTCGCCGGCATCGCGCGACAGCCGTTTTACCACCGCCTGGCCTTCGTAATTGACGGCGAACACGGCGCCATCCGTCAGCTTGGTATCGGCGGTATTGACTACCACCACATCGTCTTCATACAGCGACGGCTCCATGCTTTCGCCGCGCACCTTGATGGCGATCAGACGTTCCGCATGATAACCGTGCCGTTCGATCCAGCTGCGCGATACGGTCAGCGTGCCGCCATCGTCGTGTTCCGGGTCCGACTGGAAGCCGGTAATGCCGGCTGACAAGCGCAACTTGATTTTCTGGATCTGCACGAATTGCGGATCGTCTTCCTCCGCCACTCGTACCCGGCTGTAAGTATCGACGGGCGCCGCCGCGCCGCGCAGCTTGGGCGGTATGCCTTCGTGCAGCCAGGTGAAATTGACGTTGCAGGCGGCTGCCAGTTTTTGTAGCGTCGATGCTTCCGGCCCTTTTTTTCCGACGCCCTTCAGGATGCGGTTGATGGTCGGCTGCGGAATCTCGGAAGCGCGCGCGAGCGCACTCTGGGATTCGAATCCCGCTTCCCGCATCGCTTCGTCCAGTCTGTTTGCTATGTCCATGATGAAATATACGTCCGCGTATAGTTGAGTACAACAATCTATTCATTTGAGTATTGATTATGTATTCATTCGAGTATATATTACTGGAATGGATAAAGATAGTTCCACTTAGCAAGGGCGGGATTTCTGTAGCACTGCGCTGTAGCAGTGCGTGCAGGATCAGGATGAAAGGAAAAATCATGTCGTTTGTTGAAAAATATGTGCAATCGCTCAATGCCAGCAATTTGCTGGACGATGACCGTCACTTTGCCACCGAGGCGCTGGCCGCCGCCGCGCTGGCCGACCGCCACGGCGCCGGGCTGGGCGCCTTGTTGTGCCGCGTCAAGTATGCCGATGGCACGCTGAACAAGGTGTTCGAAGGCAATAGCGCCAACCTGGCCCAGCTGTTGCGCATCTGGACTGCCGCCGTCACCGAGAAGGGGCGTTCGCGCGGCTGGGTCAAGGCCCATACCGCATGGGACATGCAAGCGGCCTTTTCACTGTACCGGCGGGTCGCCGAACGTTCGCTGGAATATTGGCTCGACGGTAAATGCGGCGCCTGCAACGGTACCCGCATCGCCGCCCGCCACACCAGTTGCCCGGTGTGCAAAGGCAGCGGCACCGCGGAAATCACCGGTGGCGGCTTCGAGCGCGAAAAAATTCTCGACATGGTCAGCGAGCTGGAGGGGCTGGTGCAAGCCCACGGCGCACGCGCCGCGGCCCGCATGCGGCGTTCGGCTTGACTCTGAAAAAGATGCTTTAAATAAATTTGAATTATTTTTGGGAAAGGTATTGCAAATCAAAAAAAGCAGTGGTAGAGTGAAGCCATCAAATACTCCTTGCACTCGTAATGATCGCTCCCCAGGGCGGCACCGATAACAGGGATTCACCAGCAAACATCTTCGGATGTCACCGTTCGCGGTAAAATTTGATCGCTCACTGCGCATTATGGTCGCAGGAGCACCCCCCCCAAAGCCGCCCTCGAGGTGGCTTTCTTATTTTCCGCGCCCCTTTTTACACCGTTGTCCCCTTCACGGCTGCAGGCCTGCAGCGGCAGGATGATGGCCGCCTGGCTTATCCCTGATCAAGATTCACAGCAGCACCAACCAGCCACCAACCAGCAAGCGCGGCCTTTTGGGCCGGCGCCGCCATCTGACAGGAATACATGGCCAATCTCAACATCATTTCCGATAACGCCGCCAATCGCGGCAACATCAGCGCGACCAGCACGGCTGGCGCGCTGGTTCCGGCCAACTTGCTGGACGATGGCAGGTCGTCGCTCTGGCGCGCGGCGAATACGCTCGCCACGCTGCACCTGGTCTTTCCCAGTGTCGAGTTGATCGGCGGCGTGGCTTTGCCATTCTGCAATCTGACAGCGGGCGCGATGATTCGTGTCATCGGCTACGGCGCTGCCGGCCAGACAGTATTCGATACCGGCAAGGTGCCGGCTTGCGCCTATGCGCCGCTGGACCAGTTCGGCCGGGACCGCGGCGCCAGCGATTTCGCCGATGGCGGCGGGGCTTGCGCATCGGCCTGGTTCGAACATGCGCTGGTACGGTCGCTGGCGATCGAGCTGGCCGATGCCGATAATCCGGACGGTTATATCGAAGCGTCGCGGTTGTTCGCCGGCAGCTACTGGTCGCCCCACTATAACGCCGATGACGGCGCCGCGCTGAGCTATATCGGCATGCGCCATCGCAAGCTGTTGCTCAGGCTGGAGCAGTTGCCTCCGGCCGAGCGCTTACGGCTGAAGGCGGCGCTGCGCGGCAATCGGATGGCCAGGCCGGTATTTGTCAGGCTGTTCCCGGAAGCCGGCCACGTGTTGCCGGGATCGCGGTCACAAGTATTACCGCTGCAACCCGCAACCCGCTCCGGCGGGTTTTTTTATCCCTCGAACATTCAGGAGCCCCTATGGCAGAACCAGCCAGTTCCACCGCCGGCATCGCAATCGCGGCCGGCACCATCACCTTGACGGGCTCGGTCCTGGGGGTGCAATACGATGCGCTGCTGGCCGGATTTTGCGGCGGCCTGGTGTCCTTGTCGTACCTGCCGCCCATGCGCTGGAGCAAGATTGCCGGCAGCGTGGTCGGCTCGTCGCTGATCGCCGGCTGGTTTGCGCCGCTGGCCAGCGTCACCGCCGCCAATTATTTTCCCTTCATGGCCGGTGCCGGCGAAGCCACGGTGCGCATTTCCGCGGCCGCGGCGCTGGGCCTGTGTGCGCAAGTCATTATTCCTGCCGCCTTCGCGTGGCTGCGCAAGAAGGGGGACGCCGCATGATGACCCTCGACCTTGCCGCGGCGGCGCTGGTGCTGCTGCGCGGCCTGTTTTTCGCGATTAACCATATGTGTCCGCAAACCAGTCTTGCCATCCGCATCGCCTGGGTCTGGCTGACCTTGGGCGCGGCGGCGCTGCTGTTGCTGGGACGCACGCCGACCTGGCCGGAATTGCTGTTGCATTGCGGTATAGCCGTACTGGTCTGGTGTGACCGGCGCGAGCCGTTTTTGAAAGGAACACCATGCAATTGAGTCAAAATTTTACCCTCGCCGAATTGACGGCCTCGGATTACGCGGCGCGCCACGGCATCGACAATACTGCGCCGCCGGCGGTGCAGGACGAGTTGCGGCGCACCGCGCAGATGTTGCAGCGTATCCGCAATTACCTGTCGGCCAGCAGCGCCATCGATACGCCGCTGACGCAGATCAGCGGCTACCGCTGCCTGGCGCTGAACCGCGGCATCGGCAGCGGCGACGGCAGCGATCACGTGCAAGGCATGGCGGCCGACTTCAAGGCGCTGCGCCTGACGCCGTACCAGATTTGCCAGGCGCTGCTGCCCAAGCTGGATGAATTCGGCATCGGCCAGATCATCAATGAATTGAGCTGGGTGCATGTCAGCACGCGCATGCCGGTGCGCCCCATCAACCGCATCATCACCATCGACCGGTTGGGCACGCGGGCCGGGATCGTGCAGGGGCGGCCATGACGGAATATTTCTACAAGCTGATGGCGACGCTGTTGCTGCTGGTACTGGTGCTGACCGGCGTCGGCTGGATCCTGGCGGCGCGCGAGACCAGCCACGCGCGTGTCGCCTTGGCAGCTGAACAGGACGCGGCCGCCAGGCTGCGCGGCGCCATCGCCACGCAAAACCAGGCACTGCAGCAAATGAGCCAGGCGCGCCAGGAAGCGGAGGCGCGCGGCCTGGCGGCGCGTCAGCTGGCGCTGGAAAACGGCCGGCGTTTCGATGGCGCGCTGCGGCGCATCCAGGATGCCCGGGCGGTCAGTTGCAGCGACGCGATGCCTGCCGTGAACCTGCTGCTGGAAAGCCTGTTGTGAAGGCGACCGGGTGGATAGCGATGCTGGCGCTGGCCGGCTGCGCGGCGCGGCCCGTCGCCGAGACGGTGCGGCTGCCGGTGTTCGCGCCCTGCATCGCGGCCGTGCCTGTCAAGCCGGACTACGAGTTTGGCAAGCTGGCCATGGCGGCGCCGGACGGCGAAAAAATCCTGGCGCTGGCCCGCGACTGGCCGCGCGCCCGTTGGTATGAGGGACAGCTGGAGGCGGCACTCGCAGGCTGCCGTTAGCGGGCGTTGCTATTTCGCCGACGGTCCCGGATCGGCAACCGCAAAAACGCCGCCGTGGATGCGGTGGCGCTAACCTGGTACCGGCATGTTCAGGTTTTGCGGCGGCGCGCGAGGAAGCCGATCAGGCCCAGGCCGGCCAGCAGCATGCCGTAGGTTTCCGGTTCCGGCACCGCCGCGACCGACAGGTGCAAATCGTTGGCCGCCGGCCAGACGCCGATCTGGGCATCGGTGCTGAAGGTCAGTTGGGTCAAGGACCCGCTGGAGACGAAGCCCAGGAAAGACGACTGGGTCGGCGCATCGAGGTGGAAGGTCAGCGTATCGCCATCGGCATTGACGGCGGTCAAGGTCGAGCCGGTGCTTGGGCTGTATTGCCCAAATACATCCGAGCCAAAGAAGAACCCGCCGACACCAACTATTGCGCTGGAAAAATTGGAGAACAGCACGCTGTCGTGGCGGTTGTTGGTGCTGATCCAATGGTCGCCACCTTCGCCGGCGCCGTACAGATACGGCGAGGATCCGATGGTTCCTATGGTGTAGCTATAGGCGCCGGCAGCGCGCGCCAGCGGAGTGTCGAGCGCATCGATGTCGAGATCGTCAAAGGAGTCGACACCGGTATCGCCGACGGCGGCAAGATAAGCCGACTGGCTGGTGAAAACGGTAATGGTGGCGTGGGCGGCGCTGCTGGCCAATAACAAGGCGGCGAGCGGCAAGGTTTTGAATGCCAGGGCAAGGTGTTTCAAGATTGGCTCCTTAACGGTGAGAGAAGGTGCATCGGTGGATCGTTATAAAAATATTAAAATTAAAACAATTTTAATATAGTTCCAATTAAAAGAAGGTGCAATAAGAATATCATTTTTGCAAAACAATATCTGGCTTGCTCTTGATAAGGAACAACAGCCAAAACCTTGGGCCGGAAAAGGTCTTGCTTCGCGCATAGTCAACTTGTGTGACAATCATTGGATTGATCATCCCTATCAGAGGACTTAGCATGGCAAAAGTGGCATTTATCGGTTTGGGCGTCATGGGCTTTCCCATGGCCGGGCATCTGGCGACGCAGGGGCACGAGGTGACCGTATTCAACCGCAATCCGGCCCGCGCCGAGGCTTGGCTGCAACAGTACCGGGGCCGTAGCGCGACCACGCCGGCCGCCGCTGCCGAGGGCGCCGAATTCGTGTTTACCTGCATCGGCAACGACAACGATTTGTTCCAGGTCATCCTGGAGCAGGGCGGCTTGTTGGACGGCATGAAGCCGGGCGCGGTCTTGATCGACCACACCACCGCCTCGGCCGACGCCGCGCGCAAGATCCATGAAGCGGCCGCGCAGCGCGGCATCCATTTCCTCGATGCGCCGGTATCCGGCGGCCAGGCGGGCGCCGAAAACGGCAAGCTGACGGTGATGGTCGGCGGCGATGCCGACGCGTTTGCCCGTGCGGAACCGGTGATCGGCGTCTTCGCCCGCGCCGTGACCTTGATGGGACCGGCCGGCGCCGGGCAATTGACCAAGATGGTCAACCAGATTTGCATCGCCGGCCTGGTGCAGGCGCTCAGCGAAGGCCTGGCTTTTGCCGAGAACGCCGGCCTGGATGCGGCGCTGGTGGTCGACGTGATTTCCAAGGGCGCCAGCCAGTCGTGGCAATTGGAAAATCGCGGCAAGACCATGATCGAGCGCAAGTTCGACTTTGGCTTCGCGGTGGACTGGATGCGCAAGGACCTGGGCATTTGCATCGCCGAAGCCAAGCGCAACGGCAGCCAATTGCCGGTCACCGAATTGACCGATCAGTTTTATAGCGAAGTGCAGCAGGCCGGCGGCGGCCGCTTCGACACTTCCAGTCTGATCACCCGCCTGGGCAAGAAATAAGCCAGGCAAGCAGTTATCTTCCCAACAAGCCGGAGGTTGATCTTCCGGCTTGCCTTTGCGATGCTGTTGCATCCGCGTCACACATTCCCGCCTGCCTGACAACGGTTTCCAAATTGCTTAATGGAAATTAAAACAGGAATATGGTTTCTCAAGAAACCATATTCAATTTTGCATGCATATTAATAAGAAATTGGTTTCACGTAATTTGGTTGTTATTTAAATAACTTCCCTACCGCAATGTTTTCAGTATCGCTGCGGGAGCTGTTTCTTTCTCGTCCTTGCTGTTGTTTTGATCGTCTTGGTGATTTTTTGTGATTTTTTTGAGACAAGAAATCCCTTAATGTCTGAATAGTTTCTTTTTTTTAAAACTGAGATGGGCCGTCAAGTCAGTTAAGGAATTTTTATTATAAAAAAGAAAGCAATAATGATATTATTGGCAATTTTTAAACTGTGAATCAGTGATCTTCTAAACAACCATTATTCTTGCGGCACGGCTGTGCCGGATGATCGAGAGGAATCGAGTTGGACGCTAAACTACTCCCATTGGCCCCACTGGCTTTAGTCTTTTTCAGTCATGGCGTGCATGCCGTAGATCCTCCCGGCGCCGGCAGCCAGATCCAGCAAATTCCGCAGGCGCCGCAATTGAAGAAGGCTGCACCCGAAATTCGCATCCAGCAAGGCAATACGCCGGTCGCCGCAGTGGGCGACAATACCCGGATCAGCGTCAAGAGCCTGCGTATCGCCGCGCCGCCGGGTTTTACCGAAGCCGAACTGATCGCCGCCAGCGGCTTTACGCCGGGCAGCGAATTGACGCTGGCCGAGCTGCGCGGCCTGGCTGGCAAGATCGCCGATTATTATCACGTGCGCGGCTACTTCCTGGCCCAGGCTTATTTGCCGGCGCAGGACATCCACGACGGCGCGGTGACCATCGCGGTGCTGGCCGGCCAGTACGGCAAGGTCAGCCTGCGCAACCAGAGCGGCCTGTCCGACGGCCTGGCCAATCAGCTGCTGGCCGGCCTGGACGATAAACTCATCGCCACCGGCCCGCTGGAACGGCGCTTGCTGCTGCTGTCCGATCTGCCGGGCGTGCAAGTATCGTCGACGCTGGCGCCGGGCGCCTCGCTGGGCGCATCCGACCTGATCGTCGACGTGGCGCCGGGCGCGCGTGTCAACGGCAGCATCGATGCCGATAACCAGGGCAACCGTTATACCGGCCGGAACCGTATCGGCGCGACCGTCAACATCAACGAACTGGCCGGCCTCGGCGACGTCGCCACGGTGCGCGCCTTTACTTCCACCGACGGCTTGAACTATGGCCGCGCCGCCTATCAATTGCAACTGGGCCTGGCCAAGCTGGGCGCCGCCTACACCAGCATGGATTACCGCCTCGGCAAGGAATTCGCGCTACTGGAAGCGAACGGCACGGCCAAGATCGCCAGCCTGTACGGCAGTTATCCGCTGATTCGTTCGCGCAATAACAGCCTGTATGCGCAAATTAATTACGATTCGAAGAAATTCCAGGACAAGACCGACGCCACCGGCAGCGTGACCGACAAGGACGCCAAGGTGTGGCTGCTGAACCTGAACGGCGATTCGCGCGACAACTGGGCCGGCGGCGGCATCAATAATTACTCGCTGACTTATACCAGCGGCAAGATCGATATCCGTAGTCCGCTGGCGTTGCTGATCGACCAGTTGACCGTCAATAGCAACGGCCACTTCAACAAGGTCGGCTTCAGCGCGGCGCGGCTGCAAGCGGTGGCCGAGAATACCACGCTGTTCGGCACGGTCAGCGGACAGTGGGCATCGAAGAACCTGGACGTATCGGAAAAAATGGGCCTGGGCGGCGTCGGCGGCGTGCGCGCCTATCCGGGCGGCGAGGCGTATGGCGACCAGGGGTATGTGCTGAACCTGGAACTGCGCCAAGCCTTGCCGGCGTTCACGGCGTTCCCGGGCCAGTTGCAGGCGGTCGCCTTTGTCGATAGCGGCCGGGTGACCCTGAACCGCGATGCCTTCGGCGACGGTGAAAACCGGCGCACGCTGAGCGGCGCCGGACTCGGCTTGACGTGGAATGGCAGCAATGGCCTGGCGCTGAAACTGTATTACGCGCACAAGCTGGGCAACGCCCAGGCGACCTCGGCGCCGGATTCGGCGGGCCGGGTCTGGTTGCAGGCAGTGAAGTATTTCTAAGAACCTATCCCAGTAGGGAGCGTCGCCGGATGGCTGCTCATCAGCAGAGTGGGCAAGGCGTGAGGAGGACGCATGGCGAGCCATGCTACGACGAACAACGCGGATCCACGCTGTTGAGGGGCTGTCAGCAGGCGATGTATTCTCTACTGGGATAGGTTCTAAGTAAAACAGGTTGAACATAAAAATAGTAGTCGCAGCGCCATACCAAAGCTCATCTACAGGGACAACAAGATCATGAACCGCATCTACCGCTCCATCTGGAACCAGTCCACCGGCGCGTATGCCGCCGTGTCCGAAAACGTCAGGAGCGCCGGCAAGCGCTCGTTGCCGGGTTGCACTGGCGGCGGCGCGCGGTTCGCGCTGACAACCCTGGCGGCGGCCATGATGCTGGGCTTCGGCTCGCTGGCGCTGGCCGGGCCGGGCGGCGGCACGGTGGTGGCGGGCGCGGCCAACATCGGCGGCACGCCCGGCAATACGGTGATCCGGCAGGGCAGCCAGCATGCGGTGATCAACTGGGCCACGTTTAATATCGGCCACGGCGAAGCGGTGACGTTTCAGCAGCCGAACAGCAATGCGGTGGCGCTGAACCGGGTGCTGGGCAGCGATGGTACTCGCATCCTGGGCAATCTGTCGGCCAACGGCAAGGTGTTTATCGTCAACCCGAACGGCATCCTGTTCGGCCAGGGCGCGGCGGTCAACACGGCCGGGCTGGTGGCCTCGACGCTGGATCTCAGCAATAGCGATTTCATGGCCGGCAACTACAAGTTCAGCGGCGCCGGTGCTGGCAAGGTCTTGAACCAGGGCAGCATCAGCGCGCCGGGCGGCTATATCGCCTTGCTGGGCGCGCATGTGTCGAACGAAGGAACGATCAGCGCGCGGCTCGGTTCGGTGGTCCTGGCGGCCGGCAAGGCAATCACGCTGGATGTGGCCGGCGATGGCTTGCTCAACGTGGCCGTCCACGAGGGCGCCGTCGGCGCGCTGGTCACTAACGGCGGCTTGATCCAGGCCGACGGCGGCAGCGTGCTGCTGAGCGCGCAGGCGGCCGGCGACTTGCTGAAAACCGTGGTCAACAATACCGGCGTGATCGAGGCGCACAGCATCGCCGCCCGCAACGGCACCATCAAATTGCTGGGCGACATGCAGTCGGGCACGGTGAACGCCGGCGGCACGCTGGACGCCAGCGCGCCCGATAGCGGTCATGGCGGCTTCATCGATACCTCGGCGGCGCACGTCAGGATAGCCGACACCTTGAAAGTGACGACGGCGGCCGCCAAAGGCCTGGCCGGCACCTGGCTGATCGATCCATCCGACTTTAATATCGCGGCGCGCGGCGGCGACATGAGCGGCGCCTTCCTGTCGAACAGCTTGAAAAGCGGCAATGTGCAAATCCAGAGCATTTCCGGCGCCGGCGGCACGCAAGGCAATATCAATGTCAACGATACGGTGGCCTGGTCGGCCAACAAGCTGACCTTGACGGCGCAAAACAATATCAACATCAATACGGCGATGCGCGGTTCCGGCAGCGCCAGCCTGGCGCTGGAGTATGGCCAGAGTTCGGCCGCCGGCACGGGCGCGGCCTACAACGTCAAGGCGGAAGTGGATCTGCCATCGGGCAATAATTTCAGCACCAGACAGGGCAGCAGTGGGGCGCTGGTTTCCTACAAGGTGATTAACAGCCTGGGGGCGCCCGGCAGTGTGACGAGCAACGATTTGCAAGGCATTAACGGCGGATTGAATGGCAATTATGTGTTGGGAAGCAATATCGACGCGACCGCCACCTCGGGCTGGAATGGCGTCGCCGGATTTTTGCCGCTCGGTTCCGACAGCGCCAACTTCACCGGCAAGTTCGACGGCCTGGGCCATGTGATCAATAACTTGAAAATCAACCGCAACGATGTCCACACCGGCTTGTTCGGCGTGATCGGCAGCGCCGGCTCGGTCAGCAACCTGGGCCTGGCCGGCGGCAATGTGGCGTCGGTGGCAGGCGGCGCTTATCTGGGACTGGGCATGCTGGCGGGCTTGAACCAGGGACTGGTCAGCAACAGCTATTCCAGCGGCTCGGTGACTGCCGGCTCCTATTCGGAGGGCGGCGGCCTGGTCGGCCAAAACCAGGGCATCATCAACAATAGCCATTCCAGCGCGACGCTGGTGCACAACGATTTCAGCAGCGTGGGCGGACTGGTCGGCCATAATCTGGCGTCGGCCCAGATTAACAATAGTTATGCCAGCGGTACGGTCACCACGGTCAACGGCTTCGCCGGCGGGCTGGTGGGCCTGAACCAGGGCGCCATCAGCAAGAGCTTTGCGACCGGCGCCGTATCGGCCGGCCAGTTCGGCGGCGGCCTGGTGGCGTTTAACCGCGATAATAACGACGGTACATTATATGGCTCCGTCGACCAGAGCTATGCCACCGGCAGCGTCAACGCCGGCATCAATGCCGGCGGCCTGGTGGGCTTCAACGGTTACAAGGCATCCATTTCGAATAGCTACAGCAGCAGCGTGGTCACCGGCAGCGGCGTTGCGGGCGGCATTGTCGGCCTGAATAACCAGGCCAGTATTTCAAATAGTTATGCGACCGGCAAGGTCAGCGGCAACAGCCAGGTCGGTGGCGTGGTCGGCTTTAATACCACCACCGGCACCGTCACCAATGTGTATGCCTCGGGTGTTGTCAGCGGTAACAGCAAGGTTGGCGGCGTGGCGGGAGAAAACAGCGGCAACTCCAGTGTGAGCAACGGTTATTACAATACGACGCTGAACGCCGCGCTGAACGGGATAGGCACCGGCACCGGCACCACCACCGGCCTGAGCAGCACACAGATGAAAAGCGCGTCCAATTTCGCCGGTTTTACTTTCACCACCAGCGGCGGCGCCACCGGCAATAACTGGGTGATGGTCAATAGCGACGGCACCTTCAATAGCGCCATCGGCCTTGGCGCGACGTTGCCGATGCTGAGCTCGGAATGGTCGACGACCATCACCTCGGCGCACCAGTTGCAATTGATGGGCTTGAACCTGAGCGCCCAGTACCTGCTGGCCAACGACATCAATGCGGCGCGCACGGCCAGCAGCACACTGGATGTGTGGAATGGCGGTACCTTCGTTCCTGTCGGCACCGGCAACTCGGCCAGCACCGCGACCCATTTCAACGGCGGCCTGGACGGCGCCTTCCATGTCATCACCGGCTTGACGATCAATCGTCCGGGCCAGGCTTACAACGGTTTGTTCGGCACGCTGGGCGTATCAAGCGTGGTCAAGAGCCTGGGCCTGGAGGGGGGCGGCATCACCG
Organism: Janthinobacterium agaricidamnosum NBRC 102515 = DSM 9628; assembly: GCF_000723165.1. NCBI lineage: Bacteria > Pseudomonadati > Pseudomonadota > Betaproteobacteria > Burkholderiales > Oxalobacteraceae > Janthinobacterium > Janthinobacterium agaricidamnosum. The sequence goes on from NZ_HG322949.1 coordinate 1,605,280, forward strand.
CCGGCGTGGATAGCGGCGTGCTCGCCGGCGACAGTTTTGGCGCGATCAGCAATGTCTACAGCACGGTGGCGGTCAGCGGCGGCCAACGGACCGGCGGCCTGGTCGGCGCGATACTGGGCGGCAGCGTCAGCGACAGTTACGCCTCCGGATCGGTGACGGGCAGCAATACCATCGTCGGCGGCCTGGCCGGCCGCAACGACGGCGCGATCATCAACAGTTACGCCAGCGGCGCCGTCAGCGGCACGGGCACTACCGGCGGCCTGGCCGGCGATGGTGCCGGTACGGTGAGCAACAGCTTTTGGGACAGAACCAGCACCGGCCAGAACACCAGCGGCGGCGGGCTCGGCGTCGGCTTGAGCACGGCCCAGATGAAAACCCTGGCCAACTTCAACAGCGCGACGATCGCCAACGGTTCCGCCAATCCGAACTGGGAACTGGCCACTAGCTGGGTGGTATATGACGGCAATAGCTATCCATTGTTGCGCGGCTTCATGAAACAATTGGCGGTCAAGATCGGCAGCGCCATCAAGACTTACGATGGCTTGGCCTACAATGGCGCAGGCGGCGCCGTGTATTCAAACCTGACCGACAGCGACTTGCAGGGTACGCTGGTGTTTGGCGGTGCCGCCGGCGGTGCGGTCAATGCCGGTAATTATGCGATCAGCGGCAGCGGCCTGTACTCCAACAGCGGCCAGCACGGTTATTCGATCACGTATATCGATGGTGCGCTGACCGTCAACAAGCTGGCAATTGCGCTCAACAATGCCGCGGCGGGCAACAAGACCTATGACGGCAGCACCGCTGCCATCGTCAGCGGCAACTTGAGCGGCGTGCTGGCTGGCGACATCGGCAACGTCACGTTCAGCGGCACCGGCAGCTATGCCGACAAGAATGCGGGTAATAACAAGGTCGTGACCGCCAACGCCACGCTGGGCGGCAGCGCCGGCGGCAATTACACGCTGGCGCCGATCAGCGGCTTGACCGGCAATATCGGCAAGGCGACCATCAGCGGCGTCGGCGGCATCACGGCCGGCAACAAGGTGTACGACGGCAGCCTTGCCGCCAGCCTGAATACGGCCGGCGCGTCGTTTACCGGCATGATCGCCGGCGACAACCTGACGGTGTCGGCCGCCAGCGGCAACTTCAGCGACAAGAACGCCGGCAACGGCAAGACCGTCAATATCAGCGGCATCGCGCTGGGC
>NZ_HG322949.1:1606517-1621024 GCF_000723165.1 Janthinobacterium agaricidamnosum NBRC 102515 = DSM 9628
ACAAGAACGCGGCCAGCGGCAAGACGGTCACCGTCAGCGGCACCACGCTGGTCGATAGCGTCAATGATTTGGCCAGCAACTATACGGTCAGCAACCCGATGGGCTTGAGCGCCAGCATCACGCCAAAAGCCTTGACGCTGACCGGTACCCTGGTCTCGAATAAAGTCTACGACGGCAACAACATCGCACACCTTTCCGGCGGCACGCTGAACGGCCTGGTCGGTTCCGAAACGCTGGGCATCGCCGGTCAGACGGCGCTGTTCAGCGACAAGAACGCGGCCAACGCCAAGACCGTCACTGTCAGCGGCACCACGCTGGTCGATAGTGCGAATGGCCTGGCCGGCAATTACACGGTCGGCGACCCGACCGGCTTGACGGCCAGTATCACCCGCGCGACGATCGCCAGCGTGGCTGGCATCGTGGCCGTCAACAAGGTGTATGACGGCAGCACGGCGGCGACCTTGAACACGTCCGGCGCCACGTTTGCCGGCAAGGTGGCCGGCGACGAGCTGGGCGTGACCGGCGCCGGCGGCGCATTCAGCGACAAGAACGTGGGCAACGGCAAGACCGTCAATCTCAGCGGCATTGCCTTGAGCGGCGCCGACGCCGGCAATTATGTGCTGGCCAGCGGCAATGCCAGCACTACCGCCGCTATCACGCCGGCCACGCTGACGGTCAGCGCCAGCGGTATCAACAAGGTGTACGACGCCGGCACGGCGGCCACCGTCAATCTGCGCGATAACCGCATCGGCAACGATGTGTTCAGCATCGGCAGCGGCAGCGCGAACTTCAGCGACAAGAATGCCGGCGTCGGCAAGACGGTGACCGTCAACGGCATCAGCATCAGCGGCGCCGACGCCGGCAATTACATTGTCAACACGACGGCCAGCACCACGGCGTCGATCGCGCAGGCGGCGCTGACGGTAAAGGTCGATGATGCCCAGAAAAACCAGGGCAGCGCCAATCCGCCGTTCAGCGCCAGTTACAACGGCTTGCTGGGCGGCGATACGCTGACCGCCGAAGTAAGCGGCAACCTGGTCTTCAATACCCCGGCCACCACCGGTTCGGCGGCCGGCAATTACGTGGTGTCGGCCAGCGGCCAGTCGTCGAACAACTATGCGCTGGGCTATGTCGACGGCGTGTTGAAGGTCAATCCGGCCACATCCTTGCCGCCGGTGGCCGTGCCGCCGGCGCCGCTGCAAAGCGCGGTGGCCAATGTGATCGCGATGGCGACCGTGGCGCCGTCGCAAGGCAATATGGTGCCGTCGGAAATATCGATCGGCGATGCGCCGACGGCGGCGCTGGTCGCGGCGGCGCCGGCCGACAAGGTCAATCCGCTGCCGGTGGTGCAACTGAATGGCAGCGTGGCGACGAATCTATTGCCGGGACTCAAGCTCAGCGTCATCGACCGCGGTTTGCTGTTGCCGGTGGAAGCGTCCGTCAGCTTCGGCAATGGCGGCGGCCGCGAGTAAAGAGCTGGTCCGGAACTGATCGCGACAGGGAGCGCCGCCGTATGGCGGCGCTCTTTTCAACGCCACATGACCGGCCTGCATGCGCTGCCGCGTTTCATCCCGGCTTTCGAAGCGATAGCTGACACTGCTGGAAATGTTGTCAGTGTCAAATTAGTCGCATCAGGAAAATTATTCATTCTTAATAATAGTGGCCGGGGCTGCGGTGTGTCGCCGCCATGTCGAATCAAGCGGGCCCAGAAGCGTAAGTAGGACACTGCAGAAATACAAGGAAGAAAAGACGTTTTTTTCTGTGGTTTTTATCGAAAAGTGAGACGCCGGACCCAGCCTTGCCGCGCAATATTCTTATAATTAAAGAACTTGATATTGATAATTATCAATGTCAATTTCTTGCCCGGAGGCGTCTCATGAACCGCATCTACCGCTCCATCTGGAACCAGTCCACCGGCGCGTATACCGCCGTGTCCGAAAACGTCAGGAGCGCCGGCAAGCGCTCGTTGCCGGGTTGCACTGGCGGCGGCGCGCGGTTCGCGCTGACAACCCTGGCGGCGGCCATGATGCTGGGCTTCGGCTCGCTGGCGCTGGCCGGGCCGGGCGGCGGCACGGTGGTGGCGGGCGCGGCCAACATCGGCGGCACGCCCGGCAATATGGTGATCCGGCAGGGCAGCCAGCATGCGGTGATCAACTGGGCCACGTTCAATATCGGCCACGGCGAAGCGGTGACGTTTCAGCAGCCGAACAGCAATGCGGTGGCGCTGAACCGGGTGCTGGGCAGCGATGGTACTCGCATCCGGGGCAATCTGTCGGCCAACGGCAAGGTGTTTATCGTCAACCCGAACGGCATCCTGTTCGGCCAGGGCGCGTCGGTCAACACGGCCGGGCTGGTGGCCTCGACGCTGGATATTTCCAACAGCGATTTCATGTCGGGCAAGTATCAATTCAGCGGCGCCGGTACGGGCAAGGTCTTGAACCAGGGCAGCATCAGCGCGCCGGGCGGCTATGTCGCCTTGCTGGGCGCGCATGTGTCGAACGAAGGAACGATCAGCGCGCGGCTCGGTTCGGTGGTCCTGGCGGCCGGCAAGGCAATCACGCTGGACGTGGCCGGCGATGGCTTGCTCAACGTGGCCATCAACGAGGGCGCCGTCGGCGCGCTGGTCACTAACGGCGGCTTGATCCAGGCCGACGGCGGCAGCGTGCTGCTGAGTGCGCAGGCGGCCGGCGACTTGCTGAAAACCGTGGTCAACAATACCGGCGTGATCGAGGCGCACAGCATCGCCGCCCGCAACGGCACCATCAAATTGCTGGGCGACATGCAGTCGGGCACGGTGAACGCCGGCGGCACGCTGGACGCCAGCGCGCCCGATAGCGGCCACGGCGGTTTCATCGATACCTCGGCCAGACAGGTCAGGATCGATGAAGGCATCCGCGTGACCAGCGCCGCCGCGAAGGGACTGGCCGGCACCTGGCTGATCGATCCTGCCGATTTTAATATCGCGGCCAGCGGCGGCGACATCAGCGGCGCGCTATTGTCGCGCACGCTGATGAACGGCAACGTCAATATCTTGAGCACCATGGGCGCTTCGGGTACGCAGGGCAATATCAACGTCAACGATACGGTAGCCTGGTCAGCCCACAAGCTGACGCTGAATGCGCAAAACAATATCAACATCAATCGGGCGATGCTCGGTTCCGGCAGCGCCAGCCTGGCGCTGGAGTACGGCCAAGGCAGCGCCTTGGGAGCTGGCAGCGCCTACCATGTCGCGGCGCCGGTGAATCTGCCAGCGGGAAATAATTTCAGCACCAAACAGGGCAGCGGCGGTGCGCTCGTCGCTTATACGGTGCTCAATAGCCTGGGCGCGGCCGGCAGTGTCAGTCAAACCGATTTGCAGGGTGTTAATGGCGGCCTGGCCGGAAATTATGTGCTGGGCAGCGATATCGACGCCAGCAGCACCGCAGGCTGGAATGGCGGCGCCGGTTTTACGCCGCTGGGCGCCGCGCCCGGGGCGCCGTTTACTGGCCGGTTCGACGGCCTGGGCCATGTCATCAACGGCTTGACGATGAACCGGGTCGAACTGGACACCGGCCTGTTCGGCACCATCGGTGCGGCCGGCGTGGTGCGCAATCTGGGCTTGACCGGCGGCAGCATCGAGCTGACGGGCGAACTATCCGGCATCTATCCGTACCCGTTCAGCGTGGCGCCGCTGGCGGCGGTCAACCATGGCTTGATCGATAACAGCCATGCCAGCGTGCCTGTCACCAGCAGCAATTATGCGCAAACCGCCGGCCTGGTCGGCTTGAATGCGGGCACCATCAGCAATAGCAGCGCAAGCGGCAATGTGACGGATAGCAATTACGCGGGCGCCGGCGGGCTGGTGTCGCTGAATAGCGCGACTGGCATCATCCAGAACAGTTTCGCCAGCGGCAATGTCAGCGTGGTCAATTCCGCCGCCGGCGGGCTGGTGATGCGCAACGAAGGCAGCATCGGCAACAGCTATGCCAACGGCAATATCAGCGGCACTTCCGGCGCCGGCGCCGGCGGCCTGGTCGGGCAGAATGTCGGCGGCAGCATCAGCAACAGCTACGCCACCGGCGACGTGGCCGGCGACAATACGCTGGGCGGCCTGGTCGGCTCGAACGACAACCTGTCCAGCATCAGCAACAGTTATGCGACGGGCAGCGTGGTCGGCAGCGGCTCCACCATCGGCGGCCTGGCCGGCGCCAACCAGGGCACTGCCAGCAATGTGTATGCGACCGGCGCGGTGACGGGCTTCGGCAATGTCGGTGGCCTGGTCGGCGGCAACAGCGGCGCACTGGCGAATGGCTATGCGAGCGGCAAGGTGACTGCCAGCAATGCCGGCGGCGGCGTGATCGGCCTGCATAGCGGCGGCGCGGTGGCCAATCTGTATTTCAACAGCAGCATTAATAACCTGCTGTCGGGCAAGGGCAATCAAACCGGCGGCAGCGGCAGCGCCAGCGGATTGAGCACCAGCCAGATGACCACCGCGTCGAACTATGCCGGCCTGAACTTCAGCAGCACGCCCGGCGCGCCCGGCAATGCGTGGGTGCTGGTCAATGCCAGCGGCGGCGGCATCAACAATGCCGGCGGTGGCGGCGGCACTTATCCGATGCTGGCGTCGGAATATTCGACGACGATCGGCAATGCGCACCAGTTGCAATTGATGGCGATGGACCTGGGCCCCAGCGCCGTGTACACGCTGGGCCGCAATATCGACGCCGGCAAGACCGTGGGCACTGGCGACGTGTGGTTCGGCTCCTTCATTCCACTCGGCGCCAGCCTCGGCATCAATTATCTTGGCAGCCTGGACGGGCAGGGCCATGTCATCAGCGGCTTGAACGTTAACTTGCCAGGCAACACGCAAGTCGGCTTGTTCGGCGTGATCGGCGGGTCCGGCAAGGTCGTCAATCTCGGGCTCGATGGCGGCAGTGTGCGCGGGCAATTCGAAGTCGGCGCCATCGCCGGACGCAACCAGGGTGCGATCAGCAATAGTTTTTCGACCGCGGCGGTGCAGGGCGACACCACCGTGGGCGGCCTGGTCGGCTTTAATTCCCTGGGCAGCGTCAGCAATGCCTACGCCAGCGGCCCGGTAGCCGCGGTCAACGGAGAAACCGGCGGCCTGGTCGGCAAGAGCCAGGCTGGCGCCATCAGCAACAGTTTTGCCAACGGCGCCGTCAGCAGTACCAGCGGCACCACCGGCGGCCTGCTTGCCAGCAGTAGCGGCGATACCATCAGCGGCAGTTTTTGGGATATCAACGGCACCGGCCGCGCCACCAGCGCGATCGGCCCCGGCCAGTACAGCCCCAGCGGCGGCCTGTTCACGGCCGTCACCAGGACGCTGGCCATTTACGCCGGCGCGGGTTGGGATTTGACCGGCTCGTGGGTGGTCTACGACGGTGTCAGCGCGCCGTTGCTGCGTAGTTTCATGACGCAATACACGGTGCTGGCCAATAGCGACAGCAAGACGTATGACGGCCTGGCGTACAGCGGCAATAGCGGCTTTGTCGTATCCGGCGTGGCCGACGGCCGCATCAGCGGTTCGGTAACGGTGGCGGGTTCGGCGCAGGGCGCGGTCAACGCCGGCGATTATGCGCTGCGGCCCGGCGGGCTGGTATCGAGCGGCGGCCAGCTGGGCGGCTATTCGATCAATTACATCGACGGCGCGTTGACGGTGAACCGGGCGCTGCTCAGCGTCAGCGGCGCCAGCGCCGACAATAAGATCTATGACGGCTTGCTGGGCGCGCAGATCAGCAATGCCGTGTTCAGCGGCTTGGTCGCCGGCGATGCCGGCCTGGTCAACCTGACGTCCAGCTTCGCCAGCAAGAATGCCGGCAACGGCATCGCTGTCACGGTCGGCCTGGACGGCGCATCGGCCGGCAATTACACGCTGGCCCCGGTGACCGGCCTGAGCGCGAATATCACGCCGAAGGCGCTGAGCATCAGCGGCCTGGCAGCCGGCAACAAGGTATATGACGGCAGCGGTACGACCAGCTTGTCCGGGGGTACATTGAATGGATTGGTGGCCGGTGAAACCCTGGCTTTCTCGGCCAGCGGCGCATTTGCCGACCCCAACGCCGGCATCGCGAAAACCGTGACGGTCAGCGGCGCAACGCTGGCCGACGGCAGCGGCCTGGCCAGCAATTACACGGTCGGCAACCCGACCGGCCTGACGGCCGATATCACGCCGAAGGGGCTGACGATCAGCGGCATGAGCGCCGCCGCCAAAGTCTATGACGGCTTGCTGCATGCCAGCTTGTCGGGCGGTACGCTGGTCGGCCTGGTCAATGGCGAAACCCTGTCTTTCAGCAATCAAAGCGGCGTGTTCAGCGACCAGAATGCAGGCATGGCGAAAGCGGTGACGGTCAGCGGCACCACGCTGGCCGATGGCAGCGGTTTGGCCAGCAATTACACGGTCAGCGATCCGACCGGCCTGAGCGCGGATATCACGCCGAAGGCGTTGACGGTCAGCGGCCTGGGCGCGGCCAGCAAAGTGTATGACGGCTTGCTGAATGCCAGCTTGTCGGGCGGCACGCTGCTTGGCCTGGTGAATGGCGAAACCTTGTCCATCACCAAGCAAAGCGGCGCCTTCAGCGACCAGAATGCCGGGATCGGCAAGGCGGTCACGGTCAGCGGCACCACGCTGGCCGATGGCACCGGTTTAGCCAGCAACTACACGGTCAGCGATCCGACCGGCCTGACGGCCGATATCATACCGAAGGCGCTGACCATCGTTGGCGTTACGGCTGGAAATAAAATTTACGACGGCAACATGAGCGCCAGCTTGTCGGGCGGCACGCTGAGCGGTTTTGTCGGCTCGGAAACCGTCGGCTTGTCCGGCTTGAGCGGCGCGTTCAGCGACAAGCATGCGGGGGCCGGCAAGGCCGTCACCGTCACGGGCGCGATGTTGACCGACGGCACTGGCCTGGCCAGCAATTACACGGTCGGCAATCCAGCCGGCTTGACGGCCGATATCGGCAAGGCGACCATCACCGGCGTATCCGGCATCAGCGCCGGCAACAAGGTGTATGACGGCACTGCAGCCGCCAGCCTGGAGACGGCCGGCGCCTTATTTGCGGGCCTGGTCGGCGGCGACGATGTGCTGGTGGCGCATGCCAGCGGCGTGTTCAGCGACCAGAATGCCGGCGCCGGCAAGACCGTCGCGATCAGCGGCCTGGCGCTGGGCGGCGCCGACGCCGGCAATTACAGCCTGGCCAGCGGCACGGCCAGCGCCACGGCCGACATCACGCCCAGGGCCTTGACGCTGACGGGTATCACGGCTGGTAATAAAGTCTACGATGGCAATACCAAGGCCAGCCTGTCGGGCGGCACCTTGAACGGCCTGGTCGGTTCCGAAACCCTGGGCGTGACAGGCTTGTCGGCGGCCTTCGCCGACAAAAACGCCGCCCATGGCATCGCCGTGACGGTCAGCGGCGCCACGCTGGCCGATGGCAGCGGCCTGGCCAGCAATTACAGCATCGGCAATCCGGCCGGCTTGACGGCGGATATCACGCCGAAGGCCTTGACGCTGGCCGGCGTGCAAGCGGCCGACAAAGTGTATGACGGCACTACTGCCGCCAGCCTGTCCGGCGGTTCCCTGATCGGCTTGGTTGGCGGCGAAACGCTGGGCATCGCTGGCCAAGCCGGGACGTTCAGCGACAAGCAGGCGGGCAGCGGAAAAACCGTGCTTGTCAGCGGCACCACCTTGCTCGATGGTACTGGCCTGGCCAGCAATTACACGGTCAGCGATCCGCTCGGCTTGACGGCCAGCATCGGCCGCGCGACGATAAGCAGCGTGTCCGGCATCACGGCCGGCGACAAGGTGTATGACAGCACGACCTTGGCGGCCTTGAACACTGCCGGCGCCTCGTTCAACGGCATGCTGGCCGGCGATCAGTTGAGCGTGGCTGGCGCCGGCGGCCTGTTCAGCGACAAGAACGTCGGCAGCGGCAAGACCGTCGCGATCAGCGGCATCGCGCTGGGCGGCGCCGACGCCGGCAATTACCTGCTGGCCAGCGACACGGCCAGTAGCAGCGCCACGATCGCGGCGGCGACGCTGACCGCCAGCGCCAGCGGCATCGACAAGGTGTACGACGGCGGCACTAAGGCCAGCGTGACCTTGGGCGATAACCGGCTGGCCGGCGACGTGCTGACCGTCAGCAATAGCGGCGCGCAGTTCAGCGACAAGAACGTCGCCAGCGGCAAGGCGGTGACCGTCAGCGGCATCAGCCTGAGCGGCGCCGATGCGGGCAACTATATCGTCAACGACACGGCCGGCACCAGCGCCAGCATCACGCCGGCCACGCTGACGGTCAGTGCCAGCGGCATCGACAAGGTGTACGACGCCGGCACGGCGGCCAGCGTCACCCTGCGCGACAACCGCATCGGCAATGACGTGCTCAGCATCAGCAGCGGCAGCGTGAACTTCAGCGACAAGAATGCCGGCGTCGGCAAGACGGTGACCGTCAACGGCATCAGCATCAGCGGCGCCGACGCCGGCAATTACACCGTCAACACGACGGCCAGCACCAGCGCCTCGATTACGCCGGCGCTGCTGACGGTGAAGGTCAATAATGCCGAGAAAGACCAGGGCGGCATCAATCCGGCGTTCAGCGTCAGTTACAACGGCTTGCTGGGCGCCGATACGGTGGCATCCGAAGTCAGCGGCGATCTGCGCTTCAATACGCCGGCCGGGGCCGGTTCGGTGATCGGCAATTACCTGGTATCGGCGGCGGGCCATGCATCGAACAATTATGCGCTGAATTATGTCGACGGCGTGTTGACGGTCAATCCGACCGTCGCCTTGCAAAGCGCGGTGGCGAATGTGATCGGCGTCACGGCAGTGGTGCCGGCGCAAGGAAATATGGTAGCCTCGGATGTGGCTGTCGGTCTCGACGCCAGCGATAACAAAGGGGAGGCGCGCACCGTCAAGCCGCTGATCCAGGCCAGCGGCGCGCTGGCCAGCTATGCGGTGCCGGGCTTGAACCTGACGGTGATCGACCGTGGCATGAATGTGCCGGCCGAGGCCAGGGCGGCGTCCGCGGCTGACGATTAACATTAACTGCAGGAGCGCGCTTGATTTTATTTTTTGAAGGAATGTTTCGATGACGCCTCATTTCATCGGCGTCGCCGGTTTGCCGCGCGCCGGTTCGACCTTGCTGTGCCAGTTGCTGGCGCAGCATCCGGAATTGCATAGCGAAGGCAATAGCTCGCCGCTGTGCAATGCCTTGCTGGCGATGCGCCGCAGCATCAGCGACGACCAGTTTTTCCTGTCCCAGCTCGACACCTCCTTTGACGCCAGTTATGGCCACCTGGCCAGCGCGATGCGCGGCTTCTTGCGCGGCTGGTACCAGGATTGCGGCAAGCAAGGCGTGGTCGACAAGAATCGCGCCTGGCTGCATGCGGTCGAATTGCTGCTGCAACTGGCGCCGGAAGCGAAGCTGGTGGTGTGCCTGCGCGAACTGGGCCAGGTGTATGGCTCGATCGAGGCGCAGCACCAGCGCACCATCTTGATCGACTTTGCCGACCATCTGGCCGATTACGACCGCATGGGCAGGGCCGACATGCTGTTCGCCAAGGATCGCGCCATCGGCGCGCCGCTGAGCTCCTTGCAAGCGGTGCTGGACTTGCCGCAGGAGGTACAGAAAAAGTTGTATTTTGTGCGCTTCGAAGATTTGATCGAACAGCCGGTGGCCTGCATGTCGCATGTGTATGCATGGCTGGGACTGGCGCCGTGCGAGATCGATATCCAGCAATTGCAAGTAGGCATACCGGAAAGCGATAGCCATTACCGCATGAAATATACCCATCGCCAATCCGAACGCATCGTCAAACCGCGACCCCATGCGATACCGCCGCGCATCCAGGCCCAGATCGAAAGCGCCTACGCGTGGTACTACGATTTGTACTATCCGAAAAAGTAATAAGCTAGTACGCTGGCCGCGCCAGATGGCGCCGCCTGAATGATACCAATCATATAAAAATGGCGAATTGGTATTGCGTTATTTTTTTTGATGCGATTCTTGTTTAAATTCATTTTTACTTGCTAACTTTGTGCTGTATTTCCAAGATGGGCCTTTTCTGCTATCCCTCCCAGACTCCCCGTTAATACCGTTATTCCTGATATATTCAATTTAAAATCAACGATTTGCCATCATTTTCCGCGAAAGGGGATCATCTTTGCGCGGCGCCCCCGGCATCTGTCCGCACACCATCCAGTGGGATCGACGCAGGCTTTTTTTCCTGAAAAACAGCTCGTTTTAATTTTGGCTTGCACAAATTGGTATTGAATAATTGCTTTTATATAAAAACCACTTGACTACCAATTGTCGCAGTCGCATTCTCTGTTCGGAAGCCGCTGCGATCACGGGCTTTCTTTGCGTACAACATTAAAAAAGCTACTCAGATAGTTTTTAGTAGCGCTTACAGGGAGCTCCAATTGAAAAAAATGCAGAATAAAAAGCTGTTAATTGGCCTGATGGCAGGCCTGGTGGGCGGCGCACTTGCCGCTTGTGGCGGCGGTTCCTCTTCCACGGAAACGCCGTCGTCGTTGCTGGCGCAAAGCGCGGTCAACGAGGTGTGTCCGGCCTGGAGCGCGACCCCGGCCTACACCGCGGGCCAATGCGTGACTTACCAGGGCAATGTCTACCGGGCCAAATGGTGGGTGCAAGGCCAGGCGCCGAGCGCCGATCAATGGGGACCGTGGACACTGGAATCGAGTACGCCAACCCCGACTCCGACACCTACTCCAACGCCGACACCCACTCCGACCCCGACACCCACTCCAACGCCCACCCCGACACCCACCCCAACGCCAACCCCGGGCGTGCCAACCAAGGCCCAGGCCGAAGCCACCGAAGCCGCATTGACGAATACCGATTTCTTCCGCACCGTCAAAGCGTCGGTGCGTACCTTGCCGAACGCTAGCGTCGAAGCCGTGCAGCCTAGCCTGGCCAATAACCCGGCCAACGTCAAGCGGGTAGAGCGCTTGATGCCGTCGTCGAAATGGGATTTTTATTTCGCCGACCGCGACGCCAGTTATACCTACCCGCGCTTCTTGCAGGCGGTGGCGAAATTCCCGGCGCTGTGCGGCGATTACAGCGACGGCCGCAACGCCGATGCGATTTGCCGCCACACGCTGGCGACCATGTTTGCCCATTTTGGACAGGAAACCGGCGGCCACGATGCCAGCAGGCCGATCCCGCAATGGCGCCAGGGTTTGAAATACCTGCGCGAACTGGGGTGCGACGACAACGGCACCGCCTGCGGCTACAACGCCGAATGCGCCGATCCGGTGTTCAACAAGGTTTGGACTTGCGGCAAGAATGCCGATGGCAGCTTCAAGAAATACTTCGGCCGCGGCGCCAAGCAACTGTCGTACAACTACAATTACGGCCCATTCTCGCAAGCGATGAACAATGGCGACCAGTCGGTCTTGCTGAAGAATCCGGACCTGGTGGCGTCGACCTGGCTGAACCTGGCGTCGGCCACGTTCTTCTTTGTTTATCCGCAACCGCCAAAACCATCGATGCTGCACGTGCTCGACGGTACCTGGGTGCCTAACCAGGCCGACAAGACGGCGGGCGCCGGCAATAACTTTGCCACCACCATCATGATCATCAATGCCGAGTGCGGCCAGGGTACCGAAAAACTGGCGGCGCAAAACCGCATCGATTATTACAAGCAGTTCGCCGCCGACCTGGGCTGGGATTACAGCAAGGAGCAATTGTCCTGCGCCACCATGAAACCTTTCACCGCAGCCAGCTCGGCTTCCTTCAATATTTATTGGGAAATGAACTGGAATACCGGCGGCGAAAACCAATGCCAATTGGTTGGTTATCAAACCCCGTACAGCGCATTAACGCCAGGTAATTATGTGAAATGCGTGGAAGACAAGTGGAATGTGAAGTTGAAGTAAGCAGCAAGTAGCAGGTGCCCGGATCGGATTCCACTCCGGGCACCTGATTTTGTCAGAGGAGAAGCAAGTCCCAGGCGTCAGAAACTTAACACTCATGGAGACCGACTTGAAAACCAAACACAATGCTTTGTTGATGGCCCTGCTAGGCGGCGTACTTGCCGCTTGCGGCGGCAGCCAGGAGGCGCCAGCCGGCGCATCGACCAGTTTGCTGGCCGCCGCGGCCGCCAGTTGCACGGTGTGGGATGCAGCCCAGGTGTACACCGCCGGTCAATGCGTCACCTATCAAGGCGTGGAATATACCGCCAAATGGTGGACCCAGGGAACCGTACCCAATTCCGCCGATCAATGGGGACCGTGGCAGCCTTCCGCCGTGACGCCAACGCCAACGCCAACGCCAACGCCAACGCCAACGCCGACGCCGACCCCGACCCCGACCCCGACGCCAACGCCAACGCCAACGCCAACGCCAACGCCAACGCCAACGCCGTGCCGTCCGGATGGTTTGATTTCGAGCGTCGCCAATGTCCCGTATTGCAAGGTGTATGACGCCAACGGCCGCGAAAAACTGGCCAACGGCTTGAACCGCCGCATCGTCGGCTACTTCGCCAGCTGGCGCACCGGCGCCGATGGCAGTCCGACCTACCTGGTCAACAACCTGCCGTGGGACAAGCTGACCCATATCAACTATGCGTTCGCCACCGTCGATACCGCCACGTCCAGGATCGCCATCGGCAGCGGCCCCACCAATCCGGACACCGGCCTGACCTGGCCGAATGTGCCGGCCGCCGCGATGGACCCGGCGCTGCCGTACCAAGGCCATTTCAACTTGCTGGCCCAACACAAGAAGAAATATCCGGGCGTCAAGATGATGATTTCCGTCGGCGGCTGGGCTGGCAGCACCGGGTTTTATACCGCCACCACCAATGCCAATGGCACGGTGAATATGGCGGGCATCAATACCCTGGCCGACTCGATGGTCGCATTCCTGCATCAATACACCTTCTTCGACGGCATCGATGTCGATTACGAACACCCGACCACCAATAATGCGGCCGGCAATCCGAACGACTTTTCCTTGTCCGCGCCGCGCCTGTCAGGCTTGATGACCAGCTATAACGTGCTGTTGAAAGTGCTGCGTCAAAAGCTGGACGAAGCGGCGGTGCAAGACAATAAATATTATTTGCTGACCATCGCCGGATCGGCTTCGGCCTGGGTCTTGCGCGGCGAAGAGAATATGTCGGGGCTGCAATATCTGGATTACGCCAGCCTGATGTCATACGACTTGCATGGCGCATGGAACCAGTATGTCGGGCCGAACGCGCCGTTGTTTGACGATGGTAACGATGCCGAATTGAAAGCCGGCTCCGCCTACCAATACCAGAACATCGGCTACCTGAACACCGACTGGGCTTACCGTTATTATCGCGGTGCGCTGCAGGCAGGGCGCATCAATATCGGCGTGCCGTTTTACACCCGTGGCTGGAAAGACGTGACTGGCGGCACCAATGGTTTGTGGGGCAGCACCGCGCTGACCAGCTCGACCGTCCAGTGCGCCGGCGTGCCGACCTGCGGCAAGGGCGCGACCGGCATCGACAATGTGTGGTTCGACCGCGATAGCCAGGGCAACCCGGTGGCGGGCGGCGGCAATCCGATCTGGCATGCGCTGAACTTGCAGAACGCTATCGTGCCGAGTTACCTGAGCGCGTATCAAGTCACCGACAATACGCTGGTCGGCACGTACGCGCCGTTCTACAGCAGCACGATGGTGGCGCCATGGTTGTGGAACGCTACCAAAAAAGTGTTCCTGTCGACTGAAACCACACAATCGATCGCCGCCAAGGCGCAATACATCATCAATAATAATATTGGCGGCGTGATGATCTGGGAAATGGCCGGCGACTACGCCTGGGACGCCACGCGCAATGGCGGCCGCGGCGAATATTTCATGGGCTACACGTTGACCAACACGATTTACGACGCGTTCAAGACGGCTGGCCCGTACGGCAACAAACGCGCCGAAATCGCCATGCCGGGCAGCACCGCGAAAGTGGCCATCTCGCTGGGATCGTGGGCCATGGGCGACAATAGCTTCCCGATCAATCCGGTGATGACGGTGAAAAACAATTCGGCGACGACCTTGCCGGGCGGTAGCGTGATCGAGTTCGATTATCCGGTGTCGGCGCCATCCGACATGACTGACCAGTCGGGTTTCGGCCTGAGCATCATCAATGCCGGTTACAGCGGGCCGAACAACATCGGCGGTTTTACCAAAAACTACAACCGGGCGCGCTTTGCGATTCCCGCCTGGCAATCGGTGGCGCCGGGCGCATCGGTGGCGCTGACCTTGAATTACCGGCTGCCGATTTCCGGGCCGGCCAATTACACGGTCACGGTCGGCGGCGTGAAGTATGCGTTGACGCAGGAATATCCGGAGTTGCCGGTAGGCTTGCCATGAGGTAGGCCGGATTAGCGCCTGGCGCGTAATTCGACCAGCCCGCCGACAAGCCGGTGGCGGCTACACATATGCCGCCCACTTAGCATAAAAAAAGCGGAGCACGCAGCTCCGCTTTTTTGCGCTGGGGATTATCCCATCCTCAGTTCATCAAAA
>NZ_HG322949.1:1621060-1696084 GCF_000723165.1 Janthinobacterium agaricidamnosum NBRC 102515 = DSM 9628
GCGCCAAAGCGATTGCTGCCGGTAAAGCCTTTAATACCTTGTGGTGCATGTGTGTCTCCTGAATATATCGGTATATGCCATGCAATACGGGTGCATGAAGTTGTCAATTTTATCAGTGTTGTCACTATCTTTTCGATACTGATGAGGCAAGTATCAATACTTTCTTGAAAAGTGTTGTATTTGGGATATATCGATACTCTGAAGCGGCAGGATTGTGCAAAAGAGTATCGATTCTAGGTTTTGCAGTATCAGAAAGTATCGAAGTCCGGTGATACATTCTGTCCGTGGCGCGAGTAGCTGGCCGCAACAAACATAAAAAACTGGAGACGACAATATGAAATTCACCGTAGCTGGCGCATTGAGCGCCGGTATTCTCTGCGTCAGCAATGTGGCGTTCGCGGCCACCGACCTGGTGATCGCCACCGTCAACAACGGTCACATGATCGAGATGCAAAAGCTTAGCAAGTTCTTTGAGCAAGCCAATCCGGATATCAAATTGAAGTGGGTCACGCTGGAAGAGGGTATCTTGCGCCAGCGCATGACCACCGACATCGCCACCAAGGGCGGCCAGTTCGACGTGATGACCATCGGCCTGTATGAAACCCCGATCTGGGGCAAGAAAAACTGGCTGATCCCGGTCAAGCCGGACGCCAAGTACGATATCGACGACTTGCTGCCGTCGATCCGCGAAGGCTTGTCCGGCGACGGCAAGCTGTACGCGTCGCCGTTCTACGGCGAAAGCTCGATGATCATGTACCGCAGCGACCTGCTCAAAAAAGCCGGCATGACCATCGAAGACCGCCCGACCTGGGACCATTTGCGCGACGTCGCGGCAAAAATCCACGATCCGGCCAATGGCGTGTACGGCATTTGCCTGCGCGGCAAACCGGGCTGGGGCGACAATATGGCGCTGATCACCACCATCGCCAATTCCTACGGCGGCCAGTTGTTCGACATGAAATGGAAACCGCAATTCACCAGCAAGCCGTGGAAAGACGCGGTCAATATGTATGTCGACCTGATGAAGAAATACGGCCCGCCGGGCGCCGCCGCCAACAGCTTCAATGAAAACCTGGCGCTGTTCAACCAGGGCAAGTGCGGCATCTGGATCGACGCCACCATCGCCGCGTCCTTCGTCACCGATCCGAAACAAAGCAAAGTGGCCGACAAGGTCGCGTTCGCCCAGTCGCCGGTCGGCAGCACCGAACGCGGCGCCAACTGGCTGTGGATCTGGTCGCTGGCGATTCCGTCCAGCTCCAAGCATCCGACCGAAGCGCAACGCTTCATCAACTGGGCCACCTCGCGCGATTACGTGAACCTGGTGGCCAGGGAATCGGGCTGGGCCAACGTGCCGACCGGCACCCGCAAGTCGACCTACGCCAACCCTGAATTCCAGAAAGTAGCGAAATTCGCCGCCGCCGAAGGCAAGGCGCTGTCGACCACCCGCAACGTGCAAAGCACCTTGCTGCCGTCGCCCTATGTCGGCGTGCAATTCGCATCGATTCCTGAATTCCAGGTGATCGGCGTGGCGGTCGGCCAGCAAATGGCCGCTACGCTGCTGGGCAAGGTCACGGTCGACCAGGCGCTGGACATTTCCCAGCAAGCCGCCGAACGTGAAATGCGCAAGGGCGGCTATTACAAGTAATTATTCCCAGTAATAAGTAATGCCAGGGCACCGCGGCGCCGGCCATACGGCGGCGCTGGCGGTTTCCGATTGCAAACCAGGCGCTGCCGTTTTGATACCCAAGCTTGCGCCTCGCAAGGTTGGGGCCGGCACGCCTATCCGCTTCAAGAGAACCCTATGAAACGATTGATACCTCGGACTTTATTGACGCCGGCGGTGCTTGCCGTGTCCGTCATTTCGATAGTCCCGCTGCTGATTACCCTGTATTACTCCTTCGTGCGCTACAACATGCTGTCGCCGGGAGAGCACGAATTCAACGGCCTGGCCAATTTCCATTTCTTCTTTAGCGACGGCGCCTTCCTGCCGGCGCTGCAAAATACGTTCACGCTGATGTTTTCTGTGATGGCGATCACGGTATTGTTCGGCGCCGCGCTGGGCTTGCTGATCAATGAAGCCTTCCCCGGCCGCGCCATCGTGCGCGTGCTGCTGATTTCGCCCTTCCTGGTGATGCCGGCGGTGAACGCGCTGATGTGGAAGAACATGCTGCTCAATCCGATCTACGGCCTGTTTGCCCAGATCAGCATTTTTTTCGGCTTGCCGCCGGTCGACTGGCTGTCGGTCCACCCGCTGGTGTCGATCATCATGATGGTGTCGTGGCAATGGCTGCCGTTCGCCTGCCTGATCTTCATGACGGCGCTGCAATCGATGGACAAGGAGCAGCTGGAAGCTGCCCGCATGGATGGCGCCAATTATCTGCAGCAATTGCGTTATCTGTACATCCCGCACCTGGGCCGCGCGATGTCGGTGGTGCTGATGATCGAAATGATTTTCCTGCTGTCGATCTTTGCCGAGATTTTCACGACCACCGGCGGCGGTCCGGGTTTCGACACCACCACCATCACCTTCATGATTTACCAGCAAGCCTTGCTGTCCTACGACATCGGTGCGGCCTCGTCCGGCGCCTTGTTCGCGGTGCTGCTGGCCAATATCGCAGCCTTCTTCCTGATGCGCGTCATCGGCAAGAACCTGTCGAAATAAGGAGAACCGGATGAATAATAAATATGTCTTGTACGGACGCACCATCGGCGCGTGGTGTTTTGCGCTGCTGCTGTTCTTTCCGATCTTTTGGCTGGGCTTGATGGCCTTCAAGACCGAAGGACAGGCGATCTCGACGCCGCCGCTGCTGTTCTTCACCCCGACGCTGCACAGCTTCGCCGAGGTGATGGCGCGCGATAACTATTTCGCCTATGCGATGAACTCGCTGATCACCAGCATATTGTCGACCGCGCTCGGCCTGGCGATCGCGATTCCGGCCGCGTATTCGATGGCGTTCTTCCCGACCCGCGGCACCATCGGCTTGCTGAAGTTCATGCTCAGCTCGCGTTACATGCCGGGCGTCGGCGCGCTGATGCCGATTTACATCTGCTACCAGTATTTCGGCCTGCTCGATACCCGCCTCGGCCTGACCATCATGTTC
Organism: Janthinobacterium agaricidamnosum NBRC 102515 = DSM 9628; assembly: GCF_000723165.1. NCBI lineage: Bacteria > Pseudomonadati > Pseudomonadota > Betaproteobacteria > Burkholderiales > Oxalobacteraceae > Janthinobacterium > Janthinobacterium agaricidamnosum. Next base: position 1,624,162 of record NZ_HG322949.1, read on the forward strand.
ATGCTGATGAACTTGCCGATCATGATCTGGCTGCTGTACACCAATATGAAGGAATTGCCGCGCGAAATACTCGAAGCGGCGCGGATGGACGGCGCGTCGGTGATCGATGAATTCCGCCACATCGTATTGCCGTTGTCGGTCGGCGGCATCGCCTCGACCGCGCTGGTGTGCATGGTGTGGTCGTGGAATGAATCGTTCTGGTCGCTGAACCTGGGCGCGTCCAGCGCCGGCACGCTGGCCTGGCTGATCGCCTCGTATTCCAGCCCGGAAGGCTTGTTCTGGGCCAAGTTGTCGGCGGCATCGCTGATGGCGATCGCCCCGATCATGGCGCTGGGCTGGTTTTGCCAAAAGCAGCTCGTGCAGGGCATGACCTTCGGCGCCGTTAAGTAACTATTACAAGATACAGAGAGACACATCATGGCTTACCTTCAATTAAGCAATATCGAGAAATTCTTTGGCGAGCACCGCGCCATCAAGGGCATCGACCTGGACATTCAGCAGGGTGAATTTGTCGTCTTCGTCGGCCCGTCCGGCTGCGGCAAGTCGACGCTGCTGCGTCTGATCGCCGGCCTGGAGCCGATCGACAACGGCAAGCTGTCGCTCGACGGCCGCGACATCACCGATTTGCCGTCGTCCAGGCGCGACCTGGCGATGGTGTTCCAGTCCTACGCCTTGTACCCGCACATGACGGTATTCCAGAACATGTCGTTCGCGCTGAAACTGGCCGGCGTCGATCCGGCCATCATCCGCGAAAAAGTCAACAAGGCCGCCGCCATCCTCGACCTCGGCAAATACCTGGAACGCACGCCGAAGGAATTGTCGGGCGGCCAGCGCCAGCGGGTGGCGATCGGCCGCGCTATCGTGCGCGACCCGAAAGTGTTCCTGTTCGATGAACCGCTGTCCAACCTGGACGCCGCGCTGCGGGTGCAAACCCGCATCGAAATCGCCAAGCTGCACCGCGAACTGGGCGCGACCACGATCTACGTGACGCATGACCAGGTCGAGGCGATGACGCTGGCCGACCGGGTGGTGGTATTGCGCGACGGCCAGATCGAACAGCATGGCTCGCCGTTGGAGTTATATGACCGGCCGGCGAATCGCTTTGTGGCCCAGTTCATCGGCACGCCGAGCATGAACGTGGTGCCGGCCGATGGCGTGCCGCAATTGCTGGCGCAAGCCGGCAGCGCCGCCCAGGCCGACGGTTTTGTCGGCATTCGCCCGGAACATGTGCATCTCGGCGCCGCCCAGCCGGGCAGCGTGCCGGTGACCATCGACCTGGTCGAATCGCTGGGCGTCGAAACCCTGATCTATGCGCGCTTGCCGAACAATGTGCAAGTCGTGTCGCGCGGCAGCGAACGCAGCAGTTTGCAGCCGGGCCAAACCACCCATCTGACCTTCGACCAAGGTTTTGTCCACCATTTTGACCGCGCCGGGAAAACCTATGCCAGCGCGAAGGGAGTGTAAGCCATGACTGAATCCACTAAATTATCGCGCGCCGCATTGGCTAACTTGCCTTCCGGCATACCTGGGCCGGCGTACGAGCGTAGCAAGGTAAGCCCGAGCATTGTGCATATCGGCGTCGGCGGTTTTTACCGCGCCCATCAAGCCGTGTATCTGGATGACCTGCTGCAATTGCCCAACAATGAACAGTGGGGTTATTGCGGGGTCGGCTTGCTGCAGCACGATGAAAAAATGCGCGATGCGATGCTGTCGCAAGATTGTTTGTACACCGTCATCGAACGCAGCGCGGCCGGCGACCGGCCGCGCGTGATCGGCTCGGTGCTGGAATTCCTGTTTGCGCCGGATGATCCGGAAGCCGTCATCGAAAAAATGGCCGACCCGGCCACCCGCATCGTATCGCTGACGATTACCGAAGGCGGTTATTACGTGAACCAGGGCAATGGCGAATTCGATGCCTTGCACCCGGACATCGTGCATGACCTGGCCCATCCGCACACGCCGGTATGTTCGTTCGGCTACCTGGCCGAAGCGTTGCAACGGCGCCGGACGCGCGGTTTGCTGCCCTTCACCGTGATGTCTTGCGATAACCTGCAAAACAATGGCGACGTGACGCGCCACATGCTGCTGGCGTTTACCGCGCTGCGCGATCCGGCATTGAGCGCATGGCTGGCCGAACATTGCGCCTTCCCGAACAGCATGGTCGACCGCATCACGCCGGCCACCACCGATGAACACCGCCACTTGATCAAGGACCAGTTCGGCCTGGCCGATGCGTGGCCGGTGGTTACCGAGCCCTTCAAGCAGTGGGTTATCGAAGACGCCTTCCCGGGCGGCCGTCCGGCATGGGAATTGGTCGGCGCGCAAATGACGCATGACGTCTTGCCGTACGAGAAAATGAAGCTGCGCCTGCTCAACGCCAGCCACCAGGCGCTGTGCTACATCGGCATGCTGCTCGGTTACGAATTCGCCCATCAGGCGATGGACGATGCGGACATCCGCAAGCTGGTGCGCAATATGATGGATATCGAAGTCACGCCGCTGCTCGATACGGTCGAGGGCATCGACCTGGAGCAATATAAAAATACCCTGATCGAGCGCTTCTCGAATCCGGCGGTGCGCGACCAATTGACGCGCATCGGCACCGAAGGTTCGGCGCGGATACCGAAATTCGTGTTGCCGTCGGTGCGCGAAGCCTTGCAATCCGGCGGCCCGATTTCCTTGCTCAGTTTTACTGTCGCTTGCTGGTTCCGCTATCTTGGCGGCAAGGATGACCAGGGCCGGTCATTGACCATCATCGATCCGTATGCCGACAAATTGCGCGACCATGCGACGCGCGGCGGCCACGACGCCAGCGTCTTGCTGTCGCTGCGCGAACTGTTCGGCGAACTGGCCGATGCACCGTCTTTTGTAACGCAGGTATCATTGTCGCTGGCCAGCTTGTACCAGCGCGGTGCGCGGGCGGCGCTGCAATACGCGCTGAAAAGCTACTAAACAGAGCAACGAGAGAGACGCACATCATGTATCTGGGTATCGACCTTGGCACGTCGGAAGTCAAAGTATTGCTGATCGACAAAGAGCAAAACATCGTCGGCAGCGCCCATGCGCCGCTGACCATCAGCCGCCCGCAAGAGCAATGGTCGGAGCAGGATCCGGCCAGTTGGTGGCTGGCGACGAAAAACGCGGTGGGCCAGCTGGCAGAGCGGCATCCGGCCGAGCTGGCGCTGCTGCGCGGCATCGGCTTGTCCGGCCAGATGCATGGTGCGGTGTTGCTCGATGCCGATGGGCAAGTGTTGCGGCCGGCGATTTTATGGAACGATGTGCGTTCCGGCCCCCAATGCGCCGAGCTGGAACGGCGCGTGCCGGAAGCGCGGGCCATCACCGGCAACCTGATCATGCCGGGTTTTACCGCGCCGAAACTGTTGTGGGTGGCGCAGCACGAACCCGGGATATTCGCGCGCACGGCCAAGGTCTTGCTGCCGAAGGATTATCTGCGCTACCTGTTGACCGGCGAAACCATTTCCGATATGTCGGATGCGGCCGGCACCATGTGGCTGGACGTGGCCAGGCGCGACTGGTCGGATACCATGCTGACCGCGTGCGGGCTGGAACGCAGCCACATGCCGCGGCTGGTCGAAGGTTCGGCGCCGGGCGGCTGGCTGAAACCGGAGTGGCAACGCGCGTGGGGCATCGCTCAGCCGGTGCTGCTGGCCGGCGGCGCCGGCGACAATGCCGCCAGCGCGATCGGCATGGGTGTCATCCACGAAGGCGAGGGCTTTATTTCGCTCGGCACGTCCGGCGTGTTCTTTGCCGCCAATGCCGCTTACCGGCCGAATCCGCAACAGGGCTTGCATACTTTCTGCCACGCGCTGCCGGGCCAATGGCACCAGATGGGCGTAATGCTGTCGGCCGCCAGCTGTTTGCGCTGGGCCGTCGAACTGACCCATGCCGGCGCTGAGGCGCAATTGCTGGCGGAAATCGAACAAGCCGGTCGCGCCGCCTGCCTAGTCGCGCCGCTGTTCTTGCCGTATCTGTCGGGCGAGCGCACGCCGCACAATAACCCGGACGCCAGCGGCGCCTGGTTCGGCTTGCGCCACGACACCAGCCGGGCCTTGCTGGGCTACTCGGTGTTGGAAGGCGTGGCGTTCGGCTTGCGCGACAGTTACCTGGCCTTGCAGGCGGCCGGCAGCGCCGTGCCGGTGGCGGCGCTGGTCGGCGGCGGCAGCAAGAGCCGGTATTGGGCCTTATTGCTGGCCAGCGTGCTGAATACGCCGTTGAGCCTGCATAGCAGCGGCAACCTCGGCGCGGCACTGGGCGCGGCGCGCTTGGGCTTGCTGGCGGTCGATCCGGAGGCCGATGTCGCCGCCGTGTGCGCCGCGCCGCCGGTGCTGGAAATGATCGAACCGCAAGCGGACTGGCATGCGGCGCTATTGCCGCGCTTCGAGCGTTATCAGGCGCTGTACCGGCAATTAAAACCGTTGTTCTGATTGCGCCGCTCAACTAGCGCCGTTCAACCAGCGCTGTTCAACCAGCGCTGTTCAACTAGGTATACTGGCTGGAAGATGGAGACAAAATCATGCCGCGAAAAAGGGAATATCCCACGCTGCAAGTAGAACATGAGCGCCAGCGCGATGCGACGCCGGGGTTCGAGCCCAAGGGCAGTTACGGATTTATCCGCTACCTGGAGCACGGTTTCCCGAACTCGCTGGTGCGCTGGCATTATCACGACGAATACGAATTGCACCTGATCCTGGAAACTAGCGGCAAGGTCTTCGTCGGCGATTACATCGGCCAGTTTTCGCCGGGCCACCTGGTCTTGACCGGGCCGCGCGTGCCGCATAACTGGGTCTCGATGGATACCCCGGAGCAGGGCGTGCCGCTGCGCGACATGGTGATCCAGTTCGCCCATCCGCCGCTGGAAACGCTGGCGTGTCAAATCCCCGAAGTGAAGGGGATTTTCCCCTTATTGCAGCGCGCCATGCACGGCATCGAATTTTTCGGCGTCAGCGAGCGCGCCATGCAGCGTTTTACGCGTATCCGCGACAGCAGCGGCTTGCCGCGCTTTATCGAATTCCTGACTTTGCTGGCTGAACTGGCGCACACCACCGATTATCAATTGCTGTCGACCATACCGATGCAGTCGAGCGACGACGATATTGCGCTGGCGCGCATCAGTTCCGCGATCAATTTTATCGTGCAAAATTACAGCAGCCAGTTTTCGCTGAAGGAATTGGCGCAGCAGTTGGAGATGCCGGAACGCACTTTTTCACGCTTTTTCCGCAGCGCTACCGGCAACAGCTTTACCGATTTCGTCAACCGCCTGCGCATCAACCGGGCCTGTCAATTACTGATGGAAACCGAACGCTACGTGACCAATATCTGCTATGAAGCGGGATTTAACAATGTCGCCAATTTCAACCGGCGTTTTCTGGAATTGAAAGGGATGACGCCGAAGGAATTCCGTCACCAGGCGTCGGGACGGTTTGGCGGATAGGGCGCATCAGTAAAAGCTGGCTTTTTGGGGTGAACAGGAACACAGTAGCAGCGCGTCGATATCGGAAGGCAGGATTTGATCATGGAAATGGTTGGCGGATTTAACTACCAGGCACGCATGCGCGAACCGGAGCACAACGCCTTCGGCAAGCCGCCGGAGCTGGAGCGCGAAAGTTATGACGGCATCATCAATTACCTGGAGCACGGGTATCCCAGCTCGCGGGTGCGCTGGCATTGCCACGACGAATATGAATTGCACCTGATCGTCGCCACCAGCGGCAAGCTGTTTGTCGGCGATTATATCGGCGAATTTTCGCCGGGCCACCTGGTATTGACCGGGCCGCGGCTGCCGCATAACTGGATTTCCAGCAGCGTGCCCGACGGCGGCGTGCCGCTGCGCGACATGATCGTGCAATTTGCCCACGAACCGTTGGCGCAGGCGGCCAAATGCATACCGGAGCTGCGCGAATTACTGCCGCTGCTGGAGCGGTCGACCTATGGCGTGGAATTTTTCGATTGCGGCGCCGAGGCGGAACAGCATTTGCTGCGCATCCGGGCGATGCACGGCGCCGAGCGGTTCGCCGAATTCGTGCAATTCATGAGCAAGCTGGCGCGTACCGCCAATTACCGTTTATTGTCGAGCGCTACCATGCGTTCCTTCGACGACGATGCGACGCTGGCCAAGGTCAATGCGGTCTTGACGTACATTACGGAAAATTATCGGGAACAAATCTCGGCGGAAATGCTGGCGGAACAACTGGGCATGTCGCTGAGCAAATTCTCGCGCTTCTTCCGCAAAGCCACCGGCAATAGTTTTACCGACTTCGTCAGCCGCCTGCGCATCAACAAAGCGTGCCAGTTGCTGATGAACACCGACCAATACGTGACCAATGTCTGCTACGACGTCGGCTTCCACAACGTGGCCAACTTCAATCGCCGCTTCCTGCAAGTAAAAGGCGTGACGCCGAAGGAATTCCGGCGCCAGGCCGACGGCCGTTTTGGCGGGCCGGCCGCCGAGTCGGGGAGTCCATCCGCCGTTTGACCTACTTCGTTCTGGTCAGCCAGCCATGAAAAAAGCCTGCCGCACAGTGTGTGCGGCAGGCTTTCCTGTTTTAGCTCAGTTTGCTATTCCAACGTTACTTCTTCAAGTAGGTGTCCAGCCAGTTCAGTACGGTGTGGTGCCACAGTACCGAGTTGGCTGGTTTCAAGACCCAGTGGTTTTCATCCGGGAAGAACATCAGTTTGCTCGGGATGTTGCGGCGTTGCAGCGCGGTGAAGGTGCCCAGGCCTTGCGCGGTCGGGATGCGGAAATCCAGGTCGCCTTGCACCACCAGCATCGGGGTTTTCCAGTTCTTGACGAAATTCACCGGATTGAATTTCTCATGGTTTTCCGGCACGTCGTAATAGGCGCCGCCATTTTCCCAGTCGGTGAACCATTGCTCTTCGGTCGCGTACGCCATGCCGCGGGTGTCGAATACGCCGTCATGGTTGACCAGGCATTTGAAGCCGTCCGACCAGTTGCCGGCGATCCAGTTCATCATGTAGCCGCCATACGATGCGCCCAGCGCGCAGCTGTTGTCGCGGTCCAGCCACGGGAATTTCGCTGTCGCTGCCGCCAGGCCTTTTTTCAAGTCTTCCAGCGGCTTGCCGCCCCAGTCGCCGCTGATCGAATCGGTAAAGCCCTGGCCATAGCCGGTCGACCCGTGGAAGTCGATGAACACCGTCGCGTAACCGGCGCCGGCATAGACTTGCGGATTCCAGCGGTAGCTCCAGCTATTGCCGAAGCTGCCTTGCGGGCCGCCATGCACCAGGAAGGCGACCGGGTATTTCTCGCCAGCCTTGGCGTTCCATGGTTTCATGACGTAGCCGTGCACGGTTTCGCCATTGGCGCCAGGGAAGGAGAATTGCTCGTACTCGCCGAAACGCACATCGGCCAGCGCTGCCGCGTTTTGATTGGTCAGTTGCACCAGCGCTTCGCTGTCCGGCTTGCCGTCCAGTTTGCGCTTGAACAATTGCGCGCCTGACGCCAGATTGGCCTGGGTCAGCACCACGGTATTGCCTTGCGCCGTGAAGTCGCCCACCGCGCCTTTGCCGGTCAGCGGCGTGACCTTGCCATTGGCGACATCGATGGAAAATAAACGATGCTGGCCGACGTCGTCGGCGCTGACCAGCACGGCCTTGCCGTCCGGCTGCCATTCGAGGTCGGCGATCGAGTGGTCCCAATGGTCTGCCACGGTGCGTTTCTTGCCGCTGGCGACGTCCATCAAGACCAGGTGGAAACGGTCGGCTTCAAAGCCGGGCTTGGTCATCGCGGCGTAGGCCAGCGTGCGGCCATCCGGTGAATAGACTGCCTTGGCGTCCCAGGCCGGATTGTCTTCGGTCAGGTTACGCGGCGCGGCGCCGCCGGCGGCCGGCACTTGATAGACATCGAAATTGGTCGACCACGACTCAGTGCGGCCAGCCACGCGGGCCGAGAAGACGATGGTTTGGCCATCCGGGCTGAAGTGGTATTCCTTGCCGTCGCCATACGGTTTCGACGGCACGTCGCCATCCAGCGTACCGCTCAGGCTGACCGGTGCGCCTTGCACGCGGCCGCTGGTATCGATCGGCGCCGAGTACAGCACCGAGCGGCGGCCGTCGGACCAGGTATCCCAGTGGCGCACGAACAGGTGATCGTAGATGCGGCCGCTGGATTTGTCCCTGGCGCTGTCGTCCAGGCGTTTTTTGGTGCAGGCCAGGTCGGCGCAATCGCGGAACACGGCGACGCTGAACGCCAGGCGGTCGCCTTTGGGCGACAAGCGGAAATTGTCCACGTCCAGCGGCAGGTCGGTGACCTTGGCGGCTTCGCCGCCGGCCAGCGGCAATTGCCACACTTGCGACGAGCCGGAACGGCCCGACAGGAAGTAAATCGCATCGCCGGATGGCGACCATGCCGGATCGCTGCTGCTGGCTTCGCCGCGCGTCAACTGGCGCGGCACTGGCTTGGCGGCGCGCAAGTCGATCATCCACAGTTGCGTGTTGCCACGGTTTTTATCCAGGTTGGTGCTGCGCACGGTGTACACCACGCGGGTGGCGTCCGGCGACAGGACCGGGCTGCCGACCCGTTCCATGTTAACCATGTCTTCAACGGTAAAACCACGCGGCGCGGCAAACGCGGCCTGGGGCGCCAAGGTGACCAGACCGGCGCTGAGCGCGCCCAAGAGCAGCAGACGTACAGTCATTCGATTCTCTCCAATGTTGTCTATTATTTATAAGAAATGCCGGCTGTGGCGCCGGCAAACGTTCATCATACCAAGGATGGCTGGCCTGCGAGACTTTAAGAGCCTATCCCAGTAGTGAGCGTCTTGTTCTGGCCGCGCATCAGGAGCGCGGACCAGGCGTGAGGAGGACGCGTGGCGGGCCACGCGACGACGATCAACGCAGTCCCCGTTCCTGAGGAGCGCCAGAACAGGGCGTATTCATCTACTGGGATAGGCTCTTAGTGCGACTTACGCAAGAAAGTTGTCTAAAGATGCATGGTGCGGGCTGGAGTGAGGTGCCGCGCAAAGAGGGGGAGGGAGGGGCGGGCAGCAAGGTGACGGGAGACGGCCGCAAGCCAGTTCCCGTCACCGTTTAAGATTAAAACACTTCCCATTCGCTTTCATTGACCTTGGCCGCTTTCGGCGCGGCCTTGGGCGCGGCGATGCTGGCCCGTGGCGCTGGTTTGGCCATGGTCCTGGCAGCCTTGGCCGCCGGCTGGCTTGCGACACGCGGCTGCTGCAAGCCGCGCAGCGCGGTATCGTCGAGCTTGAAGACGCTGACCAGTTCGGCCAGGCGGTTCGCCTGCTCTTGCAGCGAACCGGCCGCCGCCGCCGCTTCCTCGACCAGCGCCGCATTTTGCTGGGTCACCTGGTCCATTTGCGTGATCGCGTGATTCACTTCGCCGATGCCGGTGCTTTGCTCCTGCGTCGCGGAGCTGATTTCAGTGACGATATCGGTCACGCGCTGCACGCTGGCGACCACTTGCTGCATGGTCTTGCCGGCTTGTTCCACCAGGCGGGTGCCGGAATTGACTTTCTCGACCGAATCGCCGATCAGCGTCTTGATTTCCTTGGCCGCCGCGGCGCTGCGTTGCGCCAGGCTGCGCACTTCGGTGGCCACCACCGCGAAGCCGCGGCCCTGTTCGCCGGCGCGCGCCGCTTCCACCGCCGCATTCAGCGCCAGGATATTGGTCTGGAAGGCGATGCCGTCGATCACGCTGATGATGTCGACGATGCGGTCCGACGACTGGTGGATCGCGCCCATGGTGTCGATCACTTGCCGCACCACCGCGCCGCCGTCGGCCGCCACGCTCGACGCCGAGCTGGCCAGCTGGCTGGCCTGGCGCGCATTGTCGGCGGTCTGGTGCACGGTGGATGCCAGTTGTTCGACGGCGGAGGCGGTTTCTTCCAGCGAGCCGGCTTGTTCTTCGGTGCGCGACGACAAGTCCAGGTTGCCGGCCGCAATTTCCGACGACGCCGTGGCGATCAGGTCGGCGCCGTTGCGCACTTCGCGCACGGTGTTCAGCAAGCTCTGGTTCATTTCTTTCAGCGCATGTTGCAATTCGCCGATTTCATCCTTGCTGCCGACCTGGATCGACTGGCTCAGGTCGCCGGCCGCGACCGCCTTGGCGTTGCCGACCGCATCATGCAGCGGACGGGTGATGCTGCGCGCGATCAGCCACGCGGCGGCGATGCCGAACAGGATCGCCGCCAGTCCCAGGCCCAGCAGCAGCGTGCGGCCGGTGCGGAAATTATTGTCGATGGCGCCGGAGCCCCGATTGATCACGTCTTGCTCGTATTTGACCAGCGCCCGCACTTTTTCGGCGTAGGCCGCCATCGCCGGCGCCATCTTCGCGTTGTACAGTTCGCTCGCCGCGGCTTCGTCGCCGTCTTCCTTCAATTTGAACACGTCGCTGCGCACCGCGTTGTAGATCTTGCGCTGGGCCAGCATCGCGTCCAGCACCTTGCGGTCGTCATCGTCGACGGCGCTGTCTTCGAGTTGCTTCTGGATGTCGCTGGCGCGTTTGGAAAACGACGTGATCTGCTGCTTGAAATACGCTTGCGCCGCCGGTTCGCCGCTCTTGACGATGGCGTCGGCGCGCACGCCGCTGTTTTCAATGATGCCGATCCATTCGGTGGCCAGGCGTTCGCGCACCAGGTCGCGGTTGACCATGATGCGGGTGGAACTGCCGATGTCTTGCAGGCGCACGGTGCCGACCACGATCATCAGCGCCATCAGCGCCAGCACCAGGCCAAATCCCATGCTGAGCCGGGTTCCTATTCGAATGTTTCGCAGATTCATTTTTTACTCGTCAGATATCAATGTGGGAAAAGGAATGCGCGTTGGACCTGCCGCGCAATTTGGCAATATTGTATATCAATGTTTCCACGTGGAAAAATTACCATAAAGTATATTGCTTATGGGAAATGATTTAGTTACGATAAAAAGACACGGCGCCCGGCATCGGCGGGCCGTACAGTTCTGCCTGTCCCCAGGGGCCGTACACGCGGCCCCGCCGGCATCCCACGCCACCATCCCAGGAGAGTTTCATGTCCGAAGATCAGCAATCCCCGTCCCGCCGCAATCTGCTGAAAAGTCTTGTCTTCATCCCGATCGGCGTGGCCGGCGCCACTGGCGCGGTCAGGAGCCTGCAAGCGTCGAACGGCGCGGTGCAGCCGGAAGGCAAGCCGAATCCGTACACGCCGGCATTTTTTACTGGCGCCGAATGGCGCTTCATCCACGCCGCGTGCGACCGCTTGATACCGCACGACGAACACGGCCCCGGCGCGCTGGAACTGGGCGTGCCGGAGTTTCTCGACCGTCACATGCAAACCCCGTACGCCAGCGGCGACATCTGGTATATGCAAGGCCCGTACCTGGAGGCGGCGCCGGAATTCGGCTACCAGGGCCGCTTGCCGCTACGCGATATCTTGCGTGTTGGTATCAAGGTCTTCGACCAGCATTGCGCCGCGCAATTCGGCGGCAAGGTGTTTGCCGACTTGAGCAGCGGCCAGCAAGACGGCCTGTTGAAAGCGGCCGAAGGCGGCAAGCTGAAACTGGAACACCTGTCGGAGAAACTGTTCTTCAGCAATTTGCTGGCCGAAGTACGCAACGGCTATTTCGCCGATCCCAAGCACGGCGGCAACAAGGACATGGGTTCCTGGAAAATGATCGGCTACCCCGGCATGCGCGCCGACTACATCGACTGGGTCGGCGTGCGCGATCAGCCGTACCCGATCGGCCCGGTCGACTTGGCAGGAAAGCGAGGATAAGCGATGGCAATCGTGAAGAATAAAGTCGACGCGGTGATCGTCGGCATGGGCTGGACCGGGGCCATCATGGCCAAGGAATTGACGGACGCCGGTTTGCAGGTGGTGGTGCTGGAGCGGGGACCGGACCGCGATACCCAGCCGGATTTTTCGTATCCGCGCGTGGTCGACGAGCTGGAAGGCTCGATCCACCGCAAATACCTGCAAAGCCTGTTGAAGGAAACCGTGACCGTGCGCCACAGCCTCAGCGGCACGGCGGTGCCGTATCGGCAGATGGGGTCGTTCAAGCCGGGCACCGGCGTCGGCGGCGCCGGCAGCCACTGGTCCGGTTGCCACTTCCGCGCCTTGCCGGAAGATTTACGCTTGCGCAGCAATACCGAACAGCGCTACGGCAAGAAATTCATTCCGGCTGGCATGACCATCCAGGATTTTCCAGTCAGCTATGAAGAGCTGGAACCGCATTTCGACCATTTCGAATACGTCTGCGGCACGTCCGGCAAGGCCGGCGTCATCGATGGCAAGGTGGTCGACGGCGGCAACCCGTTCGAAGGTTCGCGCTCGCGCGAGTTCGCCTTGCCGCCGAACCCGAACTACCTCGGCGCGGAATTGTTTTACAAGGCGGCCCGCGAAAAAGGCTATCACCCATATCCGATCCCGGCGTCGAACGCGTCGCGGCCATACACCAACCCGTATGGCTGCCAGATGGGGCCGTGCAACTTTTGCGGATTTTGCAGCGATTACGGTTGCCTGAATTACTCGAAGGCGAGCCCGAATGCCTGCATCTTGCCAGTCTTGCGTCAACGCAAGGCGTTTGAATTGCGCACGCTGGCCCAGGTCTTGAAAGTCAATTTGACTGGCGACAAGAAAAAAGCCACCGGCGTGACTTACCTCGACGCCCAGGGCCGCGAAACCGAACAGCCGGCCGACCTGGTGCTGCTGTGCGCGTTCTCGCTGTTCAATGTGCATTTGATGCTGCTGTCCGGCATCGGCGTACCGTACGATCCGGTCAGCAATACCGGCACCATCGGCCGCAATTATTCGTACCAGAACTTGAACCGCGTCTCGATGTTCTTCGACGACAGCGTGCAAGCGAACGGTTTCATCGGCATCGGCGGCGGCGGCACCGTGATGGACGATTTGAACGGCAACCAGCTCGACAATGCCAAGGCCGGCTTCGTCGGCGGCGGCGTGATCTGGGCCCGCCAGCCGGGCGCCGGACCGGTGCGCGGCATCGCCACCGCGCCGGGCGTGCCGAACTGGGGCAGCGCGTGGAAGAAAGGCATCAAGGAATCGTTCCGCCATTCCTTCTATTATGAAGTGCAGGGTTCCTGCATGGCGTACCAGGACGCCTGCCTGAGCCTGGACCCGACCTACCGCGACGCGTTCGGCCGGCCGTTGCTGCGCATGACCTTCGACTGGCACGACAATGAAATCAAGGCTTCCCAATTCCTGGTCGAAAAAGCCAGCGACATGTGCAAGGTGCTGGGGCCGAAAGCGATGAAGGGCGACGCCAAGAAAGACGGCGAGCATTACAACGTGACGCAATACCAGAGTACCCACACTTGCGGCGGCGCCATCATGGGCAGCGACCCGAAAACCTCGGCGCTGAACCGCTACCTGCAATCGTGGGACGTGTCGAACGTGTTTGCGCCGGGCGCCAACGCCTTTCCGCAAAACAATGGCTACAATCCGACCGGCATGGTCGGCGCGCTGACCTACTGGACCGCCAAGGCCATCCGCGAGAGGTACTTGAAAAATCCCGGCCCGCTGGTCCACGCTTGAGGAGACGGGCATGACACGACGTTTTTATAAAACAGGCTTGCTCGTCTGCGCCGGCGCGATCGCACTGGCGTTCGCCGGTGCGCTGACGTATGCCTTGATCCCGACCGATACGCCGGACATCGGCCCCGGCCAGTTTGCCGGCCTGGGCGACCGCCGCGCACTGATCGACAGCGGACGCTACATCGCCACCGCCGCCGATTGCATCGCCTGCCACAGCGCGCCTGGCGGCAAGCCGTTCGCCGGCGGCCTGGCGCTGGCCTCGCCGATCGGCACGATCTACAGCTCGAATATCACGCCCGACAAGCGCAGCGGCATTGGCAACTACAGCCAGAGCGATTTCGACCGCGCTGTGCGCCACGGCATCACGCCGGCCGGCGGTACGCTGTACCCGGCGATGCCGTATCCGTCGTACGCGAAAATGAGCGACCAGGACTTGCGCGCGCTGTATCTCTACTTCATGGAAGGCGTTGAGTCGGTGCAGTCGGTCAATCGCGCCAACGACATCCGCTGGCCCTTGGCTATCCGCTGGCCGCTGGCGATCTGGCGCAAGACCTTTGCGCCGAGCAGCGCGGTGCAGCCACTCAATTTGTCGAAATACCAGAGCGAGGCCATCGCCCGCGGCGCCTACCTGGTGCAAAGCCTGGGCCATTGCGGCAGTTGCCACACGCCGCGCGCCGGCACCTTGCAAGAGCTGGCGCTGGACGACTCCGACCCGCGCTACCTGTCCGGCGGAGCGCTGATCGACGGCTGGCTCGCGGTCAACCTGCGCGGCGACGACGCGGCCGGACTGGGGCGCTGGTCGGCCGGCGACATCGCCGACACGCTGCGCGGCGCGCGCAACGCCAAATACGCGGTGCTCGGCAGCCCGATGGCCGACGTGGTGCTGCACAGCACGCAACAGCTGGACCAGGCGGACTTGCAGGCGATGGCGGCCTACCTGAAAACCCTGCCGGCCGGCAAAACGAGCGCGTCCAGCTTCGCCGCCAGCGACGCCACCGCGATCGCGCTCAAGGCCGGTCGCGAAGATGGCCGCGGCGCGCAACTCTACCTCGACAATTGCGCGGCCTGCCACCGCAGCGACGGCAAGTCCAACGCTGCGATCTTCCCGGCGCTGGCCGGCAATCCGTCGGTACTGGCCGGCAACCCGGCATCGCTGATCCGGGTGGTGCTGCAAGGCTCCAGCTTGCCATCGACGGCCAGCAAACCGTCGAACCTCGGCATGCCGGGCTTCGCCTGGCGCCTGTCGGATGACGAAGCGGCGCAACTGGTAACGTTTGTGCGGCAAAGCTGGGGCAACCAGGCGCCGGCGGCGTCCGCCGGGGAGGTGGCGAGTGTCAGAAAAACCTTGAAGGTGCGGCAGGTGGACAAGCGCGACGTAGATTGAGTGCGTATTGAAAACGGAGACCGGGGACAGACCACGATTATGCGGCAATAAATTGCCTCGTAATCGTGGTCTGCCCCCGGTTTTTTAACGCGGAGTTACTGCATGAACCACCCGTGACTCACCACGATCGATTGTCCGCTCAGCGCCTTCGACGGGAACGCCGCCAGGAAGATCGCGGTTTGCGCGACGTCCTGGGTGGTGGTGAATTCGCCGTCGATGGTGTCTTTCAGCATCACTTTCTTGATCACGTCTTCTTCGCTGATCTTCAGTTGCGCGGCCTGCTCAGGGATCTGTTTGTCGACCAGCGGCGTGCGCACGAAGCCCGGGCAAATCACGTTGGCGCGGATGTTGTCCTTGGCGCCTTCCTTGGCCACCACTTTGGCCAGGCCCAGCAAGCCGTGTTTCGCGGCGACATAAGCGCTCTTGAATGGCGAACCTTCGTGCGAGTGCACCGAACCCATGTAGATGATGGCGCCGCCTTTGCCGCCCTTGATCATTGCGCGCATGCAGGCGCGGGTGGTCAGGAAGGCGCCGTCGAGGTGGATCGCCAGCATTTTTTTCCACTGGTCGAATGCATAGTCGACCACCGGACTGATGATCTGGATGCCGGCGTTGCTGATCAATACGTCGATGCCGCCGAATTCGGCCACTGCATCGGCCACGCCCTTGTCGACCTGTTCTTCGCTGGTCACGTCCATCGCCACCGCGAACGCCTGGCCGCCGGCCGCCTTGATTTCATTGGCGGTTTTGGTGGCCGCGTCCAGCGCCAGGTCGGCGATGACGACTTTGGCGCCTTGCTTGGCGTATTCCAGCGCGATTTCCTTGCCGATGCCGCTGGCCGAACCGGTGATGAGGGCGACTTTGTCCTTGAGTTGCATATTATTTCCTTGAGTTTGACGGGTTGAGATAATCATACGCGACAGTTCCGAGCGGCAAAGTTAAATCTGCCAGGATATGCGTCGCCGAGATAATTTCCAGCACCGGCAACGCCGCCACCGGCGCCAGTGCGTGCGGATTCAGGTCGAGCGCGCCGGGTCCGGTCCACGCGCCCTTGACGGTGATATCGGTCAGGCTATATTGCACCAGTTCGCAGATGCGCGGGGTGCCATCCACATGGGGGATGATCTTGAGTAAAAAAGCCGGCGTTTCCAGCGCTTTCCTGGCGGCCGCCAGATCCATGGCGCGGTGTTTGTAGCCCATGGTGCCGGTGGCGACGCGGAAGTCGCTGTAATCGAGCGTGCCGCTCAGCGTGTCCTTGTGGATGCGCAATTCCGGGTCGCCCAGTTTTTTCGGGAAACCCCATAATTCGCGTCCGCCGGCGATCGGCGGATGGTCGTTCAGATACATGCCGAGCACGTAGCCGCCCGCCACGCCGTTGAGCGTGACCGGGATCACCTGGCCGGATTCGCAATAGTGGCCGAAGCCGGTCGAATCGGGCATGTTGATGAACTCGAAGCGCACCACCGGTTCGACGAATTCCAGCGGCGCCGGGATCAGCGCGCGCAAGGCGTCCGGATCGGTGCGGTAGCTGATGATCAGGTATTCGCGGTCGACGAAGCGGTAGGGGCCGGGCGGAAAAGCGGGACTGTTGATGGGCATGGCAAAAGCATTGCGGAGGACGTCGTCTTCGGTCATAGCGTAAAAGCTCCCGGTTAGCGATTCAGTGATGCCGCGATGAAGAGCGTGCTGACGCTTCGCCGCGTACCGGGGCAGTATAGCTAGAAATCGGTCCCGGCATCCGTCCTGCTGAGCTTTTGCTGCAATGCAAGGCGACGCCAGGCATCCACATGCCGGGCAAGGCCGGGCTTAATGTTAACTATGGTTACCCATGGCGCTTGCAATGTGGTGATTGAAATTTTATTGCGAATAATTCTCATTCAATATATGATGTCATTCGTTCCACAGAGCAACAACGTGGATGCGGCAGCACTATAAATCAGCAGCCCGGCGCATGCGTGCGCGGGCAGGCAGGCACCCTCCTTCCGACACCAGCATGGTATCCCCAGCCGTTGAGGGAGGTGCATGGAACCCACTTCCCCGACGAAGCGGCTCCGGTGGCGGAATGTCCGTTGCAGGGCGCGCTTCCGACTCTTGTTTGGTAAGGACTGAAATGAAGATGAAGCAGCGCGGCGCCTGTGTGGTGCGGCCGATGGTGTTGGCGTTGGCGATGGCTTTTTGCGGCCATGCGGTGGCGGCCGATGAAGAAACAACACCGGAAGTGGTGTTGCCGGCCATCAGCGTGTTCGGCGATACCATCAGCGCCGCCAATGTCGGCCGCTCCTACCTGAAAAGCGAAGACGTCGAGCGCCAGCAAGCGAATAACGTCGCGGCCTTGCTCGACAACTTGCCCGGAGTCGACCTGGCCGGCACGTCGCGGCCGAGCGGCCAGACTTTGAATATCTGGGGTTTTAATAAGGTGCAGGACGTCAAGGTGATTCTCGACGGCGTGCCGAAGGGGTTTGAAAAATACCGCCAGGGATCGATTTTTGTCGAGCCGGAATTGATCAAGCAGATCGAGGTCAACAAGGGGCCGCACACTTCGCTGTACGGCAATGGCGGCTTCGGCGGCGTGGTGACGATCGACACCAAGGACGCCAGGGACATGCTGAAGGGCGAGGCCAACGTTGGCGCCTTCGTCAAATATGCGCACCAAAGCAATAACGCCGAAAACGATGCGACGGTCGCCGTGTATGGCCGCACCGAAGACGGCCGCTACGACGCGATGGCCTATGTCACGCAGCGCAAGTCGGGCGACCTGGAAAAGCCGGACGGCAAGCCGTTCCGCTTTTCGGCGGTCGATACGCCATCGAGCCTGATCAAGCTGAATGTCCGGCTGACCGATGAACAATTGCTGACGCTGTCGGCGATGCGCGGCCGCAGCACCGGCTGGGGACCGTTCGCGGCGCTGGGCGAAGACGTGCCGGTGCCGACCGACGCCGAAATCAAGAAATACGGCTGGGATGAGGCGTGGCAACGCAAGGCGGTGTACCGCGACCAGCAAGACGATACCTATGCCGTCAAATGGCATTACGCGCCGCGCGACAATCCGCTGGTCAACCTGACCGCCACCTATGGCCGCTCCTATACCGAGCAGCACGACAAGCGCCCGGACAGCGCGTCGCAAGCGTCGTTCCTCGGTTCGCTGGGCAATGAAAGCTGGGCCTCGTACAACGACCAGCTGGCCGAAGTGCGCAATGAAAGCCTGTTTTCGACCGGTGCGCTGGCGCATGTGCTCAGCATCGGCGCGCAATGGCACAAGAACGTGCGCGATACGCTGATGTATTATCCGTCGCCGTCGGCCTTGAAAGATCCGACTTATAACTTCGGTTATTTCCAGCCGTATTACATGCCGGCCGGCCAGCAAAAGACCGAGGGCCTGTATCTGCAGGATGCGATGACCTACGGTTCCGTGACGATGACGGCGGCGCTGCGCTACGACCGCGTGACGACGCAAGGCGTACCGAACGTCGCGTCGCGCTACAACAGCCCGCTGCCGGCCGCCGGCCACGATTTCCGCGCGGTCACGCACAGCGACTGGTCGCCGCGGGTCGGCCTGTTCTGGAAAGCCACCAGCAGCCTGGCGCTGTTCGCCGATGCGAGCCGCACCTGGCGCGCGCCGACCATCGATGAAATGTTTTCCAATGAATTTTACGTGACGCCGGCGCTCAGTTCGTCGACCCCGGGCACCAGCCGCGACTTGAAAGTCGAGCGCATCACGGCCGTGCGGCTCGGTGCGATGGCCAGCCGCAAGGGCTTGTTCAGCGAGCGCGACGACGCGCAAGTGCGGCTGACCTTTTACCAGAACCGCGACAGCGACAATATCGGCCCGCGCCTGGGCGTGCTGGTGTACGGCTACGTGCCGGGCAGCGGCATGAAGCTGCCGCCGGGCTTGTCGGACTACCGCAACCTGAGCGGTTTCCGCACCGCCGGCATGGAGCTGGAATCGTTTTATAACACGCCGGATATGTACGCCAGCGCATCGCTGTCGATGCAGACCGGCCGCCGCAACGGCACCCAGCGCGATCCATGGGGCGACGACGAACCGGTGGCGACGATAGCGCCGAACAAGCTGATCACCAGCCTGGGCTGGAAGTTGCCGGTGCCGGGAACGACGCTTGGATGGCAGGGCAAATTCGTCTCCAAACAAGACAAGCTGTTACCGTTGGGCAGTTTCTACCGCTTGCCGCCGTCGCAGGGTTATGGCTTGCACACGCTGTTTGCTTCCTGGCATGGCAGCCAGGGCGTCTGGCGCGATACCGATCTGCGGCTGACGGTCGACAACATCTTCAACCGCGACTACAAGCCGTATCTGAGCGAAGGCGTGACGGGCGTGGGGCGCAACTACAAGCTGAGCTTGTCGCGTTCGTTTTAAATTTTTCAACGCATCACAATCGCCTTGACGGTTTCCCACGCGGCGCTGCCCGAGTGGGTCGCGCGCACCTGGTTGCGGCCGCCTTCCTTGGCGGCGTACATGGCGCGGTCGGCGGCGACGAACAGGGCTTCCTTGTCATCGAGCTGGTGCGGCTGGATGGTGGCCACGCCGATGCTGACGGTGATCCAGCCGGACGTCGCCGAGCGCGGATGCGGCAATTGCAGCGCTTCGATATCGACCCGTATCGCTTCGGCCAGGCTCAAGGCCACCGTGGCGTCGGTATCGGCGAACAGCAACACAAATTCCTCGCCGCCATAGCGCGCCGCCAAGTCGCCCGGGCGGCTGGCGTGCGACGCGATGGTTTGCGCCACTTGCTGCAAACACAGGTCGCCGGCCGGATGGCCCAGCGTGTCGTTGTAGAGCTTGAAATGATCGACGTCGAGCACCACCAGCGACAGCGGCGCGCCGCTGCGCACCGAACGCTGCCACTCGCTGTCGAGGAAGCTGTCGAAATGGCGCCGGTTGGCGATCTTGGTCAGCGGGTCGAGGTAGGCGGCGCGCTGCAACGCGTCTTCCGACTGCTTGTGATGGGTGATATCGTGCAGCAAGCCGATGTACAGCGGCTCGCGCAAATACATCGGCGTCAGCGTCAGGTCCATGCTCAGCGTGGCGCCGTTCTGGTGGCGGATCGCCACTTCGCGGGTGCCGTGGTTGTGCGCGGTTTCCGGATTGGCCGCATACATCGCGAAATAATCCAGATATTCCTGCGTCACCAGCGGGCTCAGCAAATCGCCGATGGAACGGCCGGCCAATTCGTTTTCGCGGTAGCCCAGGTAGTGGTCGCAAGCCGGATTGGTGAACTGGATGCGGCCGTCGGCCTCGATGATCAGCAAGCCTTCGGCCATGTTGTTGACGATGGTGCGCAGGCGCTCGGCCTGCTCTTGCTGGGTTTCGCTGTTGCTGCGGATTTGCAGCTGGCTGCGCACGCGCGCGCAGACCTCGGCCAAACGCAGCGGCTTGCTGATGTAATCGACGGCGCCGATATCGAAACCGGCCACCACGTCGTCGGTATCGGTCTTGGCGCTCATGAACATCACCGGAATGCGCTGCGTCAGCGGATTTTGCTTGAGGCGGCGGCACGTTTCAAAACCATCGACGCCGGGCATCATCACATCGAGCAAGATCAGGTCCGGGTGCGCGCGCGCGGCAATTTCCAGCGCGCGCTCGCCGCAGGTGGCGACAAAGGTCTGGTAACCCTGTGCACTCATCATTTCACGCAGCAGCGCCAGGTTGGCCGGCGCGTCATCGACAATCAAGATCGCGGCCTTGCGCCGCTGTGACAACTCCACACTGCTTGAACTCATTGCCTTGCCTTTTCCGATGTGCTGCACAGGCCCGCGTTTGCTACCGCTGCTGCCAATTGATGCGGCCTGGCAGGTGGTATTAATGCGTGTTGGCAAATGCTGGCCTGATCAAAAGTGACTCTTCGTCCAAATCATACCGCTTTGTTAATTTTATTTGTTAAAAATCCTACGTGACTTTTTTTGAAATAGGCAGATGATGTAGAGTTTTTAGCAACAAATATCCCAAACTGACGGGCTGTACATCACTGTTGGTTAATTTTCATGGCTGCGATGTGGTCGTCATCACGCGCTTGCCTGCTAAGAGCCTATCCCAGTAGATGAATACGCCCTCTTCTGGCGCCCCTCAGTAGCGGGGACTGCGTTGCTCGTCGTCGCGTGGCTCGCCACGCTTGCTCCTCACGCCTGGTCCGCGCTGCTGATGCGCTGCCAGCAGAAGACGCTCACTACTGGGATAGGCTCTAAGGCCATGCTGTTTTTACAGCCTGGGATCGCAAATTGGCACGGCCTGCTCCCGGATTGGCCCGAAACGAGGCCGATACGACCTTTTTATTTTGCCGCTCTCTGGCAACATCACCGGTTGCGCTTGCATGCATGGCCGCGCCGGGTTGCGCCTGGGTTCAGGCGGACGGCATGCGGCTGCATGCTACGAGAATGACCACGAGGAGAAAAAGTGTGAAGATCAATGGAGAAATAAAGACGCTTGACGTCGATGGCGACACGCCGGTGTTATGGGCGATACGCGACGTGCTCGGCATGACCGGCACTAAATTTGGTTGCGGCAAGGGGTTGTGCGGCGCGTGCACCGTGCATATCGACGGCGTCGCCACCCGCTCGTGCATCACCAGCGTGGAATCGGTGGCCAGGTCCGAAGTCCGCACCATCGAATCGCTGGCCGATACGCGGATCGGCCGGGCCTTGCAGGCGGCCTGGCTGGAACTCGACGTGGTGCAATGCGGTTATTGCCAGTCGGGCCAGTTGATGTCGGCTGCCGCCTTGCTGGCGAAAAACAAGGCCCCCAGCGACGCCGATATCGACGATGCGATGAGCGGCAACATTTGCCGCTGCGGCACCTATGTGCGCATCCGCGCCGGCATCAAGACCGCGGCCCGGATGCTGTCCACCGGAAAACTGGAGGTGGGCCATGCTGTTTGACCGCCTGAACATGCATCAGCAGGATGATGCAGTTCCCAATGTTTCGCGCCGTAATTTCCTGGGCGCCAGCCTGGCCGCCGGCGGCGGTTTGCTGATCAGCGTGGGGCTGGGTGCCGTGCCCGGGGCGGTATTCGGGGCTGGCAAGGCCGATGGCGCAGCGGCATTCGAGCCGAACGCCTTCGTGCACATCGGCACCGACGGCAAGGTCACGCTGACCATGCCGTACATCGAAATGGGGCAGGGTACCTACACGGCGATTCCGATGCTCATTTCCGAAGAGCTGGAAATCGGCTTGCAGCATGTACGCCTGGAACATGCGCCGCCCAACGACAAGCTGTACGCCAACGGCATCCTCGGCTTCCAGGTGACCGGCGGTTCGACCACCATCCGCGGCGCGTTCGGACCGATGCGCCGCGCCGGCGCGGTCGCGCGCCTGATGCTGGTCGCGGCCGCCGCGCGACGCTGGCAGGTCGACGCATCGTCTTGCCGCGCCGAACGCGGCGAAGTGATCCACCAGGCCAGCGGACGCCGCCTGGCCTATGGCGCGCTGGCGACCGACGCGGCGGGTCTGGCCATGCCGCAGGCCGACCAGGTCGCGCTGAAACCCGGCGCCGACTTCAAGCTGATCGGCACGCCGGCAAAACGGCTCGATTCGCCGGCCAAGGTCAATGGCACGGCCTTGTACGGCATCGACGCCAGGGTGGCCGGCATGAAAATCGCCACGCTGGCCCAGTCGCCGGTGTTCGGCGGCAAGCTGCGCAGCGTCGACGACAGCAAGGCCAGGGCGGTGCGCGGCGTGCGCCAGATCGTCAAGCTCGATGATTGCGTGGCGGTGGTCGCCGACCACATGGGCGCCGCCAAGAAGGGCCTGGAGGCATTGCTCATCGAATGGGACGATGGCCCGAACGGCAAACTGAACACCGCCGATATCGTGGCCGACATGCGGCGCGCTTCGGCGCAGCCGGGCGCGGTGGTGCGCAGCGAAGGCGACAATGCCAAGGCGATGCAGCAAGCGGCAACACGTCTGGACGCGGTGTACGAATTGCCGTTCCTGATCCACGGCGCGATGGAGCCGCTGAACTGTACCGTGCACGTGCGCAAGGATCGTTGCGAAGTGTGGGTAGGCACCCAGGTGATCACCCGCGCGCAGGCCGCCGCGGCGGCCGTGACCGGCTTGCCGGTCGAAAAAGTGACGGTGCATAACCATTACCTTGGCGGCGGTTTCGGACGCCGGCTGGAAGTCGACAGCATCACCCGCGCGGTGCAAATCGCGCAGCACGTCGATAGCCCGGTCAAGATCGTCTGGAGCCGCGAAGAAGACATCCAGCACGATATGTACCGGCCGTATTTCTATGACCGGGTCAGCGCCGGACTCGATGAGCAAGGCTTGCCGGTCGCGTGGTCGCATCGCCTGACCGGTTCGTCGATCCTGAAGCGCTGGTATCCGCCGCTGTACAACAAGGGTTTTGATCCGGAAACCATCGATGGCGCCGCGCATCCGCCGTATGCCTTGCCGAATATCCTGGTTGATTACGTCAACCACGAACCGGCAGTGCCGACCGCGTTCTGGCGCGGCGTCGGGCCGGCGCACAACGTGTTTGTGGTTGAAAGTTTTATCGACGAACTGGCCGCCGCCGCCGGGCAGGATCCGGTGGCTTACCGCAGCGCTTTGCTGAAAGAAAACCCGCGCGCGCTGGCGGTGCTGCAACTGGCGGCCGGCAAGGCTGGCTGGGGCAAGCCGATGCCCAAGGGAGCAGGGCGCGGCGTGTCGCTGCAATTCGCGTTTGGCACTTATCTGGCGCTGGTGGCCGAGGTGGCGGTCGCACCGGACGGCACGGTCAGCGTCAAGCGGGTGGTGGCGGCGGTCGATGCCGGCGTGATCGTCAATCCGGACACGGTGCAGGCGCAAATGCACAGTGCGATCATCTTCGGCATCTCGGCTGCGCTGTATGGCCAGGCGACGCTCAAGGATGGCCGCATCGAGCAATCGAACTTCCATGACATGCGGGTGGTGCGCATGTCGGAAACGCCGCTGCTGGAGATCCATATCGTGTCCAGCAAGGAAGCGCCGGGCGGCATGGGCGAACCGGGCACGGCAGCTTTGCCGCCGGCGCTGGCCAATGCAATTTTTGCGGCGACCGGCAAGCGCTTGAGGAAGTTGCCGATCGATGCGGACTTGCTGAAGTCCGCTTGAGTGAAGTGAATAGATCAGCTGGATAGATCAGCTGAATAAGCCAGGCTGGCGGCGCAGCACCACCAAGCTTCAGGGTGGTGTCGCCGCCAGCCGGCTGGCTCAGTTTCCCGAGACCAGTTTGAGTCCGGTCACGCCGGCCAGTATCAGCACGATGCAGAAGATCCGCAGCGGCGCGGCGGAGTCGCCCAGCAGTACGATGCCGATGATCGCCGTGCCGGCCGCGCCGATGCCGGTCCAGACCGCGTAGCCGGTTCCGACTGGCAATGTGCGCAGCGAGAATGACAGCAGAATCACACTCGACAGGCCGGTGGCGACCGTCAGCAGCGACGGTAGCAGGCGCGTAAAACCTTCGGACGACTTCATGCCGAAGGCAAAGGCAATTTCAAGAATGCCGGCGATACCAAGCAGCAGCCAAGCCATGGCGGCAGCGTGTTTACGCGTGGGCCGCGGCAGCGGCGGCAGGCGGGACGCGGAACGATACGCCCAGGCGGTTAAACGCGTTCATCAAGCCGATTGCATAGGTCAGGTCGGCAACTTCCTTGTCGCTGAATTCGGTAGCCACGGCGTCATAGGCGGTATCGGGCACGCCGGTGTCGGCGACGCGCGTGACCACTTCGGCCCAGGCCAGCGCGCTGCGTTCACGGGCGCTGAAGACGGCGCCGGCGTCGTGCCACACTGGCACCAGCACCAGCTTGTCGACCGCCAGCCCGTTATTGAGCAGGTCGCGGGAATGCATGTCGATGCAAAAGGCGCAGCCATTGATTTGCGACACCCGCAGATACACCAGGTCGACCAGTTGTTTTGGCAGGCCGCTCTTATGGATGCTGGCATGCACCGCGCCGAACGCCTTGTAGATGTCCGGAGAAACCTTGGTGTAGTCGATACGATTGCTCATGATAAGTTCCTTGTTGATGTGTTGTTGAAGGACTCCATGGTGCTGCATCTTGGCCTATTCGAGAAGAGCCATAATATGAGTTGTGGACTAGGGCATGATGGTCTTGACGGCGGCCGCCGCCCCATCTTACATCAGCGTCAGTATTCGTCGTCCCAGGGTTTCTGCGGTGTGGCGCGAGTCGATATTGGTAAAGTTGAGCAGCAGCGCGGACGCCTCGTCGTTCTTCCTGGACCAATCCGTCAGCGCCTCGCCGGCCAAACCCTGCTGGCGCATCCGCGTGACCAGTTGACGATCCGGTTGCCGGTCTTGCAAACGCAGGATCAGGTGCATGCCGCCAACTTGTCCATCGATGCGCACATGCTTGCCCAGCACGCTTTCCAGGCCCGCCGTCGCCGCATCGCGCCGCTCGGCATACAGCCTGCGCATGCGCTGGATATGGCGCGCGAAGTGGCCTTCCGTGATGAACGCCGTCACGATCGCTTGCGTCAACTGCGGACTGCCTCCGGCAAAGGCTTGATTGATTTGCTCAAAGCGCTCGACCTGGGATGCCGGCACCAGCAGGTAAGCCAGCCGGATGCCGGGAAACAGCACCTTGCTGAACGTGCCGGCATACAGCACGCGGCCATCGCGGTCCAGGCTCTTTAATGCGGGCAGCGGCCGGCTGACATAGCGGTACTCGCCGTCGTAGTCGTCCTCGATCACCCAGGCGTCGTTGCGCGCCGCCCAATCCAGCAGCTCCAGCCGGCGCGGCAGCGACAAGGTCACGCACAGCGGACTCTGGTGGGCCGGCGTGACCACCGCCGCGCGCGCCCGTGGCGCCGCCCTGATGCCGTCTGCCACGCACAAACCGTCGCCATCGACCGGCACCGGGACGGTGCCGATCTGCAGGCGTTCCAGCAAATCCCGGGTCGGCGGATAGCCCGGGTCTTCGGTCCACACGCGATCGCCAGCTTTCAGTAATGCATGCGCGATCAGCTCCATGCTATGGCGGTAGCCGGACGTGACGAAGATCTGCGAGGCCGAGCAATGAATCCCGCGCGACATGTGCAGATAGGCGGCGATCGCGGTCCGCAGTTCCGGCAAGCCGGAGACCGGCGGGTGGGCCATGTCCGCCGGCTGCGTTGCGCGCACGCAGCGCGCTCCGAGGCGCGCCCATATCTTGCGCGGAAACTCATCCAGCGCGGGCAAGCCCATCTGGAATGGCAGCACCGAATCCGGGCGAAAATTGTTGCCCGTGTCGCCATGCGGACGCGGCAAGGCGCTGGCGAGCGGCCCTCGCGGCTTCAGCCCCGGTGTCACGATGGTGCCGGCCTGGCCCCGCGCCAGGAGATAGCCCTCGGCGCCGAGCAGCGCATAGGCGGCTTCGATGGTGCCCCGGGCCAAGCCCAACTCCTTGGTCAGCGCCCGCGCCGACGGTATCCGGTCGCCCGGCTTTAATACCCCGCTGGCAATCGCGGCCCGGAACCGGTCGTAGATCTGGCGGTAAAAAGGTTCGGCCGCGGCTGGATCCAACGGCGAAATAGGGTTGCTCCGCGCCTTGTTCATGGCATAGTCAATTTTGTGGTTGATCGATCAATCGATTGTACCATTCGGCTACCTGCCGGATGCTGGTCCGATGATGCGCATGGATCAGTTCTAATGCTAATTCATGGATCATTTGAATAGTCCATCTGGTTTGTAGAATGACGGCTGTCTTGCGCTCAATGCCTGAGCTGGGCGTCAATCGCCTACACTACAATCACACCTGGAATGGATCAAGCATGAACATCCTGCATATCAGTTGCAGCCCTCGCGGGCAAGCCGCCGAGAGTTACCGGCTCTCGCAAAAAATCATCGGTTTTCTGCTGCAAAAGCAGCCATCGGCGACCGTCGTCAACCGGATGCTGGGCGAGGACGGCATCGCCCATGTCGACGCCAATTACGCGCTGGTCCAGCAATCGGCCGGCGCCGATATCGCGCCGGATGGCGCCATCGCCCGCTCCGAAGAGTTGATCCAGGAGCTGGAAAGCGCGGATGTGGTGGTGATCGGCACGCCGATGCACAACCTGTCGGTGCCGTCGGCGCTGAAGGCATGGATCGACCATGTGGTGCGGGCGCGCCGGACCTTCCACCTGACGCCGCAAGGAAAAGCGGGCGCGCTGCGCGACCGGCCGGTGCTGGTCGGCGTGTCATCGGGTGGCATCTATTCCGGCGAGCGCGCGCGCCAGCCGGATTTCCTGACGCCGTACCTGAAAATCGTGCTGGCCACCATCGGCCTGCATGACCTGACCTTCTTTTCGGTGCAGGGAACCGGTTTCGGGCCGGATGCGGTGGCCGAGGCCAGGAGCAGGACGGAGCAGGCATTGCAAGACTACTTTGCGGCGTTTTATATTCCTGCTTAGTTTGAGTCGCCGCCGTGCTTAGAGCCTATCCCAGTAGATGAATACGCCCTCTTCTGGCGCCCCTCAGTAGCGGGGACTGCGTTGCTCGTCGTCGCGTGGCTCGCCACGCTTGCTCCTCACGCCTGGTCCGCGCTGCTGATGCGCTGCCAGCAGAAGACGCTCACTACTGGGATAGGCTCTTATTACTTTGCTATAAGAGCCATGTCGTATTAGGACGAGTTCCGGCCACGCCAACCAAGCCCATGTGCGCTAACAATGGCAATAAATAATTGATGATCATGATATTGCTACCGTTGGCATGTCGTGTGCTAACACACAAGGCACTGGCTGCATTGATATCCTTGTTCGAGCCAATTTCACATGGGCGGATAGCGGTATGTAAATTTTGCGCTAAATAAAAGAATGCCTCGGCGAAGGCGGCTCGATTGATGCGAATTAAGGATCCACCTTGTGTGGTGATTGAAACGGCATCATTTTCGACCGATGTAATATTGAAGGAAGATCCTTTGGCATCATCGGGCGTGCTTAACGTGATACCGGCTTGTAAACTACCCCAGTGCTGCGCTAAAGTCGTATGGATTAATTGTTGCAAGTAAATCTCCTGATGTCACTGAACGTTTCAACGGCGCTAAGTAGGCTAAGTAGGTCGTGGAAAATGATTGTGAAGTTATGAAGAACAGAAGCGGATGCGCCGCAAGGCGCCCGTTGCGACGCAGTGCGAGCACTGCTGGCAGCGGGGACTGCGTTGATCGTCGTCGCGTGGCCCGCCACGCTTGCTCCTCACGCCTGGTCCGCGCTGCTGATGCGCTGCCAGCAGACGACGCTCACTACTGGGATAGGCTCTTAGCCTTTCGGCACGCGCCTGTCTTATTATGCACGTTATCGCGCACGTTATCCGTAACCTGCCCAACCATCAAATCTGCGCCGCAATCAGCCGGCCCAGGATCGCGATTCCCTGGCGTATCCGTTCCGGCGGCACTGTCACGAACGACAAACGCAGCGTATTGCTTTCCGGCGCGTTCGCATAAAACGGCGCGCCCGGCACGAACGCGACTTTGTTGACGATCGCTTGGTCCAGCAATTTCATTGCGTCGATATGTTTCGGCAGCGTTACCCAGATGAACATGCCGCCTTCGGGCCTGGTCCAGGTGACGCCTGGCGGAAAGTGTTCGGACAGCGCCGCCAGCATGGTCTGGCACTGCTCGCCGTACAGGGTGCGGATGTTCGGGATGTGGCGGTCGAGGAAGCCATCCTTGATGACTTCATGCACCACCATTTGCGTCAGTTGCGAGGTGTGCAGGTCGGCCGCCTGTTTCGCCAGTTCTAGGCGGCGCGCCAGCGGCGGCGGGGCCACCACGTAACCGAGGCGGATGCCTGGCGTCAGTACTTTGGAGAACGACCCCATGTAGATCACGCCGTCCGGATTCATGGTCAGCATTTTCGGCGACGGTTCGCCTTTGTAGTTGAGCGCGCCGTACGGGTCGTCTTCGATCAGCGGTAAACCGTGGCGGGCGCAGGTTTCCACCAGTTCCACGCGGCGCTCGACCGACAGGCTGCGGCCGGTCGGGTTCTGGAAATTCGGCAGCGCATACAGCAGGCGCGCGCCGTCGGCCACCTTCGTTACCGAACCTGGCAGCAGGCCCTGCTCGTCGGTTTCGACCGAGACGAATTGCGGACGGTACACCGAAAACGCTTGCAGCGCGCCGAGGTAGCTTGGGGTTTCGACCAGCACCCGGCTGCCTTCGTCGATCAGCACCTTGCCCAGCAAGTCGAGCGCCTGCTGCGAACCGGACGTCATCAAGACTTGCTGCGGCACGATGCTGGCGCCGTTGACGGACAGTGCATCGGCGATCCACTGGCGCAGCGGCAAATAACCGTCGGTCGGGCCGTATTGCAGTGCGGTCTTGCCGGTGGTGCTTAATACCTGGTCGAATGCCGCTTTCATCGCGTCGACCGGGAAGGTGGCTGGCGATGGCAAGCCGCCGGCGAAGGAAATGATTTCTGGCTGTTGGGTAATCTTCAGGATTTCACGGATGAAAGAGCTTTTCAACTGCTCGGCACGTTCGGAAAAATGCCACTGTATCGGATTTGGATTGTCAATTTTCATACGAGTCTCGCTAAAGAAAGTGCCGTGCGGAGCCCGGCCAGGTCATCAGCACGCTTGTGGCGGCTATTTACAATAGAACGGCGCCGGATAAGCGCCGTCCGTCGCTACGTTTGATCTGCTTGTTACGCCAGTTCGGCGATCAATTCAATTTCCACGCAGGCGCCCAGTGGGATTTGCGCCACGCCGAAAGCCGAACGGGCATGTTTGCCGGTCTCGCCGAACACCTGGCCCAGCAATTCCGACGCGCCGTTGGTGACCAGGTGCTGTTCGGTGAAGTCGGGTGTCGAATTGACCAGGCTCATCACTTTGACGATGCGTTTGACTTTGTTCAAGTCGCCGCCGCACGCTTCTTGCAGCGTGCCCATCAAGTCGATGGCGATGGCGCGCGCGGCGGCCTTGCCTTCTTCGGTGGAAATATTCTTGCCCAATTGGCCGGCCCACACGGCGCCGTCGGCTTTTTTCGCGAGATGGCCGGAAAGAAATACCAGATTACCGGTTTGCACGTACATGACGTAGGCGGCCGCCGGTTTGGCGGGCGCGGCCAGGGTGATGCCGAGGGTGTTCAGTTGTTCGTAAAATGACATGGCTGTTCCAATCTATTGTGTATTAATAATGTAATGTTACCAATGCTGCCAATGACATTGTACGACTTGCCAACAGTCATGCCCACTGATGTATTGAAATCGCTCAGCGTCGTATGCGCATCGTGCGTCCGATTGCCACCACCACGATCACCGCCAGCGCAAACAGCATGTTCTCCGATTCCAGCGCTTCACCGAGCAATACGGCGGCGCCGATCAGCGACAGGAAGGGCTGCACCAGCTGCACCTGGCCGACCCGGGCCACGCCGCCCAGCGCCATGCCGCGGTACCAGAAAAAGAAGCCGATGAACATCGAAAACACCGAAAGGTAGGCAAACCCCAGCCAGGATGCGGGGCCGGCGGCGGCGAACATCGCGCCCAGCGGCCAGCAATGCCAGATCATGTACGGCAGCAGGAACGGCGCCGACAGCACCAGCGCCCAGCTGATCACTTGCTGGCCGCCCATGCTTTGCGACAGCCGGCCGCCTTCGGCATAACCGATACCGGCCAGTATCACGGCGGCGAACATGGCCAGGTCGGCCAGGTGGAAGCTGCCGCCGCTCTGGCGCAGCGCAAAGGCGACCACCAGCGCCGAACCCAGCAGCGCCATGATCCAAAAGCCGATCGACGGTTTTTCATTGCCGCGCAACGCCGAAAACAGCGCGGTCGCCAGCGGCAGGATGCCGGTCAGCACCGCGCCGTGCGATGCGGGCAGGCTGCGCATGGCGATCGACGTCAGCCACGGAAAGCCGATCACGCAGCCGCCCGCGACCAGGGCCAGCGGCAACAGCGCCGATCTGGGCGGCAGCGGCGTGCGCTTCCACAGCAGCCAGAGGCCCGCCAGCGCCGCTCCCATCAGCGCCCGGCCCAGGGCGACGAAGGTCGGGTCGAGGTCGCGCACCGCGACGCGCGTAAAGGGCAGTGTCAGGCTGAAGATGGCCACGGCGATCAAGCCCAGCAGCATGCCGGCGGTTTCGTCGGACCAGCGCGAGGTGGATAGGGGCGGCGAAGGGAGGATGGTGCTCATTGATGCTCCATGGTGTTTGCAAATGTCATGGATCTATCCTAGACTATAAAACCAGTACAGTAACAATACACTTTTTCATATAATTTCGCACTGTGATGGTGATATGACCGATACATTGACCCTGTTGTCGCGCGATTCCGGCGAAACCTTGATCGAGCAAATCACCCGCTCGCTGATCGCCCGCATCGATGACAAGCTGCTGCGCGGAGGCACGCGGATGCCGTCGATCCGCCAATTCGCGGCGCAGCACCGGGTATCCTGCTTCACGGTAGTGGCCAGCTACGATAAATTGGTGGCGCGCGGTTACCTGGAATCGCGGCGCGGCGCCGGCTTCTTTGTGCGCGAGCGTTCGTCGCTGAATCCGCCGCCGTCCGGCGTGCATGCGGCCGGGCAGCCGGCGCTGGATGTGGTGTGGCTGGTGCGTAATATGTTCCGCCAGACGCCGTCCGACAATATGCCCGGCAACGGCATGCTGCCGCCTGAATTTCTCGATGGCGGACTGGTGGCCAATGCGTTGCGCGACGTCAGCCGCCACAATCCGGCGCTATTGCTCAATTACGGTGCGCCGCAGGGTTTCTTGCCGCTGCGCCAGCAATTGCAATTGAAACTGGCCGAGCTGGAAATCGCCGCCGCGCCCGAACAATTCGTCACCACCGTCGGCGTGACGCAGGCGCTGGACCTGGTGGCGCGCGAATTCACCCAGCCGGGCGACACGATTTTTGTTGATGATCCGGCCTGGTTTCTGATGTTCGGCTCGTTCGCCGCGCTGGGCCTGACGGTGATCGGCATTCCGCGCCTGGCCGACGGCCCGGACATCGCGCTGCTGGCGCAGATGGCGGCGCTGCACCGGCCCAAGCTGTTCGTCATCAATTCGGTGGTGCATAATCCGACCTCGACGTCGGTGTCGGCGGCCAAGGCGTTCCAGGTGCTGCGCCTGTCCGAGCAATATGGTTTCATCATCGTCGAAGACGATATCTATTGCGACCTGCACCCGGACAATGCGCGGCTGGCCGCGCTGGACCAGTTGCAGCGGGTGATTTACCTGGGCGGCTTTTCGAAGACGCTGTCGGCCAATCTGCGGGTCGGCTTCATTGCCAGCTCGCCCGAGCGGGCCCAGCGCCTGACCGACCGCAAGGTGCTGGCCACGCTGGCCAGCAGCGATATCGGCGAGCGGGTGGCGTATAAAGTATTGTCCGAAGGCCAGTTCCGCAAGCATGTCGAGCGGGTTCGCGGCCGGCTCGACAAAGTCCGCGAGCCGACTGTGCGGCAGATCGAACAAGCCGGCCTGAAGTTGCTGGGCGCGGCGCCGCAAGCGGGCATGTTCGTCTGGGTCGATACCGGTCGCGACACCAATGTGCTGACGGAAAAGGCGTTGGCCCGGGGCCTGCTGCTGGCGCCGGGCAGCCTGTTTTCGCCGCGCCAGTTGCCGTCGACGTGTATGCGGATTAATATCGCGACCGTGCAGGACGGGGCATTGTGGCGATTTTTGCAAGACGAATTGGAGCAGTAGCGTGAAATCTTGCCAAGATGCCTTGAAATTGCCGCGGCCACCCCCAACTCCCTGACATCCGTTCAATTCAGTACGATTCAGGACGATTCATTCAATTCATAAGACTATAGAGGTAAAAATGGCTGTCTCCGAAAAGCAAACCCTGGGTTTTCAAGCCGAAGTAAAGCAATTGCTGCAACTGATGATACATTCCTTGTACTCCAACAAGGAAATTTTCTTGCGCGAATTGATTTCGAACGCTTCCGATGCGTCCGACAAGCTGCGCTTTGAAGCGATCAATAACGATGCGCTGTACGGCAACGATCATGAATTGAAAATCAAGGTCAGCTTCGACAAGGAAGCGCGCACCATCACGATTTCGGATAACGGCATCGGCATGAGCCGCGACGAGGCGATTTCGCACCTCGGCACCATCGCCAAATCGGGCACCAAGGAATTCTTCGGCAAATTGTCCGGCGACCAGCAGCAGGACGCGGCCCTGATCGGCCAGTTCGGCGTCGGCTTTTACTCCGGTTTCATCGTGGCCGACAAGATCACCGTCGAAACCCGCCGCGCCGGCTTGCAGGCGTCGGACGCGGTGCGCTGGGAATCGGGCGGCGAAGGCGATTACAGCATCGAAGCGATCGATAAAGTATCGCGCGGCACCGACATCATCCTGCACCTGCGCGAAGGCGAGGACGAGTTGCTGTCGAGCTGGAAGATCAAGTCGATCATCCGCAAATATTCGGACCATATCTCGCTGCCGATCGTGATGCAGAAAGAAGAGTGGGACGAAGAGAAAAAAGAAACCATCGTCAAGGACGAGTTCGAAACGATCAACCAGGCCAGCGCCTTGTGGGCCCGCAGCAAGTCCGACATCACGCCGGAACAGTATGAAGAATTCTACAAGCACGTATCGCACGACTTCCAGGCGCCGCTGACCCACACCCATAACCGCGTCGAAGGCCGCAGCGAGTACACCCAATTGCTGTACATCCCGGCCAAGGCGCCGTTCGACATGTGGGACCGCAACAAGCGCGGCGGCATCAAGCTGTACGTCAAGCGCGTGTTCATCATGGACGACGCCGAGCAATTGCTGCCGGCTTACCTGCGTTTCGTCAAAGGCGTCATCGATTCGAGCGACTTGCCGCTGAACGTATCGCGTGAAATCCTGCAAGAGTCGCGCGACGTCAAGGTGATCCGCGAAGGGTCGACCAAGCGCGTGCTGGGCATGCTGGAAGAATTGGCGAATGCCGACGAGCAAGAGAAAAAAGACAAATACGCGACCTTCTGGACCGAATTCGGCCAGGTGCTGAAAGAAGGCATCGGCGAAGACACGGCGAACAAGGAACGTCTGTCCAAGCTGCTGCGTTTTGCGTCGACCCACGGCGACAGCGATGCCCAAACCACCTCGTTCGCCGATTATGTGGCGCGCATGAAAGAAGGCCAGGACAAGATTTATTATGTCACCGCCGACAATTACCGCGCCGCCAAGAACAGCCCGCACCTGGAAATCTTCAGCAAGAAAGGCGTGGAAGTGCTGTTGCTGACCGACCGCGTCGATGAATGGATGCTGTCGTTTATTCAGGACTTCGACGGCAAGGAACTGGTATCGGTGGCCAAGGGCGGCCTGGACCTGGGCAAGCTGGAAGACGAAGCCGAGAAAAAAGAGCACGAGGAAACCGAAACCTTGTACGCCGAGCTGGTCGGCAAGATGAAGACCGCGCTGGCCGACAAGGCCAAGGACGTGCGCGTGACGTTCCGCCTGACCGATTCGCCAGCCTGCCTGGTGGCCGATGAAAATGAATTGTCGGGCAACTTGCTGCGCATGTTGAAGGCGGCCGGTCAAAGCGCGCCTGAATCGAAGCCGATTCTGGAAATTAACCCGAACCACCCGCTGGTGACGCGCCTGAAATACGAAGACGCGGAAAACGGTTCCAAGTTTGCCGATTGGTCGCACATCCTGTTCGACCAGGCCTTGCTGGCCGAAGGCGGTGCGCTGACCGATCCGGCGACGTTCGTCAAACGCTTGAACGAATTGCTGCTGTCCAAGTAAGCGATTGCCGATGTTAAACCGGCGCTTTCCCGTAATGTGGGAAGCGCCGGTTTTTTTATGGGCGCGCAAAAAAATGGGGTTGAATTTCAGGCAAAGTTGATAGGGAAACTATAGTTAGACTGACATCGCTTCAATACAAGCAAGGGCTTGCGCGCTGTAGCCGGATCGCGTGATAAAATCGCACGCCATCAAGGGATGAACGCCGGATTTACGCTTCTGGTTTTAAGGAAGATAACTGGTTATAGAGGAATAGTAATGAATTCAGCAGTCAAATCCTGCATTGTCGCGCTGGCCTTGCTCATGCCCATGTCGGCCATGGCGCTGGTGCAGGAGAATGATGAGGCGGCCGCTGCGTCGGGCGAGCTCCTGCGGCGCCCACAGCCGGCGCGCTTGAGCGACGACGTGAAATTGCGCAGCGCGCTGGCCGGCTTTCTCGGTTATGGCCGCGGCAGTTATACCGAGGACGACGGTTTGCTGTTGGCCCAGGTGCTGGAAGCGCTGCGCTCGCGGCGCGACGTGACCCGCACCACCTTGCCGGACGGGCGCATGCTGCTGGCCTCGACCAACGAGCGCGCCCACGGCCGCGAACGGGCCGCCTTGCTGTTTGATAAAACCGGCATGCTGGCGGCGGTCGGGCTGGTGAATGGCCATTGCCACAACGATAAAAATGCTGCGCTGGTATGCAATAGCGATCCCAAGTCGGTGCTGACGATTTTCCATGAGGCGGGCGCCAGGACGGAAGAGACCGAACCGCTGGTCAGCTGGAGCCGCCAGTTGCCGCCGATGCTGGCGCTGATCGCCCGCGATCCGGAAACCAGCGCCGACGGCCAGCAAATCGCCGCCGTCGAATACGTGCAGACCCATCCGAATTTGCCGGGCTGGAGCAAGGAGCAATTGCCGCCGGCGTTCCCGTCGATCATGCTGCCGTTGCTGCTGGAACGGTCGGCGCTGGAATTGTCGGCTGGCGGCGGCAAGTATGTGTATCCGCGCATGTTCGCCGGCAAGCCGCAATTGAATGACCGCGACCGCGCCGAAGGCCGGCCGCCGCGCGACATCGAAGTAACGCTGCGCAGCTATGCCGCATTCCAGTCCGTGGTCGATACCTATCGCCAGCGGGTCAAGGGCGAAAAAGTGCAAATGCAGGGCAAGGACACCTTGCTGACCGGCGATGCCGGCAAGTGCAGCTACCGCATCCGCATCAAGGATGCCGGCGATGACGGCGTGGTCATCATCGTTGCCGGCTGGCACCGTAAATTACGCAGCCGGGTCTCCTGATCTCCTGATCTCCTGATCGCTTGTTTGCCGGCCGCGGCCGGGCCGCTCATGGTCCGGCCGGATCGGTATCCTTGACTTCCACCACGCCGGGAATCGCTTCGAGGCGTTTGCAGATCGCCGTGAACTGCACCGGCGACACGCGCGACAGCGCCACCGTCACTTCATCCATCTCCGATCCGGCTTTTTGCTGCAGGATGAAACGCGTCACGCGGGTCGAGCCGGCGCCCAGCGCTTCATGCAATACCGACAGCGGCAAGCTGTCGCGCGCGGCGCGGATGGTCAGTTCATGGCGCTGGCGGTTGCCGATGAAGCGCTTTTCAAGCGGCTTGATGCCGGCCAGGATGATCAGGATGATGATGGTCGCCGCCACCGCCGGGGTGTACAGGCCGCCGCCGACCGCCAGGCCGATGCCGGCCACCGACCAGACGCTGGCCGCGGTGGTCAGGCCGCGCACGATTTCGCCGCGCGCCATGATCGCGCCGGCGCCGAGGAAGCCGACCCCGGACACCACCTGCGCCGCCATGCGCGACGGATCGAGCGTCACGTTGGCCGCCAGCACATCCTTGAAACCATAGGCCGACACGATCATGATCAGCGTCGAGCCGACGCATACCAGCATGTGGGTGCGCAAGCCGGCGGCCCACGACAGGCGCTCGCGCTCATAACCGATCAGGCTGCCGAGCAAGGCGGAAAATGCCAGCCGTCCCACCAGTTCCCATTGTGTTTCCATCGGCTGTCCTTTGTCTATTCATTGATGGGAAAGAATATTACAGCAATGGAGAGAATGGCGGCGGCAGGTGTTTACAGGGCGGTGCGCAGCGAAAACAGTTCCGGGAACAGCACCACGTCGAGCATCTTGCGCAAATAGCTGACGCCGGCCGTGCCGCCGGTGCCGGTCTTGAAGCCGATGATGCGCTCCACCGTCGTCACATGGCGGAAGCGCCAGAAGCGGAATGCGGTTTCCAGGTCGACCAGTTTTTCCGCCAGTTCATACAAGGCCCAGTAGCGGCCCGGATCCTTATACACTTCCAGCCAGGCCGCCTTGACCGATTCATCGGCCGTGGTGGGCAAGGTCCAGTCGGGGTTCAGGCGCTGCGGCGCGATCGCCAGGCCGTTGCGGGCCAGCAGCCTGATCGATTCGTCGTACACCGATGGCGCGCGCAGCGCCGCATCCAGCTTGGCGTACGGCTCCGGCGCGGTGCTGTGGACGTTCAGCAGCGCCGCATTCTTGTTGCCGAGGATGAATTCGATTTCGCGGTACTGGTAAGACTGGAAACCGGACGACGCGCCCAGGTAAGGGCGGATCGCGGTGTATTCCGGCGGCGTCATGGTGGCCAGCACGTCCCAGGCGTGCACCAGCTGGTCCATGATGCGCGCCACCCGGGCCAGCATCTTGAACGCTGGCGGCAAGTCGCCGCTTTGCAGGTGGCTGCGCACGCCGTGCATTTCATGCAGCATCAGCTTCATCCACAATTCGCTGGTCTGGTGCTGCACGATGAACAGCATTTCATTGTGGTTCGGCGACAGCGGGTGCTGCGCGGTCAGGATTTTATCCAGCGCCAGATAGTCGCCGTAACTCATCGACTTGCTGAAATCCATCTGCGCGCCATGCCACTCGGCGCCTTCTTTTTTGTCGGTCATATTGGTTCTTTTAATGGGATGCAATGTGCGGGATGATGTGGTTGGCCAGGGCTCAGGTCACCGCGTCGCGCCTGGCGTCGATGTCGTAGGCTTGCTGGTCGAGGATCTGTTTCAGGATATCGACCGCGTCCCACACGTCGGCAAAGCTGGTGTACAGCGGCGTGAAGCCGAAGCGCATGATGGCCGGTTCGCGGTAATCGCCGATGACGCCGCGCGCGATCAGCGCCTGCATCACCGCATAGCCGTGCGGATGGGTAAAGCTGACATGGCTGCCGCGCCGCGCATGCGGACGCGGCGTCACCAGCGCCAGCGGATGGCCGGCGCAGCGGCTTTCGACCAGCTCGATGAACAGGTCGGTCAATACCAGCGACTTGGCGCGGATCGCCTGCATGCTGGTCTGCTCGAAAATCTCCAGCCCCGATTCGACCAGCGCCAATGACACGATGGGCTGGGTGCCGCACAGCGCGCGGGCGATGCCGTCGGCCGGCGCAAAGTCGGGTTGCATCGCAAACGGCGCGGCATGGCCCCACCAGCCGGACAAGGGCTGGCGGAATGCGCCCTGGTGGCGCTGCGGCACCCAGATGAAGGCGGGCGCGCCGGGGCCGCCGTTCAAGTATTTATAGGTGCAGCCGACGGCCAGGTCGGCGCCGTCGCGGTGCAGGTCGAGCGGCACGGCGCCGGCCGAATGCGCCAAATCCCAGACGATCAGCGCGCCCTGGTCGTGCGCATGCCGGCTCAGCGCCGCCATGTCGTGCTGGTGGCCGGTGCGGTAATTGACGTGGGTCAGCAAGGCGACGGCGGTGTGCCCGTCGATCGCGCCGGCCAATTCGTCGACCGTGTCGACCAGCCTGACCTGATAGCCGCGCGCCAGCCAGCTGCTCAAGCCTTGCGCCATGTAGATATCGGTCGGAAAGTTGCTGCGTTCGGTGACGATCACGCGCCGCTCGTGGCGGGCCGGGTCTTGCGCCTGCATCCGCAGCGCGGCGGCCAGCGCCTTGAACAGGTTGACCGAGGTGGTGTCGGTGACCACGACTTCCTCTGCATGCGCGCCGAGCAGCGGCGCCAGCCGGTTGCCCAGCCGTTTCGGCAGGTCGAACCAGCCGGCGCTATTCCAGCTGCGTATCAAATCCTTGCCCCATTCGTGGGCGATGACGGCCTGGGCGCGGGCCAGCGCGGTTTTCGGCCGTGCGCCCAGCGAGTTGCCGTCGAGGTAAATCACGCCTTGCGGCAAGTCGAACAAGTCGCGCAGCGGCGCCAGCGGGTCTAGTGTGTCGCGCTTCAAACAATCGTTACGGCTGATCATGGCGGGAAAACTTTCATCAAGGAGTCGGTCTTGTCTGGATGGCATGGAAATACTTGAAGCTTCATCTAATGCTGTCCGGAACAGAAGTGTAGCAATATTCAGTGCTGGAGTAGCATCTAAATGATGTTTATTTGACATTCAAGACGATTCCAAACCGGCCTGTTCCCGGGCTGGAGCGATTTTTTCATCTTTTTTTAAAATATTTTCAAAAACCCCTAAAGTTCTGTTCAAGGCCGCCGTTAATGACTACAAGAAAGCCGTTTAAAGAAATTTAAATATTTTTCGAAAAAACCCTAAAGTTCTCCAAAGCGCTGCCGTTACCGGTAGTAGAAGAGAACTTGAGGTAGCTCAAAGTTGCAGGAAAACATCGTTTTTCACTTCGGGCAGGACTTTATTTGTTAAGACTTTTAGTCAATTCATGCCGCGCGACACAGCGCGCGCTCCTATGACCGGGTAGTGTTTGTCAGACAAACACCTACGGTCCGCTTTCCTATTCCCCGACAAAAAATACAGTGGCTGGCCTCTACTGTTAAAACTGTTGCTCGTTCAGAATGTATCTCACTGGCAATACACAAAACGCCAGCTGATTTCAACGGATTGAGGAGATGGAAATGACTGCTAACGACATGATGGCTGAAATTCGCGACGCCAACCTGAGCTACCTGATGCTGGCCCAGCAAATGATCCGTGCCGACAAGGTGACCGCAATCTTCCGTCTGGGCATTGCCGCAGAAATCGCCGAATTGATCGAAGGGATGAGCAACGCTCAAATCCTGAAACTGGCAGGCGGCAACATGATGCTGGCCCGCTTCCGCTTCGACGACAGCGCCATCCTGTCGATGCTGACCAACTATAATAAAGACCGTTCGTTGGCCCAATCGCACGCTGCCATCCTGATGGCCGGCCAAGGTGTAGAAGAGATTGCTTAATTATCAGTCTTGTTGTGTGGTTTGATCATCGTCAGGAGCAGCAAAAATGGCCAAGAAAAGTGTGGTGTCCGAAGCGCAGGAAATCCAGCTGGCGATCGAATTGATACAATTGGGCGCCCGCCTGCAATTGCTGGAAACCGAAGTGTCGCTGTCGCGCGAACGCCTGCTGAACTTGTACAAGGAGTTGAAGGGGGTATCGCCGCCGAAAGGCATGCTGCCTTTTTCGACCGACTG
Organism: Janthinobacterium agaricidamnosum NBRC 102515 = DSM 9628; assembly: GCF_000723165.1. NCBI lineage: Bacteria > Pseudomonadati > Pseudomonadota > Betaproteobacteria > Burkholderiales > Oxalobacteraceae > Janthinobacterium > Janthinobacterium agaricidamnosum. The sequence continues at coordinate 1,664,069 of NZ_HG322949.1, forward strand.
GTTCATCACCTGGCAACCGAATATCCATTCCTCGCTGTTTATTAATATCCACCGTTTCCTGGTTGAGCATGCTGGCGCCAGCGGGATCGAAGCCGTCATGAAAGCCTACAAGCTGTACCTGGAACAAATGCCGCCGGAACCGGGCGAAGAGCCGCTGCTGTCGCTGACCCGCGCCTGGACGCTGGTGCGCTTTTTCAGCAGCAAGATGCTGGCCATGGCGCCATGCAATAAATGCGGCGGCAAATTTGTCGTCAACAGTTTTGACCTGACCGCCGATTATGTCTGCGGCCTGTGCCACATGCCTTCGCGTGCCGGCAAGACCAAGAAAGCCAAGGAAGAGGCCGCATCCGGCCCGCTGACGCTGGCCGCGTGATCCCGATGTCCCTCTTGTTGCAGCGGGGCCGCGCGTGAGTGCGGCCCCGTTGTCGCGTCTGCGCCCGCTGTTGCGCCAGCTTGTGCGCGCGCCGGCCTTGCGCGCCGTGCTGTTGCAGGCGCTGGCATTTCCGCTGACCTTGCTGATAGTCTACTTGCTGGCGCGTTCCGCTATGCCGCTGGTGCTGGCCGCCGTCGCCTTGTTGCATGGCGTGATTGCCGCGGCGCTGAGCCGGCTGGCCCGGCTGGCGCCGTGGTGGCTGCTGATCCAGCTGCTGTTTCCGCTGGCGCTACTGAGCGCTCACTCCCTCAACCTGCCGCCGCTGCTGTTCTTGCTGGCTTTTTTACTGTTGCTGGGATGGTATTGGTCGACCTTCCGCACCCAGGTGCCGTTTTATCCGTCCGGTCGAGCAGTGTGGGACGCCGTGCTGGGCTTGTTACCCGAACAACCGCCGGTGCGCCTGATCGATATCGGCAGCGGCCTCGGCGGCCTGGTGCTGCATTTGGCGCGGCGCCGTCCGGATGGCGATTTTATCGGCATCGAGCTGGCCCCGTTACCTTGGCTGCTGAGCCGGCTGCGCGCCGTGTTTTCGGGAAGTCGCGCCCATTTTGTGCGCGGAGATTACGATTCTCTTGATTTTTCTCAATACGATATTGTGTTTGCTTACCTGTCGCCAGCCGCGATGCTGGCGCTTTGGTTGAAGGCGCGCAGCGAGATGCGTCCGGGCGCCATGTTGATCAGTTATGAATTTATCATCCCCGGGCACAGCCCCGACCGTATCCTGCCTGAAATAGCGGGCGGTCGCTCCTTATATGTATGGTTCTTTTGAGCATTTGTTGCGTTATTTACTTGCTCAGGGGCCATTCTCACGTTATTGTAGTTCCACACGGTATTTATTGAAACATATGTTGTTTCAGTATACATTCTGCCCCTTTGTGCTTGCAGCGCCTGAGCATGGATATATCGAGAATCCCGGGCCATGATGCCCGGCCTTATTTTGGGAGGCAGTGCTCTTGTTAGTCATCATTGGATACATTGTCGTCTGCGCCTCCGTATTCGGCGGCTTTGCGCTGGCCGGAGGTCATCTGGCCGCGCTGTTCCAGCCGCTGGAATTGCTGATGATCGGCGGCGCCGGCCTCGGCGCTTTCCTGGTCGGCAATAACTCCAAGGCAATCAAGGCCACCCTGAAAGCGATCCCGACGCTGTTCAAGGGTTCGCGTTATACCAAAGATTTGTACATGGAATTGATGGCCTTGCTGTTCGACGTGCTCAGCAAGGTGCGCAAGGAAGGTTTGATGTCGATCGAAAGCGATATCGACAGCCCGTCCGAAAGTCCGCTGTTCAGCAAGTATCCGGCGGTGCTGGAAGACCATCACATCGTCGAATTCATGACCGATTACTTGCGCCTGATGGTATCTGGCAACATGGATGCGTTCCAGATCGAAAACCTGATGGACAATGAAATCGAAACCCATCATCACGAAGGCGCCGTGCCCGGCCATTGCATCGCCAAGATCGGCGACGGCTTGCCGGCTTTCGGTATCGTGGCGGCGGTGATGGGGGTGGTGCACACCATGGAATCGGTCGGCATTCCGCCGTCCGAGCTGGGCATGCTGATCGCCCACGCGCTGGTCGGCACCTTCCTCGGTATCTTGCTGGCGTATGGTTTTGTCGGTCCGCTGGCCAGCTTGCTGGAACAGAAACTGGAAGAATCGACCAAGATGTTCCAGTGCGTCAAGGTCACCTTGCTGGCCAGCCTGAATGGCTATGCGCCGGCGCTGGCGGTCGAATTCGGCCGCAAAGTGTTGTATTCGACCGAGCGCCCGACCTTCAATGAGCTGGAAGACCATATCAAGAAATCTAAAACGAAATAAGCAACAGTAGAAAAGCGCTGGCGGAATCATGAGTACATTGCAGCACCAGGAAGGGGGATGGTATGGCCGATGACGGCATGCGCCCGATTATCGTCAAGCGCATCAAGAAAGTCTCGGGCGGCCATCACGGCGGCGCGTGGAAGATCGCCTATGCCGACTTCGTGACGGCGATGATGGCGTTCTTCTTGCTGATGTGGCTGCTTGGTTCGACCACCAAGGGCGACTTGAACGGCATTTCCGAATTCTTCAAGACGCCGCTGAAAGTGGCGATGTCCGGCGGTTCCGGCAGCGGCGACAGTTCGTCGGTGATCCAGGGCGGCGGCGGCGACTTGACGCGCAAGGATGGCCAGGTGCGCAAGGGCGACGAAACCATGCAGAAGCAAAACTTCGACTTGAAGTCGGCCAAGGCCGCCCTCGAACGCGAAGAAGGCTTGCGCCTGCAGGCGCTGAAATCGAAGATCGAAGCGACCATCGAAGCCAATCCGGCCTTGCGCAAGTATAAGAACCAGCTCTTGCTCGATATCACCAGCGAAGGCTTGCGGATCCAGATCGTCGATGAGCAAAACCGGCCGATGTTTGCCCTGGCCAAGGCTGAATTGCAGCCGTACACCAAGGAAATCCTGCACGCCATCGGTTATGTATTGAATGAAGTGCCGAACCGTATCGGCCTGTCCGGCCATACCGATTCGACGCCGTACATGAGCGACGCCGGCTACAGCAACTGGGAATTGTCGGCCGACCGGGCCAACGCGTCGCGCCGCGAACTGATTATCGGCGGCATGGAAGAAGGCAAGATTTTGCGCGTGGTCGGCCTGGCGTCGGCGGCGCACCTGGACCGGGCCGATCCGTTCAACCCGATCAACCGCCGCATCAGCATCATCGTCATGAACAAGCGCACCGAAGAAAACGTGCTGCGCGATGGCGCCTCGCTCGATGTGCCAGGCAATGACGCGGCCGCGGCCGCTGCCGTGGCCGGCGCCGCCGCCGCTCCCGCCGCCGCGGCGCCAGCGGCGAAGAAATAAGCGCGTATGGTCAGCCGCGCGTAGTGATTTAACAATGAGACCTTTATGACGAGAAAAAAAATACTTGGCTCACATGTGAAGCGCTTGTTGTCCGGCGTGTCCGACCACGGCCGCAAACATTTGACGGAAGTGGAAACCGACCTGGTGCAAACCGGCATCCTGCTGGAAGAGGCGATCGAAAAGCTGTCCTTCAACTTCATGGCGATCCACGCCGCCGTCAGCGCGCAGCAGGAAACCATCCAGCTGTTGCTGGAAGGCGGTAAACCGGCGCCGGAAGAGCGCGAAAAACTGCTGGCGATGCAGGGCGAAGTGGGCAGTTACGTGAATGCCGCGATCACCAGCATGCAATTCCAGGACATGACCAGCCAGTTGATCGACCGCACCCTGAAACGGGTCACCGGCTTGCGCGAATTCCTCGGCACGCTGGGCGCGCACGGCGCGGAAATGCAAGCGGAAAGCAATAACGAGGAAATTGTCGCCTTGCTGGGCAGGGTCAGCATGGCGCTGGCGATACAAAGCCTGGAATTGCGCAGCGTGCTGCGCAAGGCCGTCAGCCAGCAGCATCTGGAAAGCGGCGACATCGAGCTGTTCTAGCGCGGTGCCGCAGACGAATATCAATCAGACAAATGGGCAGCGTGCCCGGATTTACATAGTGGGAGCAAAGATGGCCAAAACGATACTTGCAGTGGATGATTCAAGCTCATTGCGCCAGATGGTGGCGTTCAGCCTGAAAGCCGCCGGTTATCTGGTGGTGGAAGCGGTCGACGGACACGATGGGCTGGAAAAGGCGAAACTGCAAACCGTGGACCTGGTATTGACCGACCAAAACATGCCGCGCATGGATGGCCTGGAATTGATCAAATCGCTGCGCGAATTGCCGACGTACCAAAAAGTGCCGATCCTGATGCTGACCACCGAATCGTCCGACGAAATGAAGGCCAAGGGCCGCGCGGCCGGCGCCAACGGCTGGCTGGTCAAACCGTTCGACCCGCAGCGCCTGATCGAGGTGGTCAAAAAGGTGATCGGCTGATGATGCCTGCGCCGGAGTGCAACGATGCAATCTGAATTTGACGGAGTCACTACATGACCATCGATATAAGCCAGTTTTTCCAGGTCTTTTTCGATGAGGCCGAAGAACTGCTGGCTGAAAAAGAACGGCTGCTGCTGGCCGTCGACATCGCGGCGCCCGACGCCGAAGACTTGAATGCGATTTTCCGTACCGCCCATTCGATCAAGGGCGGTGCGTCGACGTTCGGCCTGTCCGACATGAGTGAAGTGACGCATATCCTGGAGTCGCTGCTGGACCGCATCCGCCAGGGCCAGATGGCCCTGACGGCGGAGCACGTCGACGCCTTTTTGGCAGCCAAGGATATCCTCAAGATGCAACTGGACGGCCACCGCCTCGGCAGCCCGGTTGACCAGGACGCGGTGGCGAACGTGCGCATGATGCTGCAATCGCTGTCGCAGGATTTGCCGGTGGCCGCGCTGACGCCGGTCGCGCCGTCGTTCCACAAGGCCGAGGAAACCACCGTCAGCCATGAGGGCGGCCGGCGCTACCGCCTGGAATTGCCCGCCATGGAGCAGCGCGAAGTGACGGCGCTGGCGGCCGAAATCGGCTTGCTGGGCAAGGTCGACCTGGCGCCGTTGCCGGGCGGACGCAGCGCGCTGCTGGTGACCACCCATGAAAGCCTGGACGATATCATCGCCATTTGCTCGTTCGTGCTGAACCCGGACGACATGCTGGTCACGCAGGAAGCCGCGCAGGCGCTGACGCCGGAACAAGCCAGGACTGCGCGGGAAAACGCCCAGGGTTACGGTTTTTTCGAACCGCTGCAAGACGCCGATGCGCAGTGCGGTTATGGATTTTTCCAGCCGCTGGAAGAGATCCGCGCGGCGGCCTCGGCTGCGTCCGATCCGGGTTACGGCTTTTTTCAGCCGCTGGAAGAGATCCGGGCGGCCGCCGCCAGCGCCGCGCCGCCAGTGACGGCCGTGGCGCAGGCAGCGCCAGGCCCGCTCGACCACGAGCACGACAAAAAGCCGGAAAAGAAGGGCGACAAGGCGGGCGCCGAATCGTCGTCGATCCGCGTATCGATCGAAAAAGTCGACCAGCTGATCAACCTGATCGGCGAACTGGTGATTACCCAGGCGATGATCGAGCAGCGCGCCGACTCGCTCGATCCGATGCTGCATGAACGCCTGCTCAACAGCGTCAGCCAGCTGACCCGCAACACCCGCGATTTGCAGGAAGCGGTGATGTCGATCCGCATGATGCCGATGGACTTTGTGTTTTCGCGCTTCCCGCGCATGGTGCGCGACCTGGCCACCAAGCTGGGCAAGAAGATCGATTTCATCACCAACGGCGCGGCCACCGAACTGGACAAGGGCTTGATCGAACGCATCGTCGATCCGCTGACGCATTTGGTGCGCAACAGTATCGACCACGGCATCGAAATGCCGGCCGCGCGGGTCGCCGCCGGCAAGAGCGAGTCGGGCCGCCTGTTTTTATCGGCCAGCCACCAGGGCGGCAATATCATCATCGAAGTATCGGATGACGGCGGCGGCTTGAACCGCGAACGCATCCTGGCCAAGGCGCAGCAGCAAGGCATGGCGGTGTCCGACACGATGAGCGACGCCGAAGTCTGGCAATTGATTTTCGCGCCGGGCTTTTCGACCGCCGAAGCGGTCACCGACGTGTCCGGCCGCGGCGTCGGCATGGATGTCGTCAAGCGCAATATCGGCGCCATGGGCGGCGTGGTCGAGATCCGTTCGGCCAAGGGCTTCGGCACCACCATTTCGATTTCGCTGCCGCTGACGCTGGCGATCCTGGACGGCATGTCGATCCGGGTCGGCGACGAAGTGTATATATTACCGCTCGGCTTCGTCATCGAATCGCTGCAGCCGGCGCCGCAAGACATCAAGGAAATTAGCGGCAAGGGCCTGGTGGTCAAGGTGCGCGGCGAATACCTGCCGCTGATCCCGCTGTACCAGATGTTCGAGATCACCCCGCGTTTCACCAATCCGTCCGAGGGCATTTGCGTGATCCTCGAAACGGAAGGCCGCAAGGCCGCGCTGTTCGTCGACGACCTGGTCGGCCAGCAGCAGGTGGTGGTCAAGAATCTCGAATCGAATTACCGCAAGGTGGTCGGCATTTCCGGCGCCACCATACTCGGCGATGGCGGCGTGTCGCTGATACTCGACGTCGCCGCGCTGATCCGTTCTTCCCGTCAGCTGGCTGACGAATCCATTTTCTCGTAATCAGATAGGAACCTATCATGTCAGATCAACAAACCTCCGGCCAAAAACTGAGCGATGGCAAAGACATCGCCGGCCATGAATTCCTGGCTTTCACCCTCGGCTCCGAAGAGTACGGCATCGACATCCTGAAGGTGCAGGAAATCCGCGGCTACGAAGCGGTGACCCGCATCGCCAATGCGCCTGAATTCATCAAGGGCGTGATCAACCTGCGCGGCATCATCATCCCGGTGGTCGACATGCGCATCAAGTTCAAGCTCGGCACGCCGGTCTACGACCAGTTCACCGTGGTGATCATCCTGAACATCGGCGGACGCATCGTCGGCATGGTGGTCGACAGCGTGTCCGACGTGACCACGCTGACGCCGGACCAGGTCAAGCCGGCGCCGGAAATGGGCACCGCGTTCTCGACCGACTACATGATCGGCCTGGGCACCATCGATGAACGCATGCTGATCCTGGTCGATATCGACAAGCTGATGTCGAGCAGCGAAATGGGCTTGATCGACAAGCTGGCCGCGTAAGCGCCATTACCGTACAGCGCCGAAGGCCCGTCAGAGGCCAGGCCGGCACGCAGTTTTCGGCGCTCGCCCGCCCGCGGGCGGGCGCCGGGACGATGAATGCAATATCCATGGAGATGTTATGAATTTGCGCGACTTTAAGATAGGTACCCGTCTGGGCATCGGTTTTGGCATCATCTTGACGATTTTGGTCGCCATGGTGTTGTCCGCTAATTTTTTGAATCACAGTAACAAGGCAAGACTGTTGACCGGCATCGAGCTGGCCAACGCCAAGAATTTGCAGGCATGGAACATGAAAAGCGCGATGCTGGAAACCGGCATCGCGATGCGTAATATCGGCTTGCAAGCCGATGTCAGCCTGATGCAGGACGAAGAGAAAAAGGTCCAGCAGCAGCGCAAGCTGTATGACGCCGCGCGCGACAAGCTGCAAGGCCTGGGGCTCGACGACAACGAGAAAGAAGCGCTGGCCGAGATCGCGGCGATCGATGCCGAAGTCGACAGTGCCTTCAAGGAGGCGATCGGCCAGGTACTGGCTTTCAATAGCGAAGGCGCGGCCAAGATCATCGCGGCGCGGATCGACCCGCTGAACCAGAAGACCTTGAGCGCACTGAATAAATTGCTGGACTTGCAAAAGGTTGCGGCGCAAAGTTTCATGGATGGCTCGGTGACGGCCGATACGCGTTTGATGCTGATCCTGTTCGTGCTGGGCGGCGTGGCGGTGGCGATCGGCGTGGTGTGCGCGCTGGTGACCACGCGCAGCATCACGGTGCCGCTGTCCGGCGCGCTGGAAGTGGCGCAGAAAGTGGCGGCCGGCGAATTGACGTCGCGCGTGGCGGTGGTCGGCAAGGATGAAACCAGCGCCTTGCTGCAAGCGCTGAAAGAGATGAACGAGAGCCTGGTGAAAACCGTCAGCGACGTGCGCAGCGGCACCGAGACGATCACCGTGGCGTCGCGCGAAATCGCCAGCGGCAATGCCGACCTGTCGTCGCGCACCGAGACGCAAGCCAGTTCGCTGGAAGAAACCGCCAGCTCGATGGAAGAGTTGACGTCGACGGTGAAACAGAATGCCGACAATGCGCGCCAGGCCAATCAGTTGGCGGTGTCGGCGTCGTCGGTGGCGGAAAAAGGCGGCAGCGTGGTGGCGCAAGTGGTCGATACGATGGGGTCGATCAAGGAAAGTTCACGCAAGATCGTCGATATTATCGGTGTGATTGACGGCATCGCTTTCCAGACCAATATCCTGGCGCTGAATGCGGCGGTGGAGGCGGCCCGGGCCGGCGAGCAGGGCCGCGGGTTTGCGGTGGTGGCGGCCGAAGTGCGCAACCTGGCGCAGCGCTCGGCCGGCGCGGCCAAGGAAATCAAGGGCTTGATCGGCGATTCGGTCGACAAGGTCGACGCCGGCAGCCGGCTGGTCGACGAGGCGGGCCAGACCATGGGTTTGATCGTGACGTCGATCCGCCAGGTGGCCGACATCATGGGCGAGATTACCGCCGCCACACAGGAACAGAGCAACGGCATCGAGGAAGTCAACCAGGCCATCACGCAGATGGATGAAATGACGCAGCAAAACGCGGCATTGGTGGAACAGGCCGCCGCCGCGGCGGAAAGCATGCAGCAGCAGTCGCAAAAACTGGCCGAGGCGGTCAGTATCTTCAAGCTCGACGGCGATAGCGCCGCCGGCTACGGCCAGGCCCAGGCGCGTATCGACGCGCAAGCGCTTGCGCCTCAGCCGGCGCAGGTTGCGGTGGCGCGGGCCGGCAAGCCGCGCGCCGCGCTGGCCAGGCCGGCGGTCCCGGTGGCCGCCGCCGTACATACGCCGGCATCGAAAAAACCGGTGCCCAGCGGCGCCGACGAGTGGGAAGAGTTTTAAGCGGCGTTGGCCGATTGCGGCGGGCGCGGCGCGACAGAGATTATTGTGGTAGTCAGATAAGAGGTTAAGAATGTCGCAAAATAAAACGGATACCGTTAAAGAGTTTGATTTCACGAGCAAGGATTTCGAACGGGTCCGCGCCATGATTTACAAGCGCGCCGGGATCGCGCTGGCCGACAGCAAACATGAAATGGTGTACAGCCGGCTGGCGCGGCGCCTGCGCGCGACCGGGATTGCTTCGTTCGTCAATTACCTGGACGGCCTGGAAGCGGGCCGCCTGGGGGAAGAATGGGAAGCGTTCACCAATGCGCTGACCACCAACCTGACCTCGTTTTTCCGCGAGGCGCATCATTTTCCGCTGCTGGCCGAGCATGTCAAGAAACTGAGCGGCCCGATCACCATCTGGTGCTCGGCCAGTTCGACCGGCGAAGAACCGTATTCGATCGCCATGACGGTGTGCGAGGCGTTCAATACGCTGACGCCGCCGGTGACCATCATCGCCACCGACATCGACACCAACGTGCTGGCCACCGCCGCCAATGGCGTCTACGCGCTGGACCGGCTCGACAAGATGCCGGCCGACCGCGTGCGGCGCTTTTTCCTGCGCGGCAGGGGCGAGCGCGAAGGCATGGTGCGGGTGCGCCCGGAACTGCGTCAGATGATCACCTTCAAGCCGCTCAATCTGCTGGCCGACAGTTGGCCGGTATCGGGCCAGTTCGACGTGATTTTCTGTCGCAACGTGATGATTTATTTCGATAAGGCAACACAGCGTAAAATACTGGCCCGCTTTGTGCCGCTGATGAAGCCGGATGCGCTGCTGTTTGCCGGCCATTCGGAAAACTTTCTCTATGTATCGGAATCATTGAAGTTGCGCGGCAAGACGGTGTACGAGCTGGATCAGCAGCGCGGCGCCGCTCACAAGGCACCGTTACAGCGAGGTGAGAATAGATGATGAGCCTGGAACCCAAAGAGCAGTTCGCCACCAACGTTTATTACGACCGCACATTCAACTGCGATGCGGCCAAGATCTTGCCCGGTGAATATTACTTCACCAACAAGGACATGCTGATCGTCACCGTGCTCGGCTCGTGCGTGTCGGCCTGCATCCGCGACAAGGTCAGCGGCCTGGGCGGCATGAACCATTTCATGCTGCCCGATGGCGCCAGCGACAGCAACAGCCCGGTGTCGGCGTCGATGCGCTACGGCACCTACGCGATGGAAGTGCTGATCAACGATCTGTTGAAGGCCGGCGCGCGCCGCGAAAACCTGGAAGCGAAGGTGTTCGGCGGCGGCGCGGTGCTGCGCGGCTTTACCGCGATCAACGTCGGTGAACGCAACGCGGCCTTCGTCATCAATTACCTGAAGGCGGAAAAGATGCGGGTGGTGGCGGAAGACTTGAACGATATCCACCCGCGCAAGGTCTATTTCTTTCCGCGCAGCGGCAAGGTGCTGGTCAAGAAATTGATGCAAACCCATAACGACACGCTGGTAAAACGCGAGCTCGACTACGCCAGCCGACTCAAGGTGCAACCGGTCGGCGGCGAGATCGAACTGTTTTGACCGCACCTCGCAAAACCGTCGCGAGCTGCCATTAACGAACTGAAAGTGGAAGAGCATGAAGATCAAGGTACTGATCGTGGATGATTCGGCGCTGATCCGCAGCGTCATGAGCGAGATCGTCAACAGCCAGCCGGACATGGAAGTGGTGGCCACCGCGCCGGACCCGCTGGTGGCGCGCGAATTGATCAAGCAGCATAACCCGGACGTGCTGACGCTGGACGTCGAGATGCCGAAGATGGACGGCCTCGACTTCCTCGAAAAGCTGATGCGCTTGCGGCCGATGCCGGTATTGATGGTGTCGTCGCTGACCGAGCGCGGTTCCGAAATCACCATGCGCGCGCTGGAACTGGGCGCGGTCGACTTCGTCACCAAGCCGAAGATTTCGATCCAGAGCGGCATGCGCGAATACACCGACATGATCGCCGAGAAAATCCGCGCCGCGTCGAAGGCGCGCATCCGCGCGCGCAGCCTGCCGGCCGCCGGCGCCGGCGGCGACCATGCCGCGCCGTTGCCGGCGCTGCGCAATCCGCTGACGTCGAGCGAAAAGCTGATCATCGTCGGCGCGTCGACCGGCGGCACCGAGGCGATCCGCGAATTCCTGATGCAGATGCCGTCCGATTGTCCGGGCATCCTGATCACCCAGCACATGCCGGAAGGTTTTACGCGCTCGTTCGCGCGCCGTCTCGATTCGCTGTGCAAGATTTCGGTGCAGGAAGCGGCCGGCGGCGAACGGGTGTTGCCGGGCCACGCCTATATCGCGCCCGGCCACTCGCACCTGACGCTGACGCGCAGCGGCGCCAACTACATGACCAGGATCGACCAGGGCGAACCGGTCAACCGGCACCGGCCGTCGGTCGACGTGCTGTTCCGTTCGGCCGCCCAGTACGCTGGCAAGAATGCGGTCGGCGTGATCCTGACCGGCATGGGCAAGGACGGCGCGGCCGGCATGCTGGAGATGAAGAACGCGGGGGCGTATAATTTTGCCCAGGACGAAGCCAGTTGCGTGGTGTTTGGCATGCCGCGCGAAGCGATCGCCGTCGGCGCCACGCATGAGGTCGGCGCACTGACCGCGCTGCCCGGCATGGTGCTGGGCTACCTCGCGGCGCACGGGATGCGCGCTTTGCGCGTCTAAGGGCGTCTCCAGGCGCCATTAACCACGTTTAACGTTACTTTTGGGCGACTTTGTTCGCCTAAAAGCAACTAAAATGCTATCCTACAACTTGCTGCCGTCGTGTCGCCTGAATCGGCGCATGCGTGTCGACATTATTAATAAACCGCTAGAGAAACAACGGAGTAATTCATGGCTGATCCAAAGATGAAATTTTTAGTCGTTGACGATTTTTCGACGATGCGCCGCATCGTCCGGAACTTGTTAAAAGAACTGGGTTACGCCAACGTGGACGAGGCGGAAGACGGCGTCATGGGCTTGGCGAAATTGCGCGCCGAATCCTTCGACTTCGTGGTGTCGGACTGGAACATGCCGAATATGGATGGCCTGACCATGCTGCAGCACATCCGCGCCGACCCGGCGCTGGCCAAGTTGCCGGTGCTGATGGTGACTGCTGAAGCGAAGAAGGAAAACATCATCGCCGCGGCCCAGGCCGGCGCCAGCGGTTATGTGGTGAAACCGTTCACCGCCGCCACGCTGGATGAAAAGCTCAACAAGATTTTCGAAAAACTCGAAAAAGCCGGAGCGTAAGGATGAGCGAGATTGAGACTGGCCGGGCGGTGATGGTCGACGGCGCGGACGCCGGCACGAACGAAGAGTTCTTGCGCCGCATCGGCCAGATGACGCGCGCGCTGCACGACAGCCTGCGCGGCCTCGGTCTCGACAAGCTGATCGAAAAAGCCGCGTCCGAGATTCCCGACGTGCGCGACCGCCTCGATTACGTGGCGCGCATGAGCGAACAGGCCGCGCAGAAAGTGCTCAACGCTACCGATGCGGCCGGTCCGATGCAGGATACCATCAACGCCAACGCCAAAGAGTTGTCGGCCTCGTGGCAAGGCTTGATCGATGGCGGCGCCAGCGAACAGCAATGGCGGACACTGGCGGCGCACACCGTGGCCACGCTGGCGGACACCAGCGTCAACACCAGCGCCACGAAGGCCCATTTGATGGAAATCATGATGGCCCAGGACTTCCAGGACTTGACGGGGCAGGTGATCAAGAAAGTCACGTCGATCGCGCAAAACCTGGAACAGCAGCTGGTGCAAATGCTGGTCGATTTTGCGCCTGCCGAAATGCGCCGCGAGCTCGACAACGGCTTGCTGAACGGCCCGCAAATCAATCCGACCGCGCCCGACGTGGTGTCGGACCAGGGCCAGGTCGACGATTTGCTCGACAGCCTAGGATTTTAAGCCGGACGCGATTCCGCCCGCCGGCCACGCCGGCGCTTCACACCGCCACCATGCACCATACCAACTTCATCGTTCGTGAACCGCTGCTCGATCCCGGACAGCGGGTGCTGGGCTACGAACTGTCGTGGCAGCATCACGACCAGCGTGCGCTCACCGACGACGACCTGGAAGCGCTGATCGGCTTTGTCGCCGAACAATTCAATAACGACGATGGCGACTGGCTGTTGCGCGACAAGCTGCTGTTCCTCGACGCGGTGCCGGCCATGCTGTCGACCGACGCGCTGTTCGCGATGCCGCCGCACTACACCGTGCTGACCATCCGCGGCAAGGATTTGCATCATCCCGATACGCTGGCCGCGGTGCAGGGCTTGCGCGCCGGCGGCGTCGGCATTGCGCTGCGCGACGCCGAACCGGCCTGGCTGAACAAGAACTTGCCGGCCATCGCCTCGTGGGTCGAAGTGCGCTTTTCCGGCGAGGACGTGGCCGCGCAGGCGCGCATGTATGCGGCGCTGAAGCAATCGGCGGTGCGCATGGTCGGCCGCCCGCTGTCGACCTGGGCCGATTTCGACGCCTGCGCCGCGCTGGGCCTGGATGCGTTTGTCGGCAAGCTGCACCTGACCCCGCGTCCCGGCGAACCGGTGACCGGCATGAACCCGGCCCAGACCGTGATCTTGCAACTGATGCAGCTGGTGCGCCAGAACGCCGACGTCAAGCTGCTGGAAGATGTGTTGAAGCGCGATGCCGCGCTATCGTATAAATTACTGCGCTTCATCAATTCGGCCGCCTTCGGCATGGGCCGCGAAGTGCAATCGTTGCGCCAGGCGCTGACCCTGCTCGGTTACGCGCCGCTGTACCGCTGGCTGACCTTGCTGCTGGCGACCGCCAGCAGCAGCGGTTATTCGCCGGTGCTGCTGGAAACGGCGGTGGTGCGCGGCCGCCTGGCGGAATTGCTGGGGCTGGCCGCGCTGGGCAAGGGCGCCGCTGAAAACCTGTTCGTGGCCGGCATGTTTTCATTGCTGGACCGCTTGCTCGGCATGTCCATGCAACAAGTGCTCGATACCGTGCAATTGCCGGAAGACGTGGTGCAAGCGCTGCTGACCCGTGACGGCCTGTACGGCCCCTACCTGGCGCTGGCCGAAGCGTGTGAACTCAATTCCACGCTGGTATCGTCGCTGGCCGCATCGCTGGGACTGAGTCCGCTGCAAGTGAACCAGGCCCATCTGTCCGCGCTGGCGTGGGCGCAGGATGTGGCGGCCTGATTATTGGCTGAGTGAGTCCGGTTGCCGATGATCTTCGTTTTTTTGCGGGGCTGTCGGCTGCGCTGTATTGACCTGTGATTTTTTCTCTACCCAGGAGGTGATGGTTGCGGAATTTTTATATCCGATTGCAATCAGGCCAATGAACACAATCACCAGAACATTGACCAGGAAGGATGCGCCAGCGTCTGCCAACCAACCGAGAACGCCGCGTTTTGCTTCAATTTGTTGGCGCAGAGATTTAAGTTCGGTGGCCACTCCCTGATGCGTCAAATCGAACTTGGTTGATAGAGTGGATTGAGAAATGTCCAGTGCCAGCTCATTAATTTTTGCGCGTATGGCGGTCTCAAGAAAAGACGCCGCCAGCATTTCTGCGCGATCCCGATACCCTTGCAGCGCAACCGGCAGTACATTTTGCGCATAAAAAATCTTTTCTTGTTCGGGGCTGGGGTCGGCCCCTGAGTGATGGGCTTTATGCGCGGTCAACCAGTCGACTTTGGTCTGCTTGTACAGCGAATAAGCCAAAGCCCCAACAACATCGTCGGGGCCTCTGACCAGCTCCGTATAAACGTGCTGAGCGGGCATTTACTCACCATCGATCATTTTTTTGCGTGCGGTGGCGAATGCCATTTGAATATCTTTTGCCGTAAACTTTGGCGGTGTAATATCGACCCAAACTTTAGGTTTGCCTGGAGGTGCTGCGGCGTCAATTTTCTTCGAGTTTTCGGCGATCAAGGTATTGTTGATGCGCTTGACATCATCAGCACTGAAATTATAAGAAAAAGAAGCCATATTTACCTCTGCTAAGTCACGCCCAATATAAGCAGCATAGCATACGGATAGCAAACGGATAGCAAGATCGGCAAAAGCGTGGCACTTTGCAGCAAGCTGCCTGTATCATGCCGGACTCTTATTTTCCCGAAAGTCGTTATGCCGTACTCTTTTTTCGCCCGCGCGCTGTCGATGGTCGCGTGCGCCTGTGCCTTGTCCGCTTGCGGCGTGTTTGTCGAGCAGGGCGCCGGTCCGAAGATGGCGATTCCCGCGTCGTTTACCGGTTTGTGGCGCTTGCAGGCGCAGGGCGTGGAAGACAAGCTGATCAATGTGAAGGCGGCCGGCGACAGCATGACCTTGTCGTGGCAGGAAGGCACCCACAAGAGCACCCGGGCCACGCTGCATCATTACGGCGACAGCGATTATGTGGTGATTGAAAACAGCAAGAATCCGCCCAGCTCGGTCGCGGTGAAAGTTGCCGCCGCCAGCGCAACGGAAATCACCTTGCAAGTATTCGACAAGGACCGCGTCGCGGTGCTGCTGGACAAGATGAAGATCCAGCCGAAATACAAGCTCAGCACCTGGAATAGCGATATCGTGCTTGATGTCGATACCTTCAAGAAATTGCTGGACTTGCATGACGACACGCTGTTCTTCACGCAAGCCGAGATTGCCATCACCCTCAGCAAGATCAAATAAATACCGGGGATACGCTCCGGTCCGATTTACTGCGCCTTGGCGGTTGCCGGTATTGCTGCCGGTAGCGGATCGCCGGGACATGGCCCGCCTGCCGCCGCCCACGCTTGCAGTTTTTGCACGAATGCATCGTGCGGCAATACCGGCGTGCTGCGGCCGGCGCCCGGATTCCAGGCCCACAAGACCAGCGGATCGGTTTTCATGTGCTCGATCACTTCATCCATGGTTTTGCGGCCGCCGTTCTTGCCCGGATCCTTGATGGACTGGCACAGCTTGGCCTTGGTCAAGCCTTCCCACGCCATGCTGATCGGCGCCAGATGCCAGTTCGGCGCACCCGGCACCTTGCCGTCGGCCGTATTGCGCACTTGATGGCAGGCCGCGCATTGCAGCGTGGCCGCGCCATGGCCATCCTTGCCGCGCACCACTTGCTGGGCGTGCGTGATCATGATGTCTTTCTGGTGCGGCGCCTGCACCATGTGGCAATTGATGCAGCGCGGTCCTTGCAGCACGCTGGCGATCGGTTCGAACAGTTGCTGGCCGGTCGGGGCCGGGGCTGGCTGCTGCTGCGCCAGCGCCGGCCAGCCCAGCGCAAGCAGCAGGACGCACAGAGCGTGGCGGAGGGTGTGATGGTTCATATGCTTCCCCTCAGGCGATTTGCCACGCATGGTTTTTCAACGGCAGCGAACGCACCCGTTCGCCGGTCGCGGCAAAGATCGCGTTGGCCAGCGCCGGTGCGATGCATGGCACGATCGGCTCGCCGACGCCGCCCGGATGTTCGGCGCTTGGCACCAGCACCGTTTCGATGCGCGGCGTCTGGTACATGCGCAGCAGCGGATAATCGTCGAAATTGTTTTGCTGGACCACGCCCTTGTTCAGCGTGATTTCGCCGAACAGCGCCGACGTCAGGCCGAATACCACGCTCGATTCGACTTGCGCCGTGACCAGGTCGGCATTGATGGCGACGCCGCAATCGACCGCGCACACCACCCGGTGTATCGTCAATTCCTTGTTTTTTGCTATGCTCGCTTCCAGCACCAGCGCGACATACGTGCCGTAGGAATCGTGCACCACGATGCCGCGCTGCAGACCCGGCGCCGGTTTTGCGGACCAGTTGGCGGCCTTGGCCACCGCGTCCAGCACGCCGAGATGGCGCGGCTTGTCCTTCAGCAGCGCGCGGCGGAACTGGTACGGGTCCTGGCCGGCGGCCGTCGCCAGTTCATCGATGAAGGTTTCCACCGCAAAGGCGTTGAAGGAATGGCCGACCGAACGCATCCACAGCACCGGCACCTGGTAATGGGTGGTGTGCAGGTCGACCAGCACGTTCGGTATCGCGTACGGCATGTCGGCCGCGCCTTCGACCGACAGCGAATCGATGCCGTCCTTGACGATGAATTTTTCCATCACCGTATTGCCGGCGATCGATTGCACCGCGATCCGGTTCGACCACGACGTGACATTGCCGGCCGCGTCCAGCGTGGCCGAGATGCGGCTGTGCGCGGCGGGACGATAATATCCGCCCTTGATATCCTGGTCGCGGGTCCAGATCACCTTGACTGGCTTACGCACGGCCTTGGCGACATGCGCCGCATCGCTGACGATATCGAAACCCAGCGTCGACCGGCGGCCGAAACCGCCGCCGGTCAGCATGCTGTTCAGCTTGACCTGTTCCGGCTTCAAGCCGAGGATGGCGGCCGCCGCCTGCTGGTCGCCGGCCGGCCATTGCGTGCCGAGCCAGACTTCGGCGCTGTCGCCGCGGAAGTCGATCACCGCATGCAGCGGTTCCATCGTCGCGTGGGTCAGGTAAGGGAAGGCGTAATCGGCGCTGATGCTGCGCTGCGCGGTTTTTTGCGCCGCCGCCACGTCGCCGTCGCTGCGCGCCACCAGGCCCGGCTGCGTCATCAATTGCTGATATACGATCTGCTGGTCGCCCGACGTCAGGCGTTCGCCGGCCACCGGGTCCCAGTCCAGCACCAGCGCGTCGCGGCCCAGCTTGGCGGACCAGAAGTCTTTCGCCACCACTGCCACGCCGGCCGGCACCTGATACACGCCGACCACCCCCGCGACGGCCCTGGCCTTGCTGTCGTCATAGCTGCGCAGCTTGCCGGCGAACACCGGCGAGCGGGCGATCAGCGCCGTCAGCATGCCGGGGAGGTACACGTCCATGCCGAACCTGGCGCTGCCGTTGGTCTTGCCGGCATTGTCCAGCCGTCGCAGTCCCTTGCCGATGATCTTGAAATCCTTCGGGTCTTTTAGTGTCACTTGTTGCGGCGCGGCGATGCCGGCCGCCTCGCCGGCCAATTCGCCATAGCTGGCGCTGCGGCCGCTGGCCTGGTGGATCACCTTGCCGGTGTCGGTGCGCAGGCTTGCCGGATCGACCGCCCAGCGTTTGGCGGCCGCGGCCAGCAACACCGCGCGCACCGCCGCGCCGGCCTTGCGCTGCGGTTCATACTGCGCCATGGTAGTGAGGCTGCCGCCGGTCAGCTGGGTGTGCAGGATCGGATGGGCATAGGCGGGCGCGGTCGGCGCCTGTTCCCAGCGCACCCGGCGCCAGTCGGCGTCCAGTTCTTCGGCCACCAGCATCGGCAGCACGGTCGATACGCCCTGACCCATTTCAGTATGGCCGACGATGACGGTGATCCAGTTGTCGGGCGTGATGCGCACAAACGCATTCGGCTGCATCGCCGCGTCCGCCTGGGCCGCCTGCGCGCCGCGCATGATGCCCGGCATATACCAGCCGGCCAGCAAGCCGCCGCCCAGCGCGGCCGTAATGTTGAGGAAGCCGCGGCGTTTCAAATCGATGGTGGTGCTCATGGTGTGCTCGCTTTCTCTGCGCTCAGGCGCTCAGTTTGCGGATTGCCGCCTTGATGCGCGGGTACATGCCACAGCGGCAGATATTGCCGGACATGGCGTCGTCGATATCCTTGTCGCTCGGCCTGGGATTGCTGGCCAGCAGGGCGACGGCGGCCATCACCTGGCCCGACTGGCAATAACCGCATTGCGGCACGTTCAGCTCGACCCACATTTGCTGGACTTTTTTGCCGAGCGGCGTGTCGCCGATGGCTTCGATGGTGGTGATGCGGCTGTCTTTCAGCGCGCTGGCCGGCGTCACGCAGGCGCGTGTCGGGTTGCCGTCGACATGCACGGTGCAGGCGCCGCACAGCGCCGCGCCGCAGCTGTATTTGGTGCCGGTCAGGTGCAAATCGTCGCGCAAGACCCACAATAAGGGCTTGTCGCCGGTGGCCTCGACGGTTTCAGTCTTGCCGTTGATGGTGAGCGTGATCATGGTTCGCCTCTGCTGATGATGTAATCGTCGCCAGTATAGGGGAATGATGATGTTTAATTGATCATGTTTTTTGGCTTGACTATTCAATCAACGACAACAATCGTTGAAAATTATTCGCTGAAAACAAAACGGCGCGCCGGGTCAGGGCGCGCCGTTTTGTTTGAATCGATGCTGTTACATCAAATTTCCAGATTGTCGATCAAGCGGGTTTGTCCCAGCTTGGCGGCGGCCAGCACCACCAGCGGTTCGCCCTTGGCCAGGTCGTCGCCGGAAGGCGCTTGCAAGTCGATACGCTTGCGCACCGAAATATAGTCCGGCTGCCAGCCGTGCCGGCCCAGCGTCCGCATCGCCGCTTGTTCCAGTTCCGGCACATCGGTCTGGCCGGCGCGGATCTGTTCGGCGACCAGGCTCAGGCTCTGGTACAGGCGCGGCGCTTCGGCCCGTTCGTTGGCCGACAGATACATATTGCGCGACGACAGCGCCAGGCCGTCGTCGGCGCGCCAGGTTTCGGCGGCGATGATTTCGGTCGGCAGCGCCAGTTGGCGGCACATATTACGCATGATCATCAACTGCTGGTAATCCTTCTTGCCGAATACGGCTACGCGCGGCTGCACGCACGAAAACAGCTTGGTGACGACGGTGCACACGCCTTCGAAAAAGCCCGGGCGGAATTCGCCTTCCAGCGTATTGCCCAGGTTGTCCGGCGGACGCACGCGGTATTCCTGCGGTTCCGGGTACAAATCCTTTTCGGTCGGCGCGAACAGTACATACACGCCTTCCTTTTCCAGTTTGGCGATATCGTCCTGCATGGTGCGCGGGTATTTGTCGAAGTCTTCATTCGGCCCGAATTGCAGGCGGTTGACGAAGATCGACGCGACCACCGGGTCGCCGTGCTTGCGCGCCAGCCGCATCAGCGACAAGTGGCCTTCATGCAGATTGCCCATCGTCGGCACAAAGGCGGTACGCAATTGTCCGCTGAGTTGGTCGCGCAATTCTTCGATGGAGGAGATGATTTTCATAACTTGCTTTCGCTAGAACCCGATGAAGGGCCGATGGACCTATGGACCGTTAGTGAGTCGAATGGTAGACAGGGGCATCAGGCCGGCGAATACGCCAGCCTGACATAAATGGGCGCGAACGGTTCGGCCTGGGTGATTTCGATCAGCGTTTCCTTGGCCAATTCCAGCAGCGCGACAAAGTTGACCACCACGATGGGCACGCCGCCGCCGATGTCGAACAAGTCGCCGAATTCGACGAAGCGCGCCGATTGCAACTGGCGCAGGATGCTCGACATATGCTCGCGCACCGACAGTTCCTGGCGGCTGATCTTGTGGTGCTGGGTCAGTTTGGCGCGTTTCAGCACATCCAGCCACGCTTGCTGCAAATCGCTGGGGTCGACGTCGGGCCAGCTTTGCACCAGGCTTTGCTCGATGAAGATTTGGGGCCGCACGAAATCGCGCTCGAGTTGCGGGATCGCATTCAAGTCGTAGGCGGCCAGCTTGATTTGTTCGTATTCGAGCAGGCGCCGCACCAGTTCGGCGCGCGGGTCGCCGGCTTCTTCCTCGGCATCGCTCTTGCGCGACGGCAGCAGCATGCGCGACTTGATCTCGATCAGCATCGCCGCCATCAGCAGGTATTCGGCCGCCAGTTCCAGGTTGCGCACGCGGATCTGGTCGACGTATTTCAGATATTGCAGGGTCACCTGCGCCATCGGAATATCGAGGATATTGAAATTTTGCTTGCGGATCAGGTAGAGCAGCAAGTCGAGCGGGCCTTCGAACGCTTCGAGGAAGATTTCCAGCGCATCCGGCGGAATATACAAATCCGTCGGCATGCGCATCAGCGGCTCGCCGTACAGGCGCGCAATGCCGAGCGGATCGGCCGCGGCGGCTGCGTCGGCGCCAGCCGCATCGGCAGCCGGGGCGGTAGCCGGGGCGGTAGCCGATGCGGCGGCTGTGTCGATGACGGCTGCCGTGTCGCCGGCCTGGTCGGCTGGCGGCGCGGTTGCCGGATCTACAGGCAACATAGGATGGAAAACGATCGCTTAGATCTTGGTCTGGTACACGTAGGCTTGCTGCTTGATAGCCGATGCCATCTGGCGCTCCTGCTCGCTCAGGCTGACTGGCGGCTTGTCCCACAGCAAGGCGCGGCCTTCGCGCTGGCCCTGTTCGATACCGGGATTCTTGGCTTTCAGCTCCTCGATGAACTTGGTGTGGTCGGATTTGTACAATTGGAATTGATTGGTGAGTTTCATATTCTCTTCTTGGTAGGTCAGCAGGCTATATTTTACCGCGCCGGTTATGGCGCGGGGTCTGGTTAATTCTTGGCGACGCCTTAACGGATGCGCATGCCAGGTTCGGCGCCCGGCCACGGGTTCAGGATGTAAATGCCCGGATTGGCTTGTTCATCGGCGGCCGAGGCAGCCAATACCATGCCTTCGGAGATGCCGAATTTCATCTTGCGCGGCGCCAGGTTGGCCACCAGCACGGTCAGCTTGCCGACCAGTTGTTCAGGCTGGTAAGCGGCTTTGATACCGGAGAACACGTTGCGCAAGCGGCCTTCGCCGACATCCAGCGTCAGGCGCAGCAGCTTGTCGGAACCGTCGACGTGTTCGCAATTGACGATCTTGGCAATGCGCAAGTCGATCTTGGTGAAGTCGTCGATCTTGATTTCCGGCGCCAGTTCTTCGATGGCGCCAGCGGCTGGCGCAGCATCGGCGGCGGTGGCATCAGTTGCGGCCGGCGCGGCAATCGCGGCTGGCGCTTGCGGCGCGTCGAACAACTGGTCGATCATCTTGGCGTCGACCCGCGTCATCAAGTGATTGTAGGCGCCGATGCTGCGGCCCAGCATGGTGTTCGACACGGTGCCGCCGGCCACTTCGGTGTCGGCCCAGCTCAGTGCCGCATCGTTCAGGAACGACGCGACATTGCTTGCCACGCCAGGCAATACCGGCGACAGCAAGATCGTCAACTGGCGGAACAGGATCAGCGCGGCGGTGCACACGTCGTGCAGTTCGGCGGTTTTGTCGGCATCCTTGGCCAGTATCCACGGTTTGTTTTCATCGACATACTGGTTGGTGATGTCGGCGATTTCCATGATTTCACGCAGCGCCTTGCCGTATTCGCGGGTTTCGAAATGGCTGGCGATGCTGGCCTGGCGCTCGACGGCGACGCCGTTGACTTCGGTGGTCAGCGCGCGCCTGATCCACGCTTGCGCGCCTTCGGACAAGGTGGCCGCCAGCTTGCCGTCGAATTTCTTGGCGATGAAACCGGCGCAGCGGCTGGCGATGTTGACGTATTTGCCGATCAAGTCGCTATTGACGCGGGCCACGAAGTCGTCGCCGTTGAAGTCCAGGTCTTCGACCTTGGAATTCAATTTGAAGGCGATGTAATAACGCAGCCATTCCGGGTTCATGCCCAGGTCCAGGTAGCGCAGCGGCGAAATGCCGGTGCCGCGCGACTTGGACATTTTTTCATTGTTCACGGTCAGGAAACCGTGCACGTTCACTTTCAGCTTGTCGATCACCGGATGGTCGGCGAATTTCAGCATCGCCGGCCAGAACAGCAGGTGGAAGGAAACGATATCCTTGCCGATGAAGTGGATTTGTTCGGTCGCCGTATCGTTCAACAAGGCATTGAAATCCATGCCTTTTTTATCGCAATAGTTTTTCAGGCTGGCCAGGTAACCGACCGGCGCATCCATCCAGACGTAGAAAAATTTGCCCGGCGCATCAGGGATCGGGATGCCGAAGTACGGCGCATCGCGCGAAATATCCCAGTCAGCCAGTTTTTCGCCCGCTTCGCCCAGCCATTCGCTGACCTTGTTGACCATTTCAGGCTGCAAGCGTCCCGGCGTGTTCAGCCAATCCTTGAGGAACTGGAAGCAGCGCGGGTCCGACAGCTTGAAGAAATACTGTTCCGACGGCTTCATCACCGGCGTCGCGTGGGTGAACACCGAGTACGGGTTGACCAGGTCGGTCGGCTGGTAGGCCGCGCCGCACGCTTCGCAATTGTCGCCGTACTGGTCCTTGGTGCCGCATTTCGGGCATTCGCCCTTGATGTTGCGGTCGGCCAGGAACATGCCTTTGACCGGATCGAAGAAACGGTCGACGGTCTTGGTGACGATCAAGCCGGTATCGCGCAGCTTGCGGTACATATCTTGCGACAAGGCAACATTTTCCGGCGAATCGGTCGAATACCAGTTGTCGAAGGCGATATGGAAGCCGTCCAGGTACTGGGCCCGGCCGGCGGCGATCTTGGCGACGAATTCCTGCGGCGTGATGCCTTCTTTTTCGGCGGCAATCATGATCGGCGTGCCGTGGGTATCGTCGGCGCCGACGAAGTGCACCTCGCGCTGGCCAGCACCGTCGCGTTGCATTCGCTGGAACCGGACCCAGATATCGGCCTGGATATATTCCATGATGTGGCCAATGTGGAAAGCGGCGTTTGCGTAAGGCAGGGCAGTAGTGACGAACAGCTTGCGAGTCATGATTGATGCACTTTTGTGATGGATAAAGAGGCATTTTACCAGCCGAAAGGCCGCCTGCGCAGATGGAAATGCTGTTTTGGCCAGTTTGCCCTTGGCCGCCCTGGCCGATTTTGCGCTAGACTGGCGTATCACACACGGAGATTTTCATGAGCATCACAGTAGAAGACGTCAAGGCAGCGCTGGCGCAAGTTATTGATCCAAACACAACAAAGGACTTCGTTACCTCGAAATCCGTCAAGAATCTGAAGGTCGACGGCAACAATATTTCAGTCGACATCGAACTCGGCTACCCGGCCCGCAGCCAGATTGCGCTGATCAAGGACAAGGTCGAAGCGGCCTTGCACGCCTTGCCGGGCGTCGGCAAGGTCGGCACCAATGTGTACTTCAAGATTATTTCGCACACGGTACAGCGCGGCTTGAAGCTGATGCCGAACGTGAAAAACATCATCGCGGTGGCATCCGGCAAGGGCGGCGTCGGCAAATCGACCACCGCCGTCAACCTGGCGCTGGCGCTGGCGGCCGAGGGCGCGTCGGTCGGCATGCTGGACGCCGACATCTACGGCCCGTCGCAGCCGATGATGCTGGGCATTAGCGGCCAGCCGAAAACGCTGGACGGCAAAAGCATGGAACCGATGGAAAACCACGGTTTGCAAGTGTCGTCGATCGGTTTCATGATCGATCCGGACGAGCCGATGGTCTGGCGCGGTCCGATGGTGACCCAGGCCCTGCAGCAATTGCTGGAACAAACCAACTGGCGCGACCTCGACTACCTGATCGTCGACATGCCGCCAGGTACCGGCGACATCCAGTTGACGCTGTCGCAAAAAGTGCCGGTGACCGGCGCGGTGATCGTCACGACGCCGCAGGACATCGCCTTGCTGGATGCGCGCAAGGGCTTGAAAATGTTCGAGAAAGTCGGGATTCCGATTCTCGGCGTGGTGGAAAACATGAGCACCCACATTTGCTCGAATTGCGGCCACGCGGAGGAAATCTTCGGCGCCGGCGGCGGCGCGAAAATGTGCGCGGATTTCGGCGCCGAATTCCTCGGCGCCTTGCCGCTGACGATGGCGATCCGCCAGCAAACCGATTCCGGCACGCCGACCGTGGTGTCCGAGCCGGATGGCCCGGTGGCCGTGATCTACAAAGAAATCGCCCGCAAGATCGCCGTCAAGGTGGCCGAAAAAGCCAAGGACATGACCAGCAAGTTCCCTGCCATCGTCGTCAAGAACGACTGATACACGACCGGGGACAGGCCACGATTATCGGGCAATCATTGCTTTGTGTGTGGCCTGTCGCCGGTGTCAAGTCTGTCACGCTGTTGTCATGAAAGTTCAGTATGCTGCGCGCTGCTGATGTAAATTAACTTGATGACAAGGCTGACCATGACCGGCAATTTCCCTTTTTTCAGACATTTGGCGCATGCGCTGCTGCTGGTGTCCAGCGCGGGCGCCTGGCAGGCCCATGCCGCTCCGGCTAGCGCTGCGGCCGCAGTCGCCCAGCCGAAGCTGGTGCTGGTGCTGGTCGTCGATGGCTTGCCGCAAGAACAAGTGCTGCGTTACCGCGACCAGTTCGGCCAGGGCGGCTTGCGCCGGCTGCTCGACCAGGGCGCCTGGTTCAGCGATGCGCACCAGGCGCACGGCATCACCGTTACCGCGATCGGCCATTCGGCGGTATTGACCGGCGCGTATCCGTATCAGCATGGCGTGATCGGCAATAACTGGATCGATCCGCAGACCAAAAAGTCGGTGTATTGCACCGAAGACGGCAATTACACCTATATCGGCGAAGAAACCAGGCCGAGCGACGGCACCTCGCCGGCCAAGCTGCGCGTCAGCACCTTGGGCGATGAATTGCGCTACGCCACCGGCCAGCGCGCCAAGGTGATCGCGATTTCCGGCAAGGACCGCGGCGCGATCTTGTTGGGCGGCAAGACCGGCACCGCGTACATGTATATGGACAAGACCGGCAACTTCGCCAGCAGCACATACTATATGCAGTCGCATCCGGAGTGGGTGCGGCGCTACCAGGCCGGCAAGCCGCAAGACCGTTATTACGGCAAGACCTGGACTCCGCTGCTGGCCGACTCGGCTTATGCCAACGACGCCAGCGCCGACTTGAATCCGGCCAAGCCCGGCGTGCGCAACGATTTCCCTTTTTCGTATTACAGCGATAGCGGCAACCTCGACGCCGATTATTACAACCGCCTCAAGACCGGCCCGCATCTCGACGAGTTGACGCTGGATTTTGCACGCGCGGCCGTGGCCGGCGAAAACCTCGGCAAGAATCCGGCCGGCGTGCCGGACTTGCTCGGTATCAGCCTGTCGGCCCACGATTATGTGAACCATGCGTTCGGCCCCGAAAGCAGGATGTCGCACGACCATTTGCAGCGCCTGGACCGTTTGCTGGCCGGTTTTTTTACTTACCTGGACCAGCGCATCGGCATGGATAATGTGCTGGTGGTGCTGACCGCCGATCACGGTTTCCCGAACACGCCGGAGTTTTCGCAAACCCAGCACATGGATGCGCAGCGCCTCGACGGCGACAAATTGATGGCGTCGCTGAACCAGCACCTGGCGGCGAAATTCTCGGTCGACAAGCTGGTGACGACCTGGTCGATGCCGAATATTTACCTCGATTACGCGCTGGCCGACAAGAGCGGCATCCGCCGCGACGACCTGGAAAATGCGGCGGCCCGTTTCCTGATGGACCAGCCGGGGCTGGCGCAGGTGTACACCCGCACGCAGATGGAAGGCGGCGCCGTGGCCACCCGCATGGATACGCTGATGCGCCGCGCATGGAACCGCCAGTTGTCCGGCGACTTGATGGCGGTGACCCGGCCGTACTGGTATTTCGGCACCGGCAACAGCGGCACTTCGCACGGTTCGCCGTACGCCTACGACACCAATGTGCCGCTGATCGTGATGGGCAAGCGCTGGATCAGGCCGGGCGCCTACAGCCAGTATGCGGAAGTGGTCGATATCGCGCCGACGCTGGCGCATGTGCTGGGCGTGCGTCCGCCCTCGGCCGCCGAGGGGCGCGTGCTGACCGAAACCCTGCGCTGATTTTTACTAGAGCAGCCAGTCGATCGGCAGCAAAGATAGTATTCCGACCCCCAGGCGCTTCCAGTAGCTGGCGCCTGGTTCGGTATCGTAGCGCACCTCGCTGTCGCCGTTGCGGGCGATCCAGTACAGCGATCCATCGTCGTTCAAGCGCACCTGGTAGGCGCGCAGCGGCACGCTGTGCCGCATCGCCGTCGCCAGTTGCCGCGCCAATACCGGGCTGTCGATCACCAGGCCCATTTCGGTATTCAATTCGATCGAACGGGGATCGAAATTGAAGGAGCCGACAAAGATCCGCTTGCCGTCGACGGCGAAGGTCTTGGCGTGCAGGCTGGAGGCCGAGCTGCCGAACGGGCCGCTGCGTTCGCGCGCATTGCTTTTTTCCCACTGGCGCCGCGATTCGTACAAGGTCACGCCGGCGCGCAGCAGCGGCTTGCGCCATTTGGCGTAACCGGCATGCACCGCCGCCACATCGGTCGCTTCCAGCGCATTGGTCAGGATACGCACTTGGATGCCGCGGCGCGACATCGCTTCGAACGCCGCTTCCGCTTCCTTGCCCGGCACGAAATACGGCGACACCAGGTCCAGTTCGGTTTCCGGCTGGCCCAGCAATTGTTGCAGTTTTTGCGCCACCTTGCTATCGGGCGCGGCCTGGCCCAGCACCTTGGCCGGGTCGTCGCTGACCAGCCGCGCCGGCGCCCATACGAACGGCAAGCTGCGCTGCATCATGCTGGCCACCATCGGCGATTCGCGCAGCGCCTTCATATACTCGCGCGCTTGCGGACTGCCGGCGACCCGGGCCGCTTCCTGCTTGAGCATGGCGCTGTCTTGCGGCGCATTTTTCGCCAGCAAGGACGCGACCGGATAAGCCGACTGGCTGTTCCAGTAGCGGTCGAAGTCGCGCGAGATGGTATCGACGGCGGCACCGACGGCCAGCACGTCGAGGTCGGAAAACATCATGTCGCCGGCGGCGCCGAAATATTCATCGCCGACATTGCGCCCGCCGACGATGGCGGCCTGGTTATCGGCGGTGAAGGATTTATTGTGCATGCGCCGGTTCAGCCGAGAAAAATCGCCGATGAAGGCCAGCGCGCGCGGCGCACGCGGTATGAACGGATTGAACAGCCGCACTTCGATATTCGGCTGGCTGTCGAGCAGGGCCAGCAGCTGGTCCAGGCCGGAGGTGTTGTTATCGTCGAGTAGCAAACGCACCCGCACGCCGCGCTCGGCAGCCTTGCGCAGCGCGTCGAACAGCAGCGTGCCGGTCAAGTCCCGGTGCCAGATGTAGTACTGCACGTCGAGGCTGCGCTGCGCCGCATCGGCCAGCAAGGCGCGCGCCGCGAATGCATCGCGGCCGTCGGCCAGCGGATAGATGCCGGACAGTCCGGCATGGGCCGCGCTCATCGGTTCTATGGCCAAACCCAGCGGGGTATCGGCCGTGCCGCCGATGACGCTCGATGGATTGCGCCCGTCGAGCGGCGGCAGCGAGGCGCAGGCGCCCAGCAGCAGCGCCAGCAGGACAGGGAGGAATTTGCGGTAGAGCATGCGGCACCTTCATCTTGATTGCCAAGATGTTAGCAGATGAGGCGCCGCAGCCAGGTTCGCTTAAGCTGCCAGTTCCAGCGCGATCAGTTCGGCCACCGTCTGGCGCCTCCTGATGACGCGCGAGTTGCTTCCATCGGCCAGGTATTCGACCGCGTGCGGCCGGCTATTGTAGTTCGACGACATCGACGCGCCATACGCGCCGGCGCCGTGGAAGACCACGTAATCGCCCACTTGCGCCTGCGGCAGCAAGCGGGTTTCGACCACGCCGCCGTCGCGCTGGGTGAACACGTCGCCGGATTCGCACAGCGGGCCGCCGACCACGGTCGCATGCGGCGTCGGCAAGGCGCGGCCATCGTGCGTGATCAGGCTCATTTCATGATAGCTGCCGTACATCGCGGGACGCATCAATTCGTTGAAACCGGTATCGAGCAAAGTGAAATGGTTGCCGCCCATTTGCTTGGTGGCGCGCACTTCGGCGACCAGCAAGCCGGCTTCGGCGACCAGGAAACGGCCTGGTTCGATTTCCAGGTGCACCGGGTGGCCGAGGTGGACCTCGATCTGCTGGCGCGCCGCATCCCACAACTGGAAATAATGCGCGGTATCGACCGGCTGTTCGCCTTCGCGGTACGGCACCGACAAGCCGCCGCCGGTCGAAATGGCTTCCAAGTCGTGGCCCATGCCCTTGACCAGCTCGACCATCGTGCCGCACACGGTTTCCAGATGGCTGTAATCGACGCCGGAACCGATGTGCATGTGCAGGCCGACCAGGTGCAGCCGGTGCTCGCGGATCAGTTGCAGCGCGGTTTGCAGTTCGCCGTGCCAGATGCCGTGCTTGCTGTTTTCGCCGCCGGTATTGGTCTTGTTGCTGTGGCCGTGGCCAAAGCCCGGATTGATGCGCAGCCAGACCCGGTGGCCGGGCGAGACCGCGCCCAGTTGCGACAGCATGTCGATCGAACCGCAATTGACTTCGATCTTTTTCTCGACCACCCGGGCCAGCGTGGCGCGGTCGAACAGATCGCAGGTGAACACCAGGCCGGCCGCGCCGTTGCTCTGTTCCGGCGTGAAGCCGGCTTGCAGCGCGCGTTCGATTTCGCCCAGCGAGACCGCGTCGACATGGGCGCCGGCTTCGCGCATCAGCGTCAGCAAATGGATGTTGGAGCACGCTTTCTGGGCGAAGCGCACCGTGTCGAAGGCGGATAGCTGCTCGATGCGCGCGCGTATCAGCGCCGCGTCGTAGACCCATAACGGGGTGCCGTGCTGCTGGGCGAGTTGAACGAGGGTGCGGTCGGCGACTGAGGACATGGATGCTTTCGGGCGGTGGATGTATCGGATAGCCATATCATCGGTGTTTCTCGACCAAACATAAAATATCTGTTTAAGGTCAGGCTATTCATTTATGATATGGCTATGTCCATCACCCTGCGCCATATCGAGGTTTTCCGCGCCATCATGACCACCGGCAGCATGACGGCCGCCGCGGCGATGCTGCATACTTCGCAGCCGACCGTCAGCCGCGAGCTGGCGCGGCTGGAATATCTGACCCAATTGACCTTGTTCGAGCGCGTGCATGGCCGTTTGCGGCCGACCGCGCAGGCGCTGCAATTGTTTGAGGAGGTGCAGCGCGCCTATTTCGGGCTGGAGCGCATCGTCAGCACCGCCGATGCGCTGCGCCAGTTCGACCAGGGCCAGTTGTCGATCGCCTGCCTGCCGGTGTTTTCGCAATCGCTGCTGCCGCAGGCCTGCAAGATCTTCCTGGCGCAATTCCCGAAGGTGAGCATCAGCATCACGCCGCAAGAGTCGCCGCTGCTGGAAGAGTGGCTGTCGGCGCAGCGCCACGATATCGGCCTGACCGAAGTGGATAACGCGCCGCCCGGCACGGTGCTGAGCCGGCTGATGTCGGTCGATGAAGTGTGCGTGCTGCCGGACGGCCATCCGCTGGCGGCCAGGAGTGCATTGGCGCCGCGGGATTTCGCCGGCCAGCCCTTTATCAGCCTGGCGGCGGTCGATCCCTACCGCCAGCAAATCGACGAGATTTTCCGCGGCGCCGGCATCGAGCGGCGCATGGCGCTCGACACCCACAGCGCCGCGTCGGTCTGCGCGATGGTGCGCGAAGGCGTCGGCCTGGCCATCGTCAATCCGCTGACGGCGCTCGATTTTGCCGGGCAGGGGCTGCAAATGCGCCGTTTTACGGTGTCGCTGCCGTTCACCGTCAATATCGTCAAGCCCTTGCACCGGCCATTGTCGCAACTGGTCGAATTGCTGGAAAAGGCGCTGCAGGAACATGCGGCCAGCGTCCAGCGGCGCTTGCTCGACCTGTAGGCCGTACACCTTCAGCGTATGCCGGCGCCGGTCAACGGAGTAAAATGGCGTTTTTATCTTTTTGGCTCTGTTAATTTCGATGACCACTCCTGTCCGCACCCGCTTTGCCCCCAGCCCGACCGGCTATCTCCACCTGGGCGGCGCCCGCACCGCGCTGTATTCCTGGGCCTATGCCCGCCACTTCGGCGGCACTTTCGTGCTGCGCATCGAAGACACGGACCTGGAGCGCTCGACGCCGGAAGCGGTGCAAGCCATCATCGAAGGCATGAAGTGGCTCGGCCTGGACCACGACGAAGGCCCGTTCTATCAGATGCAGCGCATGGAGCGCTACCGCGAAGTGGTGGCGCAGATGCTGGAGCAGGGCAGCGCCTACCTGTGCTATTCGTCGCCGGAAGAAGTCGAGGCGATGCGCGAGCGCATGCGCGCGGCCGGCGAAAAGCCGCGCTACGACGGCACCTGGCGTCCGGAAGCGGGCAAGACCCTGCCTGCCGTTCCCGCCGACCGCAAGCCGGTGGTGCGTTTCAAGAATCCGCTGGACGACGACGTCACCTGGGATGACGTGGTCAAGGGCACCATCACGATCTCGAACCGCGAGCTGGACGACCTGGTCATCGCGCGTCCGGACGGCACGCCGACCTACAATTTCTGCGTCGCGGTCGATGACTGGGACATGCAAATCACCCATGTGATCCGCGGCGACGACCATGTCAACAATACCCCGCGCCAGATCAATATCCTGCGCGCGATCGGCGCGCCGCTGCCCTTGTACGGCCACCTGCCGATGATACTCGGCGCCGACGGCGAAAAACTGTCGAAGCGCCATGGCGCGGTCAGCGTGATGGATTATCCGGCGCAGGGCTTCTTGCCGGAAGCGATGCTGAACTACCTGGCGCGCCTGGGCTGGAGCCACGGCGACGACGAAGTGTTTTCGACCGCCCAGTTCTGCGAGTGGTTCAACCTGAACCACCTGTCGAAATCGGCGGCCCAGTTCAACAATGAAAAACTGGCGTGGCTGAACAATCACTATATCAAGCAAGCCGACAACAGCCGCCTGGCCGACTTGGCCCGTCCGCTGATGCTGGCCGACGGCGCCGTCTTCGACGGCGCGCCGGACCTGGCGCTGGTGCTGGGCCTGATGAAGGAGCGCGCCAATACGGTCAACGAACTGGCCGCGGCGTCGCTGCTGTTCTTCCGCGCGCCGCAACCGGACGCTGCCTTGCTGGCGCAGCATTTGACGGAGACGATCAAGCCGGTGCTGGCCCAGTTCGCCGAGCGCATCGCCACGGTCGAGTGGAGCAAGGACGCGATCGCCGCGATGATCAAGGAAGTGCTGGCCGCCAACACCATCAAGATGCCTTTGCTGGCCATGCCCTTGCGTTTGATCTTGACCGGTCAATTGCAAACGCCGGCCATCGATCAAGTGATCCAGGTATTCGGCCGTGAAACGGTGTTGGCGCGGTTGGCGCAATACTGATTATTCCCGATACTTGCAAAAGGGTATTTGCAGAGTGAATCTTCTTTGCTATACTCTTGTTTCTGCACCAACGGGGGTATAGCTCAGCTGGGAGAGCGCTTGCATGGCATGCAAGAGGTCAGCGGTTCGATCCCGCTTACCTCCACCAGCGGCGAAACTTGAAGTCTGGTTTCGTGATGGAAGCGGTGCGGTAGCAGTATCGGAGTTCCGTGGTCCCCATCGTCTAGAGGCCTAGGACATCACCCTTTCACGGTGAGTACAGGGGTTCGAATCCCCTTGGGGACGCCAGGTTTTG
>NZ_HG322949.1:1696120-1803147 GCF_000723165.1 Janthinobacterium agaricidamnosum NBRC 102515 = DSM 9628
CGCCCGGGGGGTATAGCTCAGCTGGGAGAGCGCTTGCATGGCATGCAAGAGGTCAGCGGTTCGATCCCGCTTACCTCCACCAACAGCGCAGAGGTCGGTAGTCAAGCAGTTCCATGGTCCCCATCGTCTAGAGGCCTAGGACATCACCCTTTCACGGTGAGTGCAGGGGTTCGAATCCCCTTGGGGACGCCAGTGTTATCTGGTTACAAGTAATTCGACAGATAAAGCCGCCTTGAGCGGTTTTTTTGTTTTTGTCGAATGCAATTGCATTGCCGCGTAAATCGGATGAGTGGAATGCCCGCCTCATCCGACCCGTTCAGGTGCGCTGCCTAATTAACTTATCGATTGCCGATAATCCTGTGTTTATTAGCAATCAGGAATTCGGCCAAGCCGCAGGCTTTTTCCCCCGTCAGCTTTTCAAAATCGTCATTCGCCGCATCCATTGCGCCTTGCGATATCGCCCGGTCGATATGCGTTACTATATTTGCCATCTGTGCCGGCTGGCCTGCATCGAGCAGGCGTTGCCGCATCTCTTCCGGTGTCAGCGCCACATAAGCGATGCTGGTGCCCAATATCTGATTCGCGGTCCGCACGATTTCCTCGGCGCCTATGGCGACCGGCGCCGTGATATTCAGCACGCGCCCGCCATGCCCGCCCTGATGCAAGGCCGCCACTGCCGCCCGCGCGCAGTCGGCCTGTGTGACATAGGCGATCTTGCCGTCGCCGGCGGCAGATGTCCACACACCGCTGGCAATGGCTTTTGGCAAGGTCGTCAAAAAACTATCCATGTAAAAACCGTTGCGCAAACTGGTGTAAGCAAGCCCGCCCGCGTGCAGCGCGGCTTCGGTCTGGGCATGGTCGTTGGCGACGGCGCCGAGGCCGGGCCGGTCGGCATTCAGCAGCGAGGTGTAGACGATGTGCCGCACTCCGGCCTGGCGCATCGCATCGATCGCTTGCCGTTGTTGCTGGATGCGCCGTTCGCCGATGTAGCAACCGGTGCTGATCAGCAACGTTCGTTGCGCGCCAGAAAAGGCGCCGGGCAGCGAGGCCGGGTTGTCGAAATCGGCGTAACGGGTGTCGACGCCGAGTTGTGCGAGTTCCAGCAAGCGTTGCCGGTCGCGGCTGGTAGCGGCAAGCGGGCCGTGCGGCTGGCTCAGCAGTTGAGCCATGGCCAAGCGGCCCAGGCGGCCGGACGCGCCGGTGATTAATACAGTTGGTGTGGACATGACAATTCTTCCATTGCAATAGAAAAGGTTGCCGCAGCGATGCCGCGGCGGTGTTGCCTTGGCGAAATGGGGCAGGAAGATCGTACCTGGCGGCGATGATGTTTTATTTTTGCAACTTAAGTTTTATTTTGGCAACCCGTTCCTGCTTTAAGAGATTTCGGTGCTACACTCAATCCCGGCCCAAACCAGTCGCCAAAACGTTCAACCTTCATTTTGTACCGGGAAGGTGCTTGCTGAACCGGTTGAGCATGATTGATCCCTATCCCCCGGATTACATCGTTGTCCTGACGCCCCTATTCGCCGTCATTTATTCCTATCAACGCAGGTTGCGGACGGGCTGCGTCGGCATGCATGCGCCTGGCTGTTTTTTTATCGTGAATCTGCAGCGCTGTATTTTGAAAAATAAATAATGCAATTGGGGATTAAATGAATACGTCAACTATGAAAATCGGGACGAGACTCGGCCTCGGCTTCGGCATCGTGGTGCTTTTACTGGTGATGGTGGCGGCGATTTCGACCGCTTATATCAAGCGTATGAATAGCGCCACCGAGGCGATATTGAACGACCGCTACGTCAAGGTCATGACGGCCAAGTCGATACAGCAGCAAGTCGATTCGCAAGCGCGGTACTTGCGTAACGCCGTCATTGGCGGAAACGACGCTGCGGAGGTGGCTGCCGCGCTGGCGCAAGTCGAGGATTCGGTCAAGAAAAATAATGAACTCATGGCGCAGCTCAAGGCCATGATCAACACCGCCAAGGGGCAGGAATTATTTGGCGTCATGGCGGACGGCAGGGAAGCTTATGGCCAGGCCCGTGGCAGGGTGGTCAAGCTGATTCAGGACGGCAAGATTGAACAGGCCGGCCACTTCTTGCTCAAGGACTTGCTGCCGTCGCAGGCCGCTTTTTTTGGCGCGCTCAATGCCATGGTGAGTTTTCAGCACGGCGTGATGAAAACGGATGGCGATCAAGCCCTCGGCGACGGTGCTTTTGCCGTGACGATGACGTTGGCCTTGTCGGCCGCCGCGGCGCTTGCCGCGATCCTCATCGCTTATTTGATGACGCGCTCGATCACGGTGCCGATTGGCCAGGCCGTCAAGGTGGCGCAGACGGTCGCGTCCGGTGATTTGAGCAGTAATATCGATGTCCAGGCGAAAGATGAGACGGGCCAGCTCTTGTCGGCATTAAAAGAGATGAATGGGAAGTTGAAGCATATCGTGGGCCAGGTGCGCAATGGCACCGACGAAATCGCGACCGCCACCGGCCAGATCGCCAGCGGTAATCTCGACCTTTCATCGCGCACCGAACAGCAAGCAAGTTCTCTTGAAGAAACCGCCTCGGCGATGGAAGAGTTGACATCGACGGTGAAGCAAAATGGCGACAATGCACGGCAGGCGAATCAGTTGGCGATATCCGCTTCCAGTGTCGCCGTCGAGGGCGGGCAACTGGTGTCGCAAGTCGTCGAGACGATGGGCGCCATCAATGTGTCGGCCAATAAAATCGTCGACATTATTGGCGTGATCGACGGGATTGCTTTTCAAACCAATATCCTGGCGTTGAACGCGGCGGTGGAAGCGGCCAGGGCGGGAGAGCAGGGGCGCGGCTTTGCGGTGGTCGCCACCGAAGTGCGCAATCTGGCCCATCGTTCGGCCGGTGCCGCCAAAGAAGTCAAGACATTGATTAACAACTCGCTGGACAGCGTCAATGCGGGCAGCAGGCTGGTGGATCAGACCGGCGCCACGATGGAAAAAATCGTCGCCAGCGTGCAGCGGGTCACGGATATCATGGCGGAAATCAGCGCCGCCAGCCGGGAGCAAGAGGCGGGTATCGAACAGATCAATATCGCGATTACCGAGATGGACGCCGTCACGCAGCAAAATGCGGCGCTGGTGGAAGAAGCCGCGGCCGCGGCCGAGTCGCTGCAGGGCCAGGCGGGCAGTCTTTCCCAGATGGTCAGCATCTTCAAGCTTGACGGCGGCAGTCGGGCATTGGCGGTGCGCCCAGAGGGGCTGCGCCATACTGAAAAAACGCTGCCGCAGGGAGAGACAGGTTGATTTTGCGTGTATCTTCATGTTAGAATTCGCGCACGCTTTTTTGAGGGAATAAAAAACTCTCGAATCAGAGTCCGCTGAGCAGCAAAAAAACAGCACAGGTCCCCATCGTCTAGAGGCCTAGGACATCACCCTTTCACGGTGAGTACAGGGGTTCGAATCCCCTTGGGGACGCCACGCGGGATGCTGCTGCGATGGCAAGTGGCAAAAAAGTAGTGCACAGGTCAGGATGCGCAGTTCGGCATTCAGGACAGATTTCTGTCCCCATCGTCTAGAGGCCTAGGACATCACCCTTTCACGGTGAGTACAGGGGTTCGAATCCCCTTGGGGACGCCAGTTCGGCTTCGTTGAAAGCCTGTAAAAAAGCCGCCTCGAGCGGCTTTTTTGTGTTTGGCAGAATTGTTTATGGTACTTTCCCGTCATTCCCCCTCACCCATCATTCCAGTGCAACATGACCGTCCATCAAGACCGCGCAAGCTCCCTCGCCATCTTTTGCAAAGTAGTCGATAACTATGGCGACATCGGCATTTGCTGGCGCCTGGCAAGACAATTGCAGCAGGAGCATGGCATCGCCGTGACGCTGTGGGTCGACGATCTGGCCAGTTTCCGGCGCATTTGCCCGGACGTGGCGCCCGATGCCGACGTGCAGCAAGTGGCCGGTATCACGGTGCGCCACTGGGCCAGCCAGGATGGTCTGTTTGCGGCGGACGATGTCGCCGATATCGTCATCGAATTTTTCGCCTGCGATATCCCGCCCGGCTATATCGCGGCGATGGCGCAATGCGAGCCGCGCCCGGTGTGGCTGAACCTGGAAGGCTTGACGGCGGAAGAGTGGGTCGAGGGTTGCCACGCCTTGTCGTCGCCGCATCCGCGTTTGCCGCTGACCAAGTACTTTTTCTTCCCC
Organism: Janthinobacterium agaricidamnosum NBRC 102515 = DSM 9628; assembly: GCF_000723165.1. Lineage (NCBI taxonomy): Bacteria > Pseudomonadati > Pseudomonadota > Betaproteobacteria > Burkholderiales > Oxalobacteraceae > Janthinobacterium > Janthinobacterium agaricidamnosum. Next base: position 1,700,300 of record NZ_HG322949.1, read on the forward strand.
GGCTTTACCAGTAAAACCGGCGGCTTGCTGCGCGAAGCGCCGCTCGAAGCGCAGCGCTTGTTGTTTCAAGCGGACCCGGCGGCCATGGCGGCTTTCCTTGCGCAATTCGGCGTGAGCCAGGCGGAAATGGCGTCAACCAAGGTATCGCTGTTTTGTTATCCGCACGCGCCGGTGCCGGCCTTGTTCGAGGTCTGGCAAAACGGCGCCCGGCCGATGACTTGCCTGGTGCCGGAAGGGGTCGCGACCGATGCGGTGCAGGAGTTTCTCGGGGGCGAAGCCAAGGCTGGCGCGGCGGCCAGCCGCGGCGCGCTGACGGTGCGCGTGATGCCGTTTGTCGCGCAGCCCGATTACGACAAGCTGTTATGGGCTTGCGACTTGAATTTTGTGCGCGGCGAGGATTCCTTCGTGCGTGCGCAATGGGCCGGCAAGCCCTTCATCTGGCATATCTATCCGCAAGATGAAAACCTGCACCATGTGAAATTGCGCGCGTTCTTGCAGCGTTATGCGGCCGACCTTGCCAGCCTCGGCGACGTGTCCTTGCGCTGGAATGGCGCGACCGATGAAACGCAGCAGGGGCAGGCCGGCTGGCCCGTGCTGTGGCCGGCATTGCTGGCCGCGATGCCGCAAATGCGCCGCCGCTCTGCTGACTGGCAGCGGCAAATGTTGGATAATGGTGATCTGACAAGCAACCTGCTACAGTTCGCCCGCGCGCTTTGATAGGCGGGGCAAGAAAAATCAGGTAAAATGCGCGGTTAATCCTAACGTATTTTTAATTCGATCAAACTTAAGCTTTTGGCTCCTGGAGCCGAGCGACAGATGATTTTTACGCAACCCACTTTTTACGTACACTCCCTATGAAACCCGCAAAAGAAATTCGTGTTGGCAACATCATTATGGTCGACAGCAAGCCTATGATCGTGTTGCGTTCTGATGTCAACGGTTCGAGCCGCACGGGCTTCACATACAAATGGAAGATGAAAAATCTTCTGACCAACAGCCCGCAGGAAAACGTGTTCCGCGGCGACGACAAGTTCGACGTGGTTGTCCTGGACAAAAAGCCAGTGACCTACTCGTATTTCGCCGATCCATTGTTCGTGTTCATGGACGCTGAATACAACCAGTACGAAATCGAAGAAGAAAACTTGGGCGATGCACTGCATTACCTGAAAGACGGCATGGAATGCGAAGCTGTTTTCTACGACGGCAAGGCGATCTCGGTTGAATTGCCAACCACCATTGCTCGTAAAGTGTTTTACTCGGAGCCTGCAGTCAAGGGCAACACTTCCGGTAACGTCTTGAAAGAAGCCCAGATCGAGAACGCGGTTGACGCGCATCGCCACACCGTTCAAGTTCCGCTGTTCGTCAGCCAGGACGACGTGATCGAGATCGACACCCGTACCAATGAATACAAACGCGTAGTCCGCAACTAAGACTGCTCGCTACGGTTTTGTCAGGGCACTGACGGACACGTAAACTAAAAAGCGCGACAGGTTCTGCCTGCCGCGCTTTTTTTTATTTAAAAGCATGATCAAGGTGATATTTTTCACGCTGGCGCTGCTATGCTACAAGATCTTGAAGACGGAGTGCGTCGCATGTCGATAGTCGCGGCGCATGGCCTTATTGATATGTAACTTCACCATGATCCATCGTTTATGTTACTGACACTCTTGCTGAGCGCGGCACTTGCCTCCGGCGCCTCTGCCGCCGCCGCGGAGGCTGCGCCATTTCCATTCGACCCGGCGCAGCTTGCCGGCAGCTGGATCGACAGCGTCAGCACCAGTCCCGCCTGCGAAGTCGACCGGGCGCGCTTCCGCATGCAGCTGTCCGACGATAACAAGCAATTGACGATGTTTTCCGACCGTACCTGGAACACCGCGCTGGGCGTGACCAACCGTTTCTCGGCTACGGTGGTCGCGGCGACCCGGAATACGCTGACCATCCGCTATCACAATGAAGCGCGCCGTACCAAGGATGGCAAGCTGGCAGAATGGGAATTGGCGATCGTGGCGCCGGGCGTGTTCCGCTGGCGCGAAGCCGACTGGATGCAAGGGAAGGTCAACAGCGTAGTCGGCATCCGTTGCGCGCCCTGAGTACGGCACGCCCATGAATCCATAGTCATTCTGGTATCCTGAGCCAGGTCGACATTCAGACTCATCAGGAGAACTCATGCAATTTCAAGCCAAACTGCTTGTCATCGTGTCTGCTTGTGCGCTGTCGTTTGCGGCATTGCCGGCCTTTGCCAAAAAGTCGCCGATCGAGCAGGCGCTGGTGTGCAAGGACCAGACAGATTGTCCGTACTTTCCCGTGGTCTACAAAGGCGACCGGGCGTTCAAGACCGCATTCCTGACCGAATTGAAGAAATCCGGCATCAAGGCGCCGCACTGGGTGCCGAACGGCGTGTCGTCGCCGGTGGTTCCGGTGGTGTTCGACGGCGTCACCCGCTTGCTGACCAGCGTGTGCCAACCGCATAACTGCGGCGAGCATCGCTTCGTCATGCTGTATGACGCGCAAAACAAGAGCATCAGCGGCCTGTACATCCACGGTGCGGAAAATGGGGTTCCCGTCAAAACCTACTTCGGCAATCCCAGCATCGCCGAGCAGGAAATCCTCAACAAAGACTGATTGCCGCGATGCCGGGCCAGCCTTCAACGACGGGCTGGCCAAAGTCTTGCCATATGCTTGATGGGATCTTGTGATCTTGTCGGGGACGGCGATCCATGCTCAGCGCCATTCGCTCAGATAGTCTTGCGGCGTCTTGCCCAGCAGGCGGCGGAACATCGCCGTAAAGGCGCTCGGGCTGGCATAGCCGAGCGCGCGGCCGATCTCGCCGACGCTGTCGCCGCGCGCCAGGCGGCAAAACGCGTCGGCCAGGTGCACTTGCTGTACCCATTGCCGGTAATGCAGGCCGGTTTCCTTGGGAAACAGCCGGATCAGCGTGCGCGCGCTGGCGCCGGCGTCCTCGGCCCATTCCTCGATGCTGCGCCGGCTGCCCGGCGCCGCCATGATGGCCGAACAGACCGCCACCAGGCGGCGGTCGCGCGGCCATGGGATCGCGATCGGCACGGTTTGCGCCGCGGCCAGTTCCGACAGGATCAGCATCGCCAGGTGTTCGCCACGGCCCGGCACCGGATATTCCGCCGGTTCGGCCACCAGCGCCAGGATCAGCTCGCGCAGCAGCGAGCTGACCTCGATCACCTTGCAGCCGCTGCCGAAGGAGGCGGCCGAGGCGGCGTCGATATACAGCGTGCGCATGCTGACCTTGCTCAGCATCACTTGCCCATGCTCGACGCCCGGCGCGATCAGCAAGGCGCGGCGCGGCGGCAAGATCCATACGCCCAGCTCGGTATTGACGCGCATCACGCCTTCTACCGCATACAGCAATTGCGCGCGTTCGTGGGTGTGCGGCGCGGTATGGTGCAGATAGTCGTATTCCCTGGGCATGGCGACCACCGCGCGCGGGATGCGCTGGTAATAGTGGGCGTCGGTGCTGCGTTCGTTTGTATCCATGCCGATCTCAGGATAAATTTGTCACTTGGGCGACGATAATTGGAAGATACATCCGGAGTGACGATAGTACACTGATTGCTGCCGAGCATGTGACTCGGCTTTTGATACTTCCGGACCAGACCATGACCACCACCACTTCCATTCCGCTCGGTAACGCCGCGCCGGCCAGCCGGCAATCCGGCGCCGTCATGCAAATGCTGGGCGCCGTCGCCTTCGTGCATTTGCTGAACGACTTGATCCAGGCCATGCTGCCATCGATTTACCCGATGCTGAAAGCCGGGTTTGCGCTCAGCTTTACCCAGGTCGGCTTGATTACGCTGACGTTCCAGTGCACCGCATCGCTGCTGCAACCGTGGATCGGCCTGTACACCGACCGCCGTCCCTTGCCATTCCTGCTGCCGGTCGGCATGTGTTTTACGCTGATCGGCGTGCTGATGCTGGCCATGGTCGGCAGCTTCCCGACGCTGCTGATCGCCGTCGGCCTGATCGGCGTCGGTTCGTCGACCTTCCATCCGGAAGCGTCGCGCGTGGCGCGCATGGCGTCCGGCGGGCGCTACGGTTTTGCGCAATCGTTGTTCCAGGTCGGCGGCAACGTCGGCTCGGCGCTGGGACCATTGCTGGCGGCCGCCGTCATCATCGGTCGCGGCCAGGGCAATATCGCCTGGTTCGCCTTGCTGGCGCTGCTGGCGATCGCCGTGCTGTTCGGCGTCAGCCGCTGGTACAGCAATCACCTGGCCAACTTCAAGCCGAAGGCGGGCGGCCACGGCGGCCCGAATTTGTCGCGCAACAAGGTGATGGGCGCGCTGGGCGTGCTGGCCTTGCTGGTGTTTTCGAAATACATCTACATGGCCAGCCTGAGCAGCTACTACACGTTTTACCTGATCGATAAATTCGCCTTGTCAGTCGGCTCGGCGCAAATGTATCTGTTCCTGTTCCTGGCCGCGGTCGCCGCCGGCACCTTCATGGGCGGTCCGATCGGCGACCGGGTCGGCCGCAAGCGGGTGATCTGGATCTCGATCCTCGGCGCCGCGCCATTCACCTTGCTGCTGCCGTACGTGAACCTGTTCTGGACCGGCGTGCTGACGGTGATCATCGGCTTCGTCATTTCATCGGCGTTCTCGGCCATCGTGGTATTTGCCCAGGAACTGGTGCCGGGCAAGGTCGGCATGATTGCCGGCATCTTCTTCGGCCTGATGTTCGGCGTCAGCGGCATCGGCGCGGCGGCCATGGGCCACCTGGCCGACGTGGCCGGCATCGGCTATGTGTACAAGCTGTGTTCCTTCCTGCCGTTGCTGGGCATCCTGACGGTGCTGCTGCCGCATATCGAGCAGCCGAAGAAGGGTTGACGCCGCTTGTTGGCGATGTGATCGTGGGCATGAAGCTGCCGCCATTCTCCCGGTCTTTTGCGCCGTGTCGGCGAGCGATGCCTCGGGAGTAGTCAGAAGTAGCGCGCGTCATGATGCCACTTGCGCAAAGGCGTGGCGGTAATGGCCGCCGCATCAGGGTGCAGCGGATTGATCAGGATATTCGATTCCTCCGGCACGATCACCGAAGGCACCACCAGCAGTGCAGAGGCTTTACCCTTTAGCCATGCCTCACCGGCCTGCACGCTGGTCATGCCCGCCGGATTCGCGTCCCAGCCGACCGGATTCCAGCGCCCGCCCGTATGTTTAGCGCCGGTACCTGACAGGTCGTTCGCCTCGTAAGTGGCGGTGGTGGCCGCGATACGCCACAGCGCCACCGTCATGCGTAGGCTCCGCTCTGGGTCATGGCCAGCAGTTTGCCGACGTACTTCTGGCCTTCAACGGTGCTTATATAGCTGCCAGGCGTGTTGCCGCCAAGTACCGGTAGCGGTTCGGCCAGCCACCGCGCCAGCCACCTGGCTGCGTCGAAGTCAGGGGCACTGTCCGCATCGATCATGGCCTGCACTTGGCCGATCAGCGACTGCATGCCCACCACGCGCTCGGATTCTTCGCGTGACAGCGGTTGTGCGCGCAGCACCTTGCGATTGATGGTCGCGCGCGACAGGCCCAACGAGTCCATTAGCGCTTCCTTTGGCATGTTCATGAACCAAGACAGTTCGCCCACCAATTGCGCCGGCACGCCGGACCGGATGGCACCGATCTTTTCCGTGATATCCATGTTGTGCCAGGTCGCGAACTGGCCGATTTTGGCATGCATCGCTTGTTTCCGGCCGCTGCGCAGGACAAGCACGTCGGATTCCGATTTCTTTGATGCGTGCTCTACCGCTGGTTTTGCTACTGCTGGCGGGGTAGGGCGTTTGCTTGCAGGCTTGGCATTTTGGCTTCGCGTGGCCATGGTTGGGTCCTTTGAGCCTTTAGAGTGGCTCAATTGAGTCGACTATGCAAATGCTCACCGGCCAAGTCGCCAGGTAAATGTCTATGCTGCGGCAGGCAACTTCGCGGGTGACAACATTGCCTCAAGTATTGCTCTAAGCTCGGATGCGACCTCCACTCCGTTTGAAATTTCAAACTTATCGAGCCGCTTCTCTTGTAGACCAGCTGCCTTCACCACGTTCTTCAATTGCTTGTGTAGTGATTTGCCGAGGATAGTAGTGGGGGTTCCCTGCCCTTGCTCCCACAGGTCGTTAGACGATGGGGAGCCGCCGTTCTCGTACAAAAGTCTAAGAATTACCTTTCTCTTTTCAAAAAATTTCGTCTTTGCATCGGTGCATAATTCGACGGCTCGCTGAACCATCGCTTGAGCGTCCCCTTCACTGATTTGATAAAGTGCGCTTAGGTAACTCGGTTCACAAAAATAGCCTTCAGCATCTGAATGCTCGGTTATCCACGCCTCGGCGCCATCAGCATCATAGCGCTGTGCCCACATCGTTCTCTCCGCGCGCGTCATAAAGTCGCCATCACGATGTATCAACACCTTTACACCGAAAGAATTATCAACCAGCAACCCTTTGAGTAACGCATTACGTGGGAGATTGTCTACGCCATAGCAACGACAGATTGCCAGTTGCCGCTGAAGATGTGGCCACTGGCGAAGGATTGCTCGGATTGGCTGGTCATTCTCATCTTCCACGAAAAACAACACTTTTTTGTCGAGACCACCCCAACCAAGCAAAGTTCGAATGGCAGCGCCGTCTTCGTCTATGGTCTTTCCATCCTTCACCCAAACAAGGTTAGCTGCCGGGGATGCCGCCCGAACAATATGAGGGCTGTGAGTTGTCAATATAATTTGTACGTTGAACTCGGATGCGGCCAGCTCTAATGCTTCGATCAGTCTCTCTTGCTTATCTGGATGCAAGTGTGCGTCCGGCTCGTCCACCAACAAGAGCTTCGGGCGGAAAAGTATGAGATACGCGAAAATCTGAGTGACCTGCAATACACCGGTTGCGGCAGCCTCCAGAGGACGCTTGACACCGGCAAGGCGCTCATCATCGAAAACCGCCTGAATATTAATGTCCTCCCGATCATTGAAGCTGACTTCGATCTGAACACCAGGATGAACACTTCCCACTAGTTCATTTAGGCGCCGAATACGAAGCATCGCTTCAACGTTTGTATCCTCGCCAGGCTGACGGCTCGCGATATTGAACAAAACGTTCCTCAACACACCACCTGCGTCGCCGCCAGCGGCTTGACGACGAAGCAGTGGTTGAACCAAAATTGTCTCCTTCTCGGAGAGCCCAGCTAGACCCGGAATATATGAAGTAATAACCTCTTCACGTTGTTTGAAGGGCGTTACCGCGCTTCCACCATCAATTTGAACAGATATGCCTCCTCGATTTCGGGCGGCCCAAATCCTTATCTGGGCAGCTTGTACAGTACCATTTTCGGTCTCTATATGATTTAGCACAACAGAAGTAGGTTCCGAGGATCGCTCCGTCGTTAGCTCCTTTTTATGCGCTGTTTTAAGCGGTTCACTGGATGGGGAGTAATCCAAGCGTTCGAACGCAACTACTTCGGATTGACTCTGAGGTGGAATGTAGCTCGCAGCACGAGCGGCCCAATGTATGGCCTGAAGAACCGAGGACTTTCCTGAGCCATTTGGACCGACCATAATGGTGACCTCGGCAAGAGAGAGTACTAATCTATCGATCGCCTTAAAATTTCCAATTTCGATAGAGGATAGTTTGCTCCAACGAATCGATTTCGACGTTTGAGAGTCGCTTCCAGGACTTATGCTCGCAATAGAAACGTCAGTGACTGTCGGAACAACCGGCTCGATCTTTGTGGGTTTATTCAGTTCGACGAAAACGCGTGGCTTTCGAACCTTAACTTCGATGGTACGGGACTTCTCATCTGGCTTAATGCTGTTTGTCTCGGCTGCATCTTTACGCGTTACAGTTATTTTTTTCTTCTCAGTGTCCGCTGCTGCTCCATGAGTCCTGCGCAGATGATTCAATAGTTGATCTTTGTCTTCCTGTGACAACGGATCAGCGGCAGCCGTTTTCGCAACCCCAGCGGCGCGCAGTTGCGTTATGAGCAAATCCGCTGGCATTCTCAGTTCCGACGCAAATTGTGCAACAGTATTACTAGCCATCAATCAATCCTAATTAGTGAAGCTAACGCTCGGGAAGAGTTAAAGTTATTTTAAGTTTTCGAATGGTAACATGGCTTTATCATGAAGTGAGCGGCCAAAGGCAGCAGCGTCAGGATCAGCCCGGCTTGCAGCTTGCAGCTTGCAGCTTGCGGTTGCGGAGCTGTTTGCCGAACTGGCACACGGTCGCCGGATTGGCAACGGGCAGCGCGGCAATGACCGCAAGATGCTAGGCCAGCACCAGGCAGCTAAACAGCGCCATGATGCCGAAGGCCCAGCGCCATCCTGCCAAGTCGCCGATCAGTGCTCCGAGCGGAACACCTAGCACGTAGGCGGCCATCCCACCGAAGATGATGAGGGTTGCCAGCCCGATAGCGTAAGCAGGAACAAATCGGGAAGCCAGGCTACCGGCAATGGCCTAGATGCCGCCCATACCAAAGCCGACCAAGATACGGGCCGCCAGCATTCAGGTCATGCCCGGCAAGCCATACAGAATTCTGCGGCTATTCAGGCTGCCGGATACGATCACTAAAAGTGGTGCGAACAAGGCCGCCAGTAGTGCCGACAGCGAGGTCATCAGACTTGTGTTCCCGGTAGACGCAGCCAGGGTGTCGGCAATCAGCGTCAGCAGGCCGATCGGGCGCACTTCCGTCGTCACCATCGAAAAGGTTGCTAGGCCTACGGCCATCACAGTCATCTATGGATGGCGGACAGGTGCTTCTGCAGCAGTTGATGATGTGCTCATGGCGAAGCCGCGTTCTGGGTCGCGGACGGCAGTAGGCTGATTGGCGCAAGGTGTCGCCGCGCTGGCTGCTGGACTAGGCGTCATCGTGTCAGGGCTTGGGCTGGTTTGGTTATTACGGCATATGGACGCTTTCTAGACAAATTGTCTTCGATTGACAATGTATCGATATCGCCGTATAGTTCGACCCAATGACTTATGGCAAGCAGCCAGAATTAGGGATCCGAATGTTTTTTGTCAGTGAGGAAACTGCCGCCCGTGTCGTCGGCATCGGCGATGCGATAGCGGTGGTTGAAGATACCTTTCGCCAGCTTTTTCGTGGCAAGGCGCGGGCTTACCCTGCGGTGATGGCCAAGGGGCCGGGCGAGGCTACCCTGTTCGGCGTGAAATGCGGTGCGCTGGACAATCAGGCCATCTATGGCGCGAAGCTTGGCAGTTACTGGCCAGATAATCGTGATGCGGGACTTCCTGCGCATGCGTTGTCAACGCTGCTGCTCGATGCGCAAACCGGGTTTCCCAAGGCCCTCATCGCCGCCACTTATTTGACTTCCCTGCGCACGGCTGCCGCCAACGGCGTCGCCATGCGTCATCTGTCGCGGGCCGATAGCCGTAGCGTGGCGATGGTGGGCGCCGGTCACCAGTCCTGGTTCGAACTTCAAGCCGCGATCGCGGTGCGGCCGATCGACCGGGTGCGCATATGGAATCGCGATATTGCCAAGGCTGAACAATTTGCCGAACGCGTCCGGCGCGAACTTGGCATTCAGGATGTTGCCGCCTGCGGGCTGGAGCGTGCCGTCAGCGAGGCTGACATCGTGATTACCGTAACGGCGGCGAGACAAGCCCTGGTGTCGCGTGAGTGGGTGCGGCCCGGCACGCATATCAGTGCGATGGGCGCCGACGCGCTTGGCAAGCAGGAACTCGATGTGGCGCTGGTGGCCTCGGCAAGGCTGTTCACGGATCTGCTTGAGCAATCCGTGACGCTGGGCGAATTCGAGGCGGCCATCATGGGTAACCATATCAGGCGGCAGGATATTGTCGCGCTGGGAGCCGTGATCGATGGCGCCGAAAAAGGCCGCGTCGCACCCGATGACATTACGATCTTCGACAGTTCGGGGATCGGTTTGCAAGACCTCGCCATCGGCGCGCTGGCACTGCGGCGCGCTGTGGAACTGAAGTTGGTGGCGCCCATCAATTTTTGACATACATCCGAATAAACATCCAGCCCTGGAGGTAGTTACATGAGAATTCCCACGTTTTCCGACGTCGAAGCCGCGGCATCCAGGCTGCGCCCGCACATCGCCCGTACGCCGTTGCTGCGCAGCCCCGCGCTTGATGCGCGGCTGGGCGCCCGCCTGTTAATCAAGGCGGAATGCCTCCAGCTGACTGGTTCATTCAAACTCAGGGGCGCCTTTAACCGGCTGTTGATGATGACGGACAGCGAACGCAAGGCCGGTGTCGTCGCCTGGTCGGCCGGCAATCACGGCCAGGCGCTGGCGTTCGCGGGAAAAATTCTCGGGATCGCCGTGACGATCGCGATGCCTGCGGATGCGCCGCGCGCAAAGATTGCGGGCACTGAGCAGTGGGGCGCGACAGTCGTGCTGTACGACCGCCGCACCGAAAGCCGGGAAGACATCGGCCGGGAGATCGCCCGAAAAAACGGCGCCCTGATCGTGCCGCCTTTCGACGATCCCGACGTCATCGCCGGCCAGGGGACGGCGTTTCTCGAGGCCCTGCAAGACGCCGGCATCGCCGGCGAAGTGCCGACGATGCTGCTGTGCTGCGCCGGCGGCGGGGGGCTGATCGCAGGCTGCGCGCTGGTTGCCGAGGGCTTGCGGACGGACATGCGCTTGCACCCGGTGGAGCCGGTCGGTTATGACGATACGGGCCGTTCGGTGGCTGAAGGCCGCTTGGTGTCCAATAGTCCGGCAGCGCCGTCGATATGCGACGCGCTGATGACGGTCACGCCTGGAGAAATCCCCTTTGCAATCAACAAGCGTCGCCTGGGCCGAGGTTATGCGGTGAACGACGACGAGATCCGCGCAGCGATGCGCGTCGCGCTGCAGGAACTGAAGATCGTCGTCGAGCCGGGCGGCGCCGCGGCGTTGGCGGCGGCATTGGCGCGGCCGGAACTGGTGCGGGGGCATACTGTGATTGTCATGGTGACGGGCGGGAATCTGGACCTGCCGTCGCTGGCCTCCATTATTACGGCAGGGGCCACGGATACGGTCGAGGCGGCGCGATGAGCGGCATCGATGACGACGTGGACGCCCGCTTGCGATGCTATTACCCGATCGCCAGCGCGATCTCGGTATTGTTTCACCCGCAAGTGGAAGTCTTGATTCATGATCTCAAGACCGAAAAGATCGCATTCATCGCCAACCCGATCTCAAAGCGCAAGATCGGCGACTCCTCGCTTGGCGATCAATTCCCCGACACGGCGCTGGAGGAAGACGTTATCGGCCCGTACCGCAAGGTGAACCGGGATGGCCGAAACCTGCGCAGCATCACGGCGGTCTTGCGCGATGCGAATCAGGCGCCGATTGCCGTCATGTGCATTAACTTCGACGTTTCCCGGTTCGAGGATATCGCGGAGCAGATCAAGGCGTTTGCGTTCCTGCCTCACTCGCTCGAGCCGCATGCGCCATTTTTCCACGACAACTGGCGCCAGGCTATGGAAAGGGCGGTGCAAGAACAGGAGTCCAGCGCCGGCGCCCCGATTAAAGCCATGAATGCGGGACAAAGGCTGCAGTTGATCCGCCGCCTGGAGGCCGATGGCTTGTTCAACGTGCGCAACGCACCGCCCGTTATCGCGGAAAGAATGGGCATTTCACGAGCGGCGCTGTATAAGCATTTGAAGACCATCCGGGGCGGCGCTGCCGAGCCTTCCGAGGCGAACGCGACGAGCAAGGCAGTGCGAACGGAGCGCTAAGCCAGCGCATCACGGGCGGTCGCATTATTCCAGACTGCCAAAGGCTGCGGGCCGGTCTGGCGCACAGCGCGCTAATCTGGCCTGCCCGGGAATGAGCGCGCCAAAGATCAAGCCTCGATAAAGCGCATCTTGAAGCTGCGGCCCTTGATGTTGCCAAAGTCGCGGCCCAGCGGGTTGCCGCCGTTGAGGCGCTTGAACGCGCTTTCCGCCACCGTGCGGTCGAGCGCGACGTAGGTCATGAATTCGAAGACGTTGATCTTGCCGACCTGTTCCTTGGTCAGGCCCGCGTCGCCGGTCAGCGCGCCCAGCAAGTCGCCGGGACGCAGCTTGTCCTTCTTGCCGCCCATGATGCACAGCGTGACCATCGGTGCCGGCGCCGCCGCATCGTATTCGCTGTCGTCCAGTTCCTTCAGGTCGTGCCATTGCACGCTGCTGTCCTGGTATTGCTCGATCAGCTTGACCCATTTTTTCTCGTTCGGCGCGCACAGCGACAGCGCCAGTCCCTTTTCGCCGCCACGGCCGGTACGGCCGATGCGGTGGATGTGGACTTCGGTATCTTTCGAGACATCGACGTTGATCACCGCGCCCAGGCTCTGGATATCCAGGCCGCGCGCGGCGACGTCGGTGGCCACCAGCACCGAGCAGCTGCGGTTGGCGAACAGCACCAGGATTTCATCGCGCTCGCGCTGTTCCAGCTCGCCGTAAAGGGCCAGCGCCGAAAAGCCTTGCTGGCGCAATTCGTCGGCCAGTTCGCGGCAATGGATCTTGGTATTGCAAAACGCCAGCGTCGACACCGGCTTGAAGTGCTTCAGCAGTTTGCCGACGGCGGCATTGCGGTCGTCGAAGCCGACTTCGTAAAAACGCTGTTCGATCTGGTCGTTATCGTGCTGCGCCTCGACCGTCACTTCGATCGGATCGACCAGGAACGAGGCGGTGGCGCGGCGGATGTCGTCCGGGTAGGTGGCCGAAAACAGCAGCGTCTGGCGGCGCGCCGGGCAGGCGCTGACGATGCCGGCGATTTCCTCGTAAAAGCCCATGTCCGTCATGCGGTCGGCTTCATCGAGCACCAGCGTCTGCACATTGTTCAATTTGATGGTGCCGCGTCCGATATGGTCGCGCAAGCGGCCCGGCGTGCCGACCACGATGTGGGCGCCATGTTCCAGCGAGGCGATTTGCGGGCGCATCGGCGCGCCGCCGGTCAGCGTCAGGATCTTGATGTTGCCGGCGCTGCGCGCCAGGCGGCGCAGCTCATTGGCGACCTGGTCGGCCAGTTCGCGGGTCGGGCACAGCACCAGTCCCTGCACCGCGAACCAGGCCGGATTGAGCTTGTGCAAAATGCCGATGCCGAAGGCGGCGGTCTTGCCGCTGCCGGTCTTGGCCTGGGCGATCAAGTCGCGCCCGTCCAGCACCGCCGGCAGGCTTTGCGCCTGGATCGTCGTCATTTCGTGGTAGCCGAGCAGGTCCAGGTTGGTCAGGAAGGCGGGCGTCAGCGGCAGGCTGGAAAATGCGGTCGGGGATGTCGGAGTCATAGGGCGGACCAGGTAAAGGCAAGCATGGGGAGGGTGGACACAGTCTACAGGCGAACCGTGCGGCTGTGCAAATGGACGGGCCGCGTCTGCTGGCGGGACCGCTGCGCTACTGTCAGTTCGGCGCCCAGACCGGCAAGCCGGTCACATCGAGGCCTTCGTCGCGCTGCCATACCGGCAAGCCGCTGGTATCGGTCGCTTCCAGCAATTCGAGCTGCACCTGTTTCAGCGCGGTCTTCTTGCTGCGCAAGCGGCGCTTCGGCTCAGGCTCGGGCTGCGGCGCCGCCGTCACGGGCGGCGCCGGCGCAAAGCCCGGCAAGTCGATGGTGGCGTTATCTTTTTTATCTCTCATTTCTGAATCTCATGCCCTTGCAGGCGACGGACCGGCCGTACTTGCAAGGAGCGGGCAGCGGACTGCCCGCTGGAATAAGTGCTGTGGCGGCGCACCCGGCGCCGAAAAACGCGGCGCACAAAACAAAAGCCCGGCTACAGGAGTCGGGCTCAAAGTTGATAATTCAAGTGCGGCACGCAGTGTATCACAATCCGATTTCACCGTGGGAGGGCTTTTGGCCGCCGCCACGGTGGATTCAGGTGCGATGGCGGATCAGCGGAAGCTCAGCGCGCCGGTCAGGTCGCCCGGCGGCAGCGCGCCGCGCGCGGCGAATGCCTCGTTACGGAACTTCAAGCCTTCCAGCAGCGGCAAGTCGTGCAGGCGGGTGATCAGGCGCATGATCGAGGTGGTGTCGTAGAAGCTGTGATCGACCGCGCCTTTTTTCGCGTACGGCGACACGATAATGGCCGGAATGCGCGAACCCGGACCCCAGCGGTCGCCTTTCGGCGGCGCGACGTGATCCCACCAGCCGCCGTTTTCGTCGAAGGTGATCACCACGATCATGTCTTTCCACTGCGGCGATTTCTTCAAGTGCTCGATCACGTTGGCCACGTGCTGGTCGCCCGATTCGATGTCCGAATACCCGGCGTGCAGGTTCAAATTGCCTTGCGGTTTGTAGAAGGCCACCGCCGGCAGCTTGCCGGCCACCACGTCGGCCAGGAACTTGTTGGAAATCGGGCTGTCGCCCAGGCCGCCGTCGCGCAAGTGCTCGGCGCGCGCCGCGGTGCCGGGAGCGAACTGCTTGAAGTAGTTCAGCGGCTGGTGGTGATACTGGAAGTTCGGCTTGGCGCCGCCGCCCTTGTGGTCCAGCGCCGCTTGCCAGCTGCCGCCGTACCAGGCCCAGCTGACGCCTTTGCGCGACAGCAGGTCGCCGATGGTGTCGTAGGTCTGCGGCGGCAGCGTGTTGGCGTCTTCCGGATCGGCCAGCAGCGGATCGCCGCCGGCGGCAGGGCGAATGTAGCTGGGCTGGAATGGCGGGGCCATGGTGTTGACCGCGTAGCCGTCCGGCGTCAGCGCGCCGTCGTTGACGTATTTGGGCTTGCCGTCCAGCGCCGACGCCGGGCATTCCGGCGAGATCGCCAGGCGCACGCCGGTCGGGCCGTCGGACAAGACCGCGATTTTCTTTTTCGCGGCCGTTTCGGCGGCGTTGAAGTATTCGTTCGGACGGCCGGTGACCAGGAACTGGTGGTTCATGTACGAACCGCCGAACGCCGCCATGAAGAAATTGTCGCACAGCGTGAATTGCTGGGCGATTTGCCACATGTTCAGGTTCTTCGAGGTTGCGCCGTAATGGCCCATCACCAGGCCGCCGCTGTCGGCCCACGCGGCAAAGCCGTCGTTCTTGCCGCCGTTGATCTGCATCTGGTTGTTATAGAAGCGGTGCACCAGGTCGCGCGTGACCAGGCCTTCCGGCAGCGGCTTGCCTTCGGCGTCGCTCAAGGCGAACGGAGCGTTGGCCAGGCCCTGGATCTGGTTTTCCTTGATGATGTAATCCTTGCCGCCGATGTTTTGCTGGTCCGGCACCAGGCCGCCCCAGATCTTCGGCAGCGTCGCCATCGGCTTGCCGTCGCGGTCCAGTTGCTGCGCCTGCGCGGCGCTCACTTCCGACAAGGGCGAAGCGGTGCCGGGAAAGTTCGCGAACAGATTATTGAAGCTGCGGTTTTCCAGGTAAATCACGACCACGTTCTTGACGTTGGCCTTCAGCTTGGCGTCGAGCGAACCCTTGCTCGCTTTGGCGGCCGGCTTGGCTTCGGCCATCAGCGGCAGGGTGCTGGCCAGGCCAACCGCGGAGGCGGCCTGGAAAATGCGGCGACGCGACGGGTTGGCTGGAAGATCGGCCGAATCGCTCGGCGGTACTTTGGCTTGGTCCTTCACTCACTTCTCCTTGGGGTGGTTGCTGCTGTTTTTTGCTGCCGGCGAATTCGACAATCAAGCGACAAGCCGCCAGACGGGCTGCGGCTTGTAGTGGGGGAAAATTGTATCACTCTGAAAAGGGCAGTGTGGGAATTCCTGCGTGGATGTTGATGAGTGTTAAAAGTGGCTCATTCGGACTTCGCCCAGATGCCTTCGCCCATGATCGCAGCATAGATCAACCGGCCGTGCTCAAATCGATAGATGTCGCTGTGGCTGCCGCCGCCCGTCTCATAGGCGTTTTCTGAAATTAACTCAGACGCATCGACGTAGTAGATATTCTTGGAAGTTCCGAGAAATTTCGGGGCAACCTCTCCGTTGTGATCGGCGACAGCACAATGAGCCAAACGTGGGCCATCGTGATCGGCTGCACAGAACTTCCTGTAGCTCTTCTCCTCACCCAGGTATGTACCCCAGAACGGCAGTGGCACAGCCCTGTCGCTGGCTGAGGCTGTGATCACGAAACGTTGTGCCCGAGGACATCCTTTCGGATAATAAACGACATTGTGTAGCCAGCTAGTACGCCCAAAGATTCGTTCAGAAAGATACGCCGGTTCCAGGTTTACAAGGACGTCGATATCGGCAAGCGGTGTGGTTGTCGTCTTTTCCGGACGAACGACGGCCGGACCGGCGCAAGCTGCCACAGAGCTCGCCTTGGCGCCGAAGCTGTGGCCCAGCACGACAACCGGCAAGTCCTTCTTATAACCCTCCCGAGTCTTCACAGCCTCCCGCACGGCTGGCAACGTGTCGTGCAGAAGTACTCCAAGCCAGGACATGCCGACCTCGTCGGCATCACCCGCCTTCGTAGGAAAACTGACGATCTTGATCGCAGGATCAAGCCAGTTGCTGCTCCACTGGCTGGGCCAGGTGACGCCAATCACTAGCGGATTGAAGGGCAGCCCAGGCATTGCCTTAAGTTTATCGGGGCGACGCTTATGCGCCTTCTCGATATTCCACATCAGCGAGTTGAAATTGCGTACGGCCTCTTCTTGGACTGTGTTCCAGCCCATAACCAAGACGATGATATGAGTGTAGGCAGCGCCGGTGCCAAAAACGGCCGCTGCTTTGTCGGCCGCATCGCCTTGAGCCTTGGTCAGACGGGAAGCGATGCGGTGCCCGATGTCGTCACGCAGTTCATCAAGGGCCTTCCAGCTATTGGGGAATGCATCGTTCGGGTGCCGAATTATCATTTCCTGCGCCAGGTCACATGCTCGGACAAGTTGCCGGTTGACTGAATCAGATGACTGTATGTAAGCATTGAAGAGCGTGCAGTTGTTGAATTGTCGCGCGTCCGCGAAATGCCGAATGACATGGGTTACGGCCATCACCTTACTATCATCGAACTTTGCTTGCAGTGCGCCATTCTCCAGTCCATACTCTTTTCGGTTCCGGACGTCTATGCCGCCTGGAGGGCGGCGCACCTTCTCGATGCCGACCAAATAACCATCGAACCGTGGTGTGATTTCGAACGGATAATAGAGTGCACTGTGAAACAACCGGGTGATGGAGCCGTTGGTATGCAGAGCTTCCTCCTCCGTTTGCAGGCGTCGCGGGGTCTCGGCACAACCCAGCAGTGCCGCAGCGATGAGAATTAGGGCGAGAAAGTTTGGCTTCATAAAAGCTCCTTGAGTGGATTTTTACAACGCATAAATCTAGCTGCCTAACATGTCATGTTCAATCTCGACGAAGGACTGCTGTAAGAGCTGGGAGCACAATGCCAGTTCTGGCCGATCACTACCATTGCGTTCAGGATAGCAGATTACAAAAAAAGAAAATAACGCACATTGTTACAGTTTCATATCGCACGCCGGACGTGTAAGAAATTCTGCGTGTGCGTGGGCGGGCTTTAGTGAATCGCGTTGGTGAAGCGCTCGCCGAACATGATGGCAAACTGCTTGGCCGCCTCGTCGCTGGGGAAGTGGCCGCGATTCTTGACGATCTTCCGAAGGCGCATATGCAGGCTCTCAATGGCCTCCGGGAAGCCGCGCAGGCCATCAACGACGGCGATCAGGATGTCTTCCAGCCCGCGATTCTTCAGCTCGTTAAACACCTTCAGCCAGAATTTGGCGCCCTCGGTCTGTTCGATCCACAGGCCCGGCACTTCCTTGCGGCCGTCGGCACGGATGCACAGCGCCAGATAGACGGCCTTGTTCTTGACGGTACCCTCGTCGCGGATCTTTAGGCGCAGCGCGTCAAAGTAGACGATGGGATACATCGCTTCCAGCGGGCGCTGCTGCCATTGCGGTGGTTCTTGCTGGACGCCTCTTCGTTGGCCAGATGGCGGGTCAATTCGGCCGCCAGCATGCGCTCGGCCAGCATCTTCTTGAACTGGCCGGCAAGGCCCGACTCGCCGAGAGTCGACTCGGCATTCTTATTCTGGACTTGGGCCAGCAACTGGTCGATCAGCTCAACCGGGAACGCTCTTTCTTTTTTCTAGGCTTCTTGGTGGTCATTGCATCGCTCATGGAATATCCTTTTCGGTATTATTTCATGACCCCGCTTCACACAAAAATGCTTACAGGCTCCCGAAAAACCAAAAGCCGCTGATTCTCGAAGAAAATCAACGGCTTGCTGTATTCTGGTTGCGGGGACAGGATTTGAACCTGTGACCTTCGGGTTATGAGCCCGACGAGCTGCCAGACTGCTCCACCCCGCGTCTGTGAAACGAATTATATAGCAGTTTGTTACGCCGCGCAATGGCTGGGCCGATGACGCCGTGTGCGCTTCCCATGAGAAATGCTGGCGGCCGCGCTGCTACAATCAAATGCGTTACATCCGGCCGCGACGGCCGCTAAATCATCCTGGAGGGAATGTTCGTGTTTTCAACATGTGTCTGGCTTAATCCGCCGCAACAATCGTCCATCGATGCGCAGGGTTTGCGGGTGGTTACCGACGCCGATACCGATTTCTGGCGCAAGACCCAATATGGATTCATCCGCGACAGCGGGCATTTTTTCGGCGCGGCGGTCGCGGGCGACTTCACGGCGCAAGTCCATGTGCGCGGCAGTTTCAAGGAGCTGTACGACCAGGCCGGCCTGATGGTGCGTATCGACGAGCGGCACTGGATCAAGGCCGGCATCGAGTTTTCGGATGGCCAGATGCTGCTGAGTTCGGTGTTGACCGATGAGGTTTCCGATTGGGCGATGGGTGTCGCGCCGGCCATGCCGGACGGTTTCTGGCTGCGCATGACGGTCGCCGGCGGCGCGATGCGGGTACAGTTTTCAGCCGATGGCAAGGTCTGGCCGCTGCTCCGGCTGGCGCCGTTTCCATCGGCCCGCTCGTATCAGGTCGGGCCGATGTGCTGCACGCCGCAGCGCGGCGGGCTGGAGGTGCTGTTTTCGCAGTTCAGCGTCGGCCCGGCGCTGGGCAAGGATTTGCACGACTTGAGCTGAACCCGCCGTTAGTCCCGTTTTTTCAGATGGCGGCGAGGCGCCACAGCGACGTCACTTCGGCGGCGCGCGCCGCGTGCAGCGCATCGCTCGCATCGGTGGCGCGCGGGTGGGTCGGCTTGACGTCGATCCGCTCCAGCACTTTCAATCCGGCGTCTGCTATCCACGCCAGCAATTGCGCGCGCGGACGCAGGCCCAGGTGTTCCGCCAGGTCGGACAGGATCAGCCAGCCTTCGCCGCCCGGTTCCAGGTGCTGCGCCAGTCCGCCGAGGAAACCGCGCAGCATGCGGCTGTCCGGATCGTAGACGGCGTATTCGATCGGCGAGCTGGGGCGTGCCGGCAGCCATGGCGGGTTACAGACGATCAGCGGCGCGCGGCCGGCCGGGAACAGGTCGGCTTGCAGCACCTCGACTGTCTCGCCCAGGTCGAGGCGGGCCAGGTTTTCGCGCGCGCAGCTCAGGGCGCGCTGATCCTGGTCGGTGGCGACGATGCGTTCGATGCCGCGCTGCGCCAGCACCGCCGCCAGCACGCCGGTGCCGGTGCCGATGTCGAACGCCAGTTTGGCGCGCGCCGGGACCGGCGCTTGCGCCACCAGCCCGACGTATTCGCTGCGGATCGGCGCGAACACGCCGTAATGCGGGTGGATGCGCTGGCCCAGCGCTTCCAGTTCGACGCCGGTGCGGCGCCATTCGTGCGCGCCGATCAGGCCGAGCAATTCGCGCAGCGAGGCGACGAACGCTTCCTGGCCGCGGCCGTACGCTTCATTGCATGCCAGTTTGACGTCCGGCGCGCGGCGCAGCGGGATGCCGTAGTCGGCGTCGAACGGCACCAGCAGCATCGCCAGCGTGCGCGCGCGCTGCGACTGGGCCTGGCGGTGCAGATGGAATGCTTCGGTCGGCGTCGGTTCGGGCCTGGCCAGTTTGGCGGCCTTGGCCTTCTTGCTCGGCTTGTCGTTTTTATGGTCGGCGCGGCGCGCCAGCGCCTGCAGCAGCTGGCGCGCATTCTGGAAGTCGCCGCGCCACAGCAGCGCGGTGCCTTCGCACGCCAGCCGGTAGGCGACGTCGGCATTGGTGCGGTCGTCGGCGATGACGACTTTTTTCGGCGCCGGCATGCCGCTTTCGGAGCGCCAGCGGGCCGAGTGTTCGACGCCGTCCTCGGTCCAGCGGATGACAGGGTGCGCGGCTGCCGTGGTGATGGTGTTCATGCGGCCACCTGCGGGCGGACGTGGGCGAAGGCGGGCGCGGTAAAACGGAAATTCAAGGGCATGGTCGGGCAATCGAAAGGAAGAAGGGCGCGCGGCGGCGTCGCATGCGCTGGCCCGTGGTCGCCTATTATACGTGGCCCGGGATGGCAGGCCCAAGCGCTTGCCCGATGCCCCGGCTTTAGGCGGCAGGCGGTTTGAGCGTGCCCTTGTCCTCTGTCGCCGGTGCCTTCAGCGGGGAACCGTAAGCATCGGCCAGCGCCTTGGCGCGTGCTTGCGCGTCGGGCGCCTCGGTGGACGGGAGGTCCAGTGGGCTGGCATTGTTGATCAGCTTGAGCAGCCGCAAATTCAGCGTGCCGGCCGTTGCCGGTTGCTGTGTATCGCTGCCGGATGCCTGGGTCGATACGTCGCCTTGCACATGCTTGCCCAGTAATGCGAACAAGTCGTTCAAGCTGCCGGGGAAGGCGATATCCGGCAATTGCGTGGTCGGCAAGCCGCCGCTGGCGGCATGGCCGGCCTTGTCGCCATCAGGGCTGGCGCTGCTGCCTTGCGCGCTGGCCGCGCTGATGCGCGATTGGTACTGCACTTCGACTTCGAATTCGAAAGTCTGGCCATCGGCGGTGGTGATTTTACCCTTGCCGATGAAGTGCGAACTTTCGTCCAGGCTGAATGCGGCGCTGTCGCTGCCGCCATCCGGTCCGCTGCCGTGCTGCACCTGTGCCGAAAAACCGGCCTGGGCCGAGACGCTGGCCGAATCGAAGGTCAGCGTGGCGCCCTTGGCGGCGTCGCCCAGCAGGCTTTGCGCGAAACTGGTCATGAAGTTTTGCGCCAGGTCGATGGTGGCGCCGCCCAGCGCGTCGCTGCGGTTTTTCAAGCCCTGGGCCGACAGGTCGAGCCCGTTTTTTGACAGCGCTACCGCGTCGCTCGCGGCGCGTCCCATCAGCGGCGAGGCGAGATCGCCCGGCGATGATTTGCCGCCCGTCTTGCCATCTTGCTGGGCAGGCGTGTTCAAGCCGGGAGTCTGGTAGGGGCGCGAGCCGAGGGCGGGAAGCTGGGACATGGCGGTCTTTGCAAGGATGGTTACCTGTCCTTTATCGGCCTCCGTGCCGATTCCTTGAGGAGAAAATCAATGGTGGTGCGACCAGCTGCCGTCGGCCGACTCCAGGTAAGACTTGACGGCGTCGGCCTGGCCGGTGGCGTGGCGTTTCAGTTCGCCGCATTGGCACAGTCCCTGGTAAGGCTGGATGTGCGAGCAGGCGGATACTTTTTGCAAGAAGACTTGCACCGATTTAGAGCATTTGACACATTTGAAGGTGAGGGTGCGTGCGGCTTTCATGAGTTCCTTTACTGCGGTCAGAATGAAATGTAGCCGCGAATGATAGCATGGCGCTGTTTTGGCCCGTTTCGAATATCCGGTGCACCTATGCGCGGCGGCAGGTCCACCGGCCTGCTGCTGCGGGATGAATTTGCGCCGGCCGAGTGCCATCTGGTCTCAGACGAATTACGCGCTTGTTTATATGATTGATGGCGTCAGGCAGCAGGGGATGCGGCTGGAAAATGTGCAAGCGTCATGAATGTGGCGTAAACATGTTATTGATCAGTTGTTTATTTGCGACTGAGCAAAATTTAGTCAACTAAAAGTTGATCGCAACGTTGATGGGATAGGTACTATTTATGCTTGTGGGTGCTGCTTGAAAACGGTATGAAAATCGCTGCGATTTTTGGCCGTTTTTGAGGCGGGTACCGCTGATGAAGAGGCAAGAAAATGGAACAACCCAAACAACCGAGCAAGGAAATCGTGCGCCGCTGGCTGCAGTCCGAACTGGAACAGCGCCGCCCGCCGCCATCGCCTGACCAGATCCGCCGCGAATTGGGCTGGGATCTGGTCAAGCTGGAGCGCGGACCGTATAAAAGATGACCACTCACTGAACGGTGACGCGGCTTTTGCCGCCGGCTGAAGGTTGTACCAGAATTTTTGTCGAAATTCGCTCCGTCATTTCTTGCACGTGCGAGATGACGCCGACCTTGCGTCCCATCGATTGCAAGCCGTCGAGCGCATCCATCGCCACGCGCAGCGTTTCCGAATCGAGGCTGCCGAAACCTTCGTCGATGAACAGCGATTCGACCCGCACCCGGTTCGACGACAGCGACGCCAATCCCAGCGCCAGCGCCAGCGAGACCAGGAACGATTCACCGCCCGACAGCGAGTGCACCGAGCGCAGTTCGCCGCCCATGTCCTGGTCGCGCACCATCAAGCCCAGCGACGGCGAAGCCGGATTGGCGATGCGTTCCAGCTGGTAGCGCCGCGCCAGCTGGTTCAGGTGCGCGTTGGCGTAGCCGAGCAAGACGTCGAGCGTGAATTGTTGCGCGTAATTGCGGAACTTCTTGCCGTCCGCCGAGCCGATCAGCTCGTTCAGCCGGGCCCAGCGCCGTTCGATGTCTTCCTGCGCGCCGATGTCGGCCAGCATCGCCTGCGCGCCGCGGCGCCGCGCGTCGTCCTGCGCGATGGCCAGCCGCAGCGCGGTGGCGGCATCGTACGCGGTCTTGCGCTCGCCGGCCAGCGCGCCCAATGCTTCGCTCAGGGCGTCGGCCGACTGTGCCATGTCATGGGGCGGATGCTGCTGGTGCTGGCGGCGCTGTTCCTGGCGCTCTGCCAGCACCGTGGCCGCGCTGGCCGCCTGCGTATCTATCGATTGCAAAGCCTGCCGTTCGGCGTGGATGGTTGCCGGCGCCACGGCCAGCAATGCCGTCAGTTGACTGGTGTTGTGCAATTCACACCCTGGCTGCTGCTGGCGGAATTGCTCCAGCCAGCCGTCCAGCCGGATCACCGCCGCCAGTGCCGATTCCTGCAAGCCGGCCAGCCTTTGCGCCGCCTGTGCCTGGGCTTCATCGAGGCGCACGCGCCGTTCGCCGGCCAGCCGGTGCGCTTGCTGCTGCGCCTCGTGGGCCGATCTGGCGTGCGCGATCGCCTCCTGCAAGTCCCGTTCGACATCGCCCGTTGGCCGGCCCTGCCACAATGCGCCGCGCTCGCTGCGCATCTGTTTGAGCGCCGCATCGCTGGCCGCGAATGTCGCATGCGCCAGCAGCGCATCCTGTTCCGCCTTGGCGGCATTGTCTTGCGCGGCCCTGACTTCGGCGGCGATAGTGAGCAGCGCGGCGGCCCGTTCATCGTGCGCGCCTTGCTGGGCCAGCCATTGTTTGCTGTCGGCCTGGCGCGCCGCATGGAAGCGGGCCGGCGCGCCATGCCAATTGTCCTTCCAGTCTGCTTCGGCACAATCCGGGTGATCGAAGGCGCCGTCGAGTTCACCGAGCAGGGCCGCCAATTGCCGGGTCAGCGTGGCGCGCCGTTGCTCCAGCGTGCCGGCCTCCGACGTCAATTGGGTCAAGCGGTTGTGCGCGGCGGCGGCAGCGGCGGTCAGGCGGATCTGCTCGGCGGCCGCCTGGTCATAGGCGGCTTGCAGCCGGTCGCGCGCGGCGATCGCGCTCCGCTGCGCCTGCTCTTGCCGTTCCAATACGCTCCAGGCGGCCTGGCTTGCCTCGATTTCCCGATGCAGCCAGGCGCCGGCTTCGCTTGCCGCCGGCAGCGCCAGGCTTGCCGATTGTCCGTTCCAGCGCTCCGTCAGCGTATCGATGGCCGAAGCCAGCGTGTGCGCTTCCTGGCTGAGTGC
Organism: Janthinobacterium agaricidamnosum NBRC 102515 = DSM 9628; assembly: GCF_000723165.1. Taxonomy (NCBI): domain Bacteria; kingdom Pseudomonadati; phylum Pseudomonadota; class Betaproteobacteria; order Burkholderiales; family Oxalobacteraceae; genus Janthinobacterium; species Janthinobacterium agaricidamnosum. Next base: position 1,724,079 of record NZ_HG322949.1, read on the forward strand.
CGCCAATTGGACGGTGCAGCTGGTTTGCACGGCATGGTGGGTGGCGAGCTGGCCGATATGCCGGTCGGACTGCAGCCGGCAGCGCTGTACTTCCTCCTGCAGGCTGGCCAGCATCGCGTGCAGCGCGTCGTTCTTCTTGCTGTACGGGTGCTGTTCGGCGCCGCAGACGGGGCAGGGCGTGCCGTCTTCCAGCGTGCTGCGCAGCGTTTCGACGCTGTCGGCGCACGCCGCTTCGGCGCTTTTTAACGAGCGTTCGGCTTGCGTCAGCGCGGCGGCGATGGCATCCGCCTGGGTTTGTTCCACATTCAAGGCTGTTTCGGCGTTGCTGCGCGCTTGTTCCAGTTGCCCGATATCGGCTTGCACCGCATCGTGCCGCGCCTGTTTCGTGGCCAGTTCGTGCCAGGTTTTTTCCGCGCCGCTCAAGGCCGTGCGCCGCTGTTCCAGTTGCTGGCGCTGCCGTTGCAGCGCATCGCCGTCGAAGGCCGCCAGGTCGGCGCCGGCTTGCCGCTTCTGGGCGTCCAGCGTGGCCAGCGCGCTGGCCGCCGCCTCGGCCTGTTCGGCCGCGCTGCTTACCGCATCCTGTCCGGCGGCGGCGTTTTGCTGCGCGGCGGCGAGCGCTTCGGCTACATGATCGGCCTGCGCGGCAGCCTGGCCGGCCTGGCTGAACAAGACATCCCAGCGCGGCCACGACAGGGCCAGTTGTTGCCATTGCCGGTGCCCTGCCAGCCACGCGACGCCGCTTTCCTGCGCAGTGTTCAATTGGGTCTGGCGCATTGTTTGCGCGTGCAGCGCGGCGCGCGCCGCGTCGTTGCCGCTGTCAGCCTTGGCCGCGGCTTCTTGCGCTTGAGCATGCGCCGGCAGCGCCGCCGCGATGCGCGCATCGAGCGCCTTGGCCTGGTCCAGTCGCGGCGTGGCCGCCTGGCGCGCGGTTTCCGCTTTCTGCAGCGCCGTGGCGCTGAGTCGCAGGCTGGCGTCCAGCGTTTGCAGGGCCAGCGTCGCTTGCGCCGCCTCGGCCTGGCTGGCCGTCAGCGTGGTGCGGGCGCGGGTAATGTCGCCGTCCAGCCGCGCGATGTCGCCGGCCAGCGGCCGGGCCGGCTGCACCAGTTCGATCCGGGCCAGCGCCGCCTTGCGTTCTTGCGCCGCGTCGACGGCGAGCAGGCTGGTTTGCCAGGCTTGCTGCGCCAATTGTTCGTTATGCAGCAGCTTGCCGGTTTCCTGGTGCCAGCGCAATTGCTGTTCCAGCACCGTCTTGCGCAAGTCGAGCACGGTCACCGCTTCATCGGCCGCCACGCTTTGGCTGTCGACCAGCGTACGTTCCTCGGCGGCCAGCGGCTTCTGGTCGGCCAGCTTGTCGATCAGGCGTTCCAGCGCCGCTTTTTCCTGCTTGGCGCGCTCGTAGGCGCGTATCGAAATGTCGCTGTAGATGGTGCTGCCGGTCAGGGTTTCCAGCAATTCGCCGCGTTCGTTATCCTCGGTTTTCAGGAAGGTCGAAAACTCGTTTTGCGCCAGCAGCACGGCGCGCGTGAACTGGTCGAACGACAGGCCGATGCGCTGTTCGATCTCGCTCTTGACTTCGGTCTTGGTGCCGCCGATTGCTTGCAGCGCCGGCAATTGGTGCAAGCTCATCGCCGTCGCCTGCAAGATGCCTTCGGCCTTGCTGCGCGAGCGGCGCACGCTCCAGCGCGCGCGGTAGGGGAAACCGTCGTTGCCGACAAAATCGACTTCCGCATACCCGTCGGCGGCGCCGCGCCGCAGCAGCGTGCGGGTATCTTGCGCCGACACGGTTTCCTTGCCGACGTCGGGCAAGGCACTGCCGCGGCCGGCCACTTTCAACAGCCGCGGCGTGGCGTCGTACAGGGCCAGGCACAGCGCGTCGAGCAGCGTGCTCTTGCCGGCGCCGGTCGGGCCGCTGATGGCGAACAGGCCGCTCGACACCAGCGGTTCCCGTTCGAAGTCGACCACGAATTCGCCCGCCAGCGAGGCCAGGTTTTTACCGCCGATTCGTAATATTTTCATTGTGATACCGTCATTTTAATATCGTCATTTCAGCATCAGTTCCGCGAATGCGCTCAGTTGTTCGGCCGGCGCGTCATTGCCGAATTTTTGCAGGTACAGCTTGCGGAAGATATCGTCCGGCTGCAGCTGGTCGAGCTGGTCCAGCGTCATCGCTTGCGGTTGATCGCTGCGTGCCGCGCTCGATGTTTCGATCTTCGCCAGCCGCACCGGCTTGCCGTCCAGCGCCGCTTCTATGCGGGCGCGCAAGCCCGGTTCCGGCGCATCCAGCCGCACCCGCACTTCCAGCAGCGGCAGCGCTTCCGGCACGGCTTCCGGCAAATCCAGCGCGAGCAACCGGGCCAGTACCTCGTCGACAGGCGCCGGCTGGGCCGGTATGCGCAGCAATGGCACCGCGCGCGGCACCGGCAGCGGCGTCACCGAGGTCACGGCCGCGCCGTCGAGGTCGATGCGCAGGACCTGGTGCTGGTAGCCGACTTCGGCGAACGACAGCGGTATCGGGCTGCCGCAATAGCGGATGTGCTCCTGTCTGGCAACCATTTGCGCCTTGTGCAAGTGGCCCAGCGCGGCATAGGCGATGGCTGGACCGAATACCCCGGACGGCAGCATTTCGGTGCCGCCGATGACGATGCGGCGTTCCGAATCGTTGGACATGTCGCCGCCGATCATATGGCAATGGCCCATCGCGACGATGGCCTGGCCCGGCTGGCGCCTGGCTTGCGCCGCTTCCAGCGCCTGGCTGTACAGCAGCGCGATGCCGGCCAGGTAGGGATCGGCGCCATTGTCGGGGGCCACGCGCGGCACGTCGCCGGGCCGCAGGAAGGGGACCGCGATGCACCACGCCTCGACCGCGCCGGTCTTGCCGGTCAGCGGCAGCACCATGCGTTCGACATCGATCTTCCCATCGGTATCGCGCTGCACCTGGCCGATGACATGGGTGCCGTGCGCCGCCAGCAGCGGGCCGGGCGCTTCCAGCCGGCCGGGCGAATCGTGGTTGCCGGCGATGACGATCAGGTTCAAATGCGGCGCGCGGGCCCGCGCTTGCTGCAAGAAGGTATACAGCTGCTTTTGCGAAGCCGATGACGGATTGGCGTTATCGAACACGTCGCCGGCCACCAGCAACGCATCGGCCTGTTCGGCCACGATGGTGTCGAGCAGCCAGTCGAGAAAGCACTGGTGTTCGTGGCCGCGCTCGAAATTGTGCAGCGTCTGGCCAAGATGCCAGTCGGAAGTGTGCAGCAGGCGCATAGAGTCGTGTCAGTCGCGGGAAGTAGCAGGAATCAGGTATTGTAGGTTGGATTAGCGCAGCGCCATCCAACAATTTCGCTGAAAACCTTGGAGTGGCTGACAAAGTGTTCAGGGCAAGGCGCATTGCAGCAGGCAGTATGAATCTACGACAAGGCAATGCAACGCCGCCATGGACATTTTGTGAGCCACTTCTAAAGCGCGATTTCGCTTGATCTATATGTGTTGCGCCCGGCCTGCTTGGCCTGGTACAGCAGCACGTCGGCCTGTTTCAGCAAGGCGGCCGGGCTGATCGCCTCATCGCGGTAAAACGCCAGGCCGATGCTGGCCGAGATGTCGACGCTGACGCCGTCCAGCTCGAACGGCGCCTGCATCGCCGAGACGATTTTCGCGGCCAGCACCGCCGCATCCTCGGGCTTGCCGATTTTTTCCATGATGATGGTGAATTCGTCGCCGCCGAGGCGGGCGATGGTGTCGCTGGCGCGCATGGCCTGCGTCAGCCGGTTCGAAAAGGCGCGCAGCAGCGCGTCGCCGACGCCGTGGCCGTACGTGTCGTTGACCGGCTTGAAGCGGTCGATATCCATGTACATCACCGCCATCAGGCCGCGCGTTTCCTGGCAGGCCAGCATCGCGTCGCTGAGTTTTTGCAGGAAGCCGGCGCGGTTGGTCAGTCCGGTCAGCGCATCGACCTGGGTCAGTTTCAGCAAGCGCTGTTTTTCGCGTTTTTGCGCGGTGATATCCTGGCGCATCGCGTGGAAACCGACCACGCTGCGGCCATCCTCGCCGGTTTGCGGGATGTAGATCACTTCCATGCAGCGTTCGATGCCGTCTTTTTGATCCTCTTCCTCGAAACTCAGGGTTTCGCCCTTGAGCACGCGCAGTATGTACTGTTCCAGCACCGGGTAGCGAATGTCGCCGACGATTTCGCGCACCGTCCTGCCCAGCACATGTATCCCGGTCAGGCTGAATTCGCGCTCGTAGGCCAGGTTCTGGAAACGATAGATCTGGTCGGCGTCGACGTAGGCGACCATGGTCGGCAGGGTGTTGGCGATGGTGCGCAGGCGCGCCTCGCTTTCCAGCAGCGCCACTTCGGATTCGCGCAGCGTGGTAATGTCGTCCAGGCTGCCGACATAGCCTTCGATCCTGCCGTCGATCAGGATCGCGGCGATCTTCAGCGACACCCACACCACCTTGGCGTCGCGGTGCAGGCAGCGCAGCGTGACCTGGAACGGCTGGCGCGTGCGGCCCAGTTGCTCCAGCGCCGCCATCAGGATGCAGTCGTCGTCCGGATGCACCGGGCTCATCCAGCCGGCGCCCAGCGCGTCGGCGCGCGGCAGGCCGGTGATCAGTTCAAAGGTGCGGTTGACGTAGGTGCACTCGCACTCCTGGTCGAGGCGCACCAGGCCCAGCGGCGAGGCGTCGTTGACGGCCGCCAGTTCGGCCTGGTTCTGGCGCAGCGCCAGTTCCTGCAGGCGGCGCTGCGAGACGTCTTCGGCGATGCACAGGATGTATTCGGTTTGCTGCTCGTCGTCCAGCACCGGCACCGATACCGTATGCAGGTGGCGCAAGGTGCCGTCCGGGCGCATGAACGGTTTTTCGGGCGAGTCGATGACGCGCTGTTCGGCCAGCAGGCGGCGGTCGTCGTCGCTGTCATCGAGCGAAAACGCGCCGGCGAAGGCCAGGTCGTCGTGCTTGCCGATGACATCGCCGGCGTTGTAACCGGTGACCCGTTCGGCGGCCTTGTTCCACACCACCATCCGGCCGAAATCCTCGGGCCGCGCGCTTTTGACGTAGACCAGCACCGGCAAATGGTCGATCAGCGATTGCAGGAAGCTGTGGTTGTGGCGCACCTCCTGCCCGGCCTGCCTTACCTCGCGCATGCTGTCCTGCAGGCGCCGGCTCTGGCGCATCAGCAAGGCGATAAAGCCGATAATCAGCGCGGTAAACACCAGCAGCGCGATGAAATAGGCGTAGCGCCGCTGTTCGAACTTGGCCAGCGCCACCTGGCGCGTCACGCCGACCACCGCCAGCAAGGGATAGCGCGGCAGGTCGCGGTAGCTGTAGATGCGCTCGATCTGGCGCAGCGGGTCGGACCGATCGGGCGGCTGCGTGATCAGCACCTGGTCGGCCGGATATTGCGGCTCGCCCGGCACGAAAAAATCGATCTTGTCGCTGACGATCAGTTTTTCGCCGATGCGCCCGACCGCCAGGCCGCTGTCGCGCGCGATCAGCATCAGCGCGCCATCCTCGTCGACGTTGAGACGGTCGTAATCGTCGACGAAATAAGTCGGATCGAGCATGATCACGATGGCGCCGGCGAACTGGCCCCGGGCGTCGTTGAGGCGGCGCGAAATGCGGATCAGCCATTTTTTGCTGTCCGCCTCCATCACCGGGGTGTCGAACAGCGGCCCCTCGGCCTGGCCGGAGCGCAGCGTCTTGAAGAAGGTTTCATGCGCCAGGCCTGCCGGCATGTAGGCGTTGGCGCTGTCGATGACGCTGCCGTCGGTGCCGATCAGCGCAATCGGCAGGTTCAGCCGGGACGGCAGCACGCTGTCGAGCAAGCCGCCGCGGCGGGTGAATTCATCCAGCCGCAGCGCGCCGCCGGTTTCCTCGTATTTGAGCTTGAACAGCTGGGTCGCATGGTCGGTCTGGCGCAGGATGTAGCTGATGTGATCGGACAGCGTGCGCGCCAGCGACTGGCTGTTGAACACCGCGTCCTTGACGGCCGTCTGGCGCTCCTGGTCGATGTGATAAAACACCGCGCTCCACAAGGCCAGCAGCAATACCAGCGCGAAGGCCGGCAACAGCGTGACCGGGTACAGTCGGTGCAGCAGGTGGCGGGTTGTTCTGAGCTTGGAGATCAATTGGGCGCTTGCGTACAAGAGTCATTGAAGGGGATATAAGGCTGCGCATAATAGCCGAAGATTGGTATTATTTTGCGCCAAATAACGTTCTTTGTGGCCAGCCAGCGGAAATATATAGCGGATTGCCAATCCGCGGCGCGCGGCGTGGCGGAAAATCTGCACACTGGCCGGCTTCCTTATAAAATGGACGCCGGTGGCTGCAGCCACATTCCTTGACCGACTCACCCGCTACCTGATTGAAAGCCGCCATGCAGATTAAAAAGCCCGATCCGGAAAAACTGGACAAGATCGTCGCCGACGCGCGCCGCGCCGCCGACCTGCGCGAAAGCGGTTACCGCGAACGCTCGCTGAAGATGTACCCATGGATTTGCGGACGCTGCATGCGCGAATTCACCCGCGCCAACGTGCAGCAACTGACGGTGCACCATCGCGACCATAACCACGACAACAACCCGCCGGACGGCAGCAACTGGGAGTTGCTGTGCCTGTATTGCCACGACAATGAACACTCGCGCTACCTGGAAGCGGATCGCGGCGCCGGACTGCAATCGGCGGCCATGCAGGCGGCCACCCACAATCCGTTCGCGGCGCTGGCCGGCCTGATGAAAAAGAAGGACTGAGCGATGGCTGGCACGGCGCCCGACATCAGGCTGTCGCTGGCGGCGGCGCGCGCGCTGCACCTGGCGGCCCAGGGGCTGCTGCAGCCGCGCCGCCGGAAGGCCGTCAAGGCCGATGTGCTGGACGCCATACGCCGCATGGGCGTGCTGCAGATCGACACCATCCACGTGGTGGCGCGCAGTCCGTACCTGGTGCTGTGGAGCCGGCTGGCCGATTATCCGCAAGCGTGGCTGGAAGAATTGCTGGCCGAAGGCGCGCTGTTCGAATACTGGGCCCACGAAGCGAGCTTCGTGCCGATCGAGGATTACGGCTTGTACCGGCAGCGCATGCTCGATCCCGGCGCGATGGGCTGGAAGTATTCCGAGACCTGGATGCGCGAACAGCGTCCGGCGGTCGACGCGGTGCTGGAGCATATCCGGGCCAACGGCGCGGTGCGCTCCGCCGACTTCGAGCGCACCGACGGCAAGGGCGGCGGCTGGTGGAGCTGGAAGCCGGAAAAAAAGTCGCTCGAAGTGCTGTTTACGGCTGGCGTGCTGATGATCGCCAGGCGCCACAATTTCCAGCGCTTCTATGACCTGGCCGAGCGCGTGCTGCCCGGCTGGAGCGATGACCAGCTGGCGCCGCGCGAACAGGTTCACCGCGCGCTGCTGCTGAAAAGCGTCAAGGCGCTGGGGCTGGCCAAGGCGTCGTGGATAGCCGACTATTTCCGCACCAGGCAGCCGCGGCCGGACCTGGAAGCGCTGGTCGCCGAGGGCGCGCTGCTGAAGGCGCGCGTGGCCGGCTGGAGCGAAGCCGTGTATATCCATCCCGACCACCTGGCGCTGGCGCGCGGCGCCGCCGACGGCAAGCTGGCGGCGACCCTGACGAGCGTGCTGTCGCCTTTCGATCCGGTAGTGTGGGACCGCCGCCGCGCGCTGGAATTGTTCGGTTTCGACTATCGGCTTGAATGCTACACCCCGGCCGACAAGCGCCGCTATGGTTATTTCACGCTGCCGATCCTGCGCCGCGGCGCGCTGGTCGGGCGGGTCGACGCCAAGGCGCACCGCGGCAGCGGCGTGTTCGAGCTGAAGTCGCTGGTGCTGGAACCGGGCGTGCGCATCAGCGAACGTTTTACTGGCGACGTGGCCGGCGCGCTGCGACGCCTGGCCAACTGGCATGGCTGCCCGGCGGTGCGGGTGACGCATGCCATCCCTGATGGTTTTGCGGCGCAATTGCAGGCCGCGTTACCCTTGTTTTAACTTGTCATCCAAATGTCATTTTTGCGTCATCCGTCTGTGCGGATCGGTTCGTAGAATGATCACATCGCTTTGACAAAAAGCTGTGATCAACCCTGACAAAAGGACCGATATATGAAAACCGTCAAGACCCGCATGATCGCCATTCTGGCCGTAACTTTGTTGAGCCCGCTGGCTTCCTTCGCCGCCGATGCCGCCAGCCCGGCCCTTGGCCATGCCGTGCCGGCATCGGCCGCGACGCGCACCGTGACGATTTCCAGCGCCACCGAGCATGTCAATGTGAACCAGGAAGATGTCGTCAAGTTCGAAGCCGACGGCAAGTCCTTCACCTGGCAATTCGACACCCTGCGTTCGGACGAGCGCTTCGACCTGGCCGCGATCGCGCCGGCCGACGTGCATGTCAAGAACGTGCGCGTGTACGTCGCGCCGAATCCGATCTACAGCAATTAATTAGTGAACATCATCGTGGGTGGCCAGGCGAGGTTCTGGCCACCACGGCTTGGCTGGTCTGTATCGCCGGTATCAAGCCGCTGCAGTTGGCGATGAGCTTTGTAAAAGTATCGATGCCGCTATTCCGGCCCGGGCCGGCGTGGCAAAAAAAGCATCCGCATCAAGTTTTTTACCGACCCTTTGAATTACACTGGCTGCCTGTTGCCGTCACCGCCATCCAATCCAAAGGCCAGCCATGAGTATCCGCAATTTCGACAGCCTGTTCAAACCGAAGTCGGTGGCGGTGATCGGCGCGTCGTCCAGGCCGGGCGGCATCGGCGCCACCGTGTTCAATAATATGCTGGCCGGCGGCTTCGATGGCCCGGTCTGGCCGGTCAATCCGAAATACCAGCACATCCACGGCCAGCGCTGCTACGCCAAGGTTTCCGCCTTGCCGGGCGTGCCGGAACTGGCGGTGATTTGCACGCCGCCGGCCACGCTGCCCGGCCTGATCCGAGAACTGGGCGGACGCGGCACCCGCGCCGCCATCGTCATGACGGCCGGCTTCGACGATGCCGCCGCACAACATGGAGCAAGCGGCGGCAGGCGGCTGCGCCAGGCCATGCTGAAGGCGGCCCAGCCGCATTTGCTGCGCATCCTCGGCCCGGACAGCGTCGGCTTGCTGGTGCCCGGCATCGGCCTGAACGCCAGCGTCGCCCACATTCCCGCCTTGCCGGGCCAGATCGCGCTGGTGTCGCAATCGGTGGCGCTGGCCAGCGGCGTGCTCGATTGGGCCGTCACGCGCGGCCTGGGGTTTTCCAAATTCATTTCGCTGGGCGGCGGCGCCGATATCGATTTCGGCGACTTGCTCGATTACCTGGCCGGCGACGCCGATAGCGCCGCCATTTTGCTGTACCTGGAAAATTTGCACGCGGCCCGCAAATTCATGTCGGCGGCACGGGTAGCGGCGCGCAGCAAGCCGGTGATCGTGCTGAAAGCCGGCCACGCGGCCAATGGCGCGGCTGACACCGCCTGGCACGCCGGCGCGCTGGCCGGTTCGGATGCGGTCTACGATGCGGCGATCCGCCGCTCCGGCATGTTGCGGGTCTATTCGGCCGACGAATTGTTCGACGCGGTGGAAACCCTGGCCCATGTGCGCGAACAGCGCGGTGAACGCCTGACCATCCTGGGCAATGGCGGCGGCATGGCCGTGATGGCGAGCGATGCACTGGCCGGCGCCGGCGGCCAGCTGGCCAGCTTGTCGCCGGCCAGCGTGGCGGTGCTTGACAAGGTATTGCCGCCGGGCTGGTCGCGGCGCAATCCGGTCGGCATCGCCGGCGCCGCGCCGGTGCAGCGTTATGTCGATAGCGTCAAGCCGCTGCTGAACCAGGCCGGCTCGGATGCGCTGCTGTTCCTGCATGCGCCGACCGCGCTGGTGTCCAGCAAGGACATTGCCGACGCGCTGGCGCCGCTGATGCGCGCCAGTGCGCGCACGGTGCTGGCGTGCTGGCTGGGCGGCGCCTCGGTGGCGCCGGCGCGGCAAGTGTTTACCCGGGCCGGAATCCCGACCTACGACACGCCCGAGAAAGCCGTGCACGGTTTCATGCAGATCGTGCAATACCGGCGCAACCAGGAGTTGCTGATGGAAGTGCCGGGCCAGTTGCCGCAATCGGCGCCGCGCCGCGCGCGGGTGCGCGACATCGTGGCCCAGGCGCTGGCGGCCGGCCAGACCGTGCTGGGCGAATGCCGGGCCAAGGAAATCCTGGCCGCCTACGGCATACCGGTGGCCGTCACGCGCATGGCGGCCGACGTCGAAGAGGCGCTGGCGGTGGCGGCGCAGATCGGCTATCCGGTGGCGCTGAAGATCCATTCGGCCGACCTGGCCCACAAATCGGACGTCGGCGGCGTGGCGCTGGATCTGGACACGCCGGATATCCTGCGCACTGCCGCCGCCGCGATGCTGAAACGGGTGCGCCGCATGCGGCCTGATGCGCGGCTGGACGGTTTTACCGTGCAGCAAATGGCGCGCCGCCCGCATGCGCATGAATTGATCGTCGGCGTGACCACCGACCCGGTGTTCGGGCCGGTGATCCTGGTGGGGCAGGGCGGCCTGGCGGTGGAAGTGACGGCCGACCATGCGATCGGCTTGCCGCCACTCAATACCGTGCTGGCGCGCGACATGATCAGCCGCACCCGCGTGTCGAAATTGCTGGCCGGCTACCGCAGTTCGCCGCCGGCCGATATCGACGCCGTCTGCCGCACGCTGATCCAGGTGGCGCAACTGGTGGCCGACGTCGGCGAACTGGCCGAGCTGGACATCAACCCGCTGCTGGTCGACCCCGGCGGCGTGATCGCGCTCGATGCGCGCATCCGGCTGCAGCCGGGCAATGCCAACGACCGGCTGGCGATCCGCCCCTATCCGCAAGAACTGGAGCAGCAAGTCGAATGGCAGGGGCAACAGATCACGCTGCGGCCGATCCGTCCGGAAGATGCGCCGCAACACATGGAGCTGTTCCGCGCGCTGGATCCGGAAGACATCCGCGCGCGGTTTTTCACGACCATGCGCGAATTGTCGCCGTCGCAACTGGCACGGCTGACCCACATCGATTACGACCGCGCGATGGCGTTCATCGCGACCCGTGCGAATGCGCTGGGCCAGCCGGAAACGCTGGGCGTGGTGCGGGCGGTGGCCGATCCGGACAATATCAGCGCCGAATTCGCCATCGCGGTGCGTTCGCGGCTGAAAGGGCAGGGACTGGGACCGATTTTGTTCGCCAAGCTGATCGCCTATTTCCGCAGCCGCGGCACGCAACAATTGACCGGTGAAACCTTATCGCAAAACAAGGGCATGCAACGGCTGGTCAAGCGGGCCGGCGGCGCGGTATTCCCGTCGGAAGATTCGGGCACGCTGAGTTTGCGTATCCAGTTACAGGGCGAGCCGGCCTGAGCGTGCCTGGCAAAGCGTCCATCGCGGGCTTGCCTTGCCGTGGACGCTGTGCCAGTCGCTCTTATTGTTTAGCTTGCTTGCGTAAGCCTGATCTTACACAGGTTTGTCGAAGATCAAACCCATGGTTGTTAGCAGTCTTTACACTTTCAGTTCCAGGTTTGGAATACGCACGGTATGCACCAGTCAGTAGCGTTACTCCAGGCCATGAACCATGCTACCGCCGGGGCGGTGGCGCCGCTTGGGAGTGGGAATGTTAACGGCTACATATACTTTGGTTGCGCTATCAGTTGAACAAGCCAGTGTGCGGGTCAGCCTGCTGTCGTTTCAAAAATATGTACAAGCGACGTTAAGGCAGCAAAACAGCATCACCTTGGCGCAATTGCAATACGCTTGCGACCACCTCGACCGTTTGTACCAGACTTGTCATTGGCGCAAGATCGAAATGTATCTGATTCCGGCGATCCGCCAGGCGACCGAGCGGGCCGACCGCCTGCTCGATGAATTAAGCACCCTGAACCGGGCCGCGCTGGACAATGTCAATGCGATCCAGCAGCGCGCCGGCAGCGTCGCCGCGCACACTGAAGAACAGGTGGAGCATATTTGCGCCAATATCGACGCTTTTTGCACGGTGTTGCTGCAGCGGCTGGAAAAAGAAGAACGGGAACTGTTTGCCATTGCGCGCAGTGTCATTTGCGGCGAAGCATGGTTTTCGATCGCCAACCAGTTTCTCGCGCATGATGCGCGGGCCGAGGAGCGGCGCCGCAGCCGCAATACCGCTCTGGCGGTGACGCCTGTGGCGCCGCAGATACAGGTGGTGGCGCCGTCCGGCGGGCCTGACGCGGCCGCCGCGATCCAGCTGGCGCAGCCGCCAGCCGCACAGTTATCTGAGTTGCCAGTGGCAGCGGAAGTTTCCGATGTTTCCGATGTGCCGCCATCGACGACGAACCGGCCGCCGGGCAAGCAAGCCTTGCGGGTTATCGCAACGGATACGAGCGCTTAAAAAAGTGTCCATGGTAAAGTAATGGATATTTTAATAAGGGCTCCAGGCTGTTTTTCAAGGTCTTTGCGATAAACTGCAACCTTGCCCCATCCTTTGCGCCTGGCTTTGTTATGATTGCGGTTTTGATCCATTCAAAGCACGCCATGTTCGATTTCCTTTTTAAACGTTCCGCCAGCAAACCTACTGAAACGAACGTCGTCGTGGCTGAGCAAGCTGCGGCAGCGGTCGCTAGTGCGCAGGCCGCATCGCGCCGCGCCGAACAGGCTGCTCAGGCGCAAGCCGTGGCCGGCAATGAAACCGCGGCCGTTGAATTTATCCTGCGCAGCGAGTTCGCCGATGCGCGCCTGATCGCCGCCGGCCATGTGCATAGCCAGGCATTGCTGGAGCAAGTGCACCAGGCGATGCGCAATACCGACCGCCGGGTCGCCAAATTGATGCAAGGCCGGCTGGACTTGATACGCCATCAGCAAGCCGAAGAACAAAAAGCCCAAGCGGGCATCGATACCGCCCAGCGTTTGCTGCGCGATGAAAAACTGAGCCCGAATCAGGTTGCCGAACTGGATCGCGCATGGCTGGTGATCAAGGCGACAGCGCCACTGACCGAACAATTTACCACCGCCCGCGCCGCGCTGGCGCTGCGCCTGGAAGCGCAAGTGGCCTTGCAGCGCGCCGTGATCGACGCGGTGGCCGAATTGCGCCGCCTGCCGGCCAGCGGCTTGTCGGCCGAACAGATGACGCAGGCGCTGGAGCGCCTGAATAACGCCCATGCGGTCCATGCGGCCTCGCTCGAATTCGCATCGTTGCCGAAGCATTTGGCGGCTGATTTTGCTGATGCTCAAGCGCAAGTGCAAGCCGGTTTGCTGGCGCTGGCCCAGCATCAGGCGGCCTTCGACAGCCGCCAGGCGACGCTGGCCGAATGGCAGGCGCAAGAGCTGACCACCCTGAATGCCGACACGCTGAAGCGGGCATGGAAAAACCTGCCGCGCTTGCCGGAAAACGATGTGTCGAATGGCTTGCAACAGCAATTCGACACGCTGCTGGCCAGTATTCCGGTACCGCTGCCGGTGGTGAAGGAAGAGCGCGCCGCGGTTCCGCAAAAAGAAAGCAAAGAACACAAGGAACACAAAACCGTTTCCAGCGCAGAATTCCTGAAGGCGCTGGACGGCATGGATGCCGCCTTGCAGGAAGGCCAGTTGCAACTGGCGTCCGAACACGATAAAACCCTGCGCGACAGCAAGCACGGCCGTTTGACGCCGGCCCAGTCCGACCGCCTGGCCCATGTGCGCGCCGAATTCAAGCGGCTGGCCGATTGGGCGCGCTGGGGCGGTAATGTGTCGCGCGAGGAATTGGTCAAGGCCGGCGAGGAATTGCCGGCGCTGGCCTTGCCGATGACGGAACTGGCCAAGAAGGTCGGCAGCCTGCGCGAACGCTGGAAATCGCTCGACACCTTGTCCGGCCCGGCGCCGAAATCGTTGTGGGAGCGTTTCGACGCCGCCTGCAGCGTGGCCTACGCGCCAGCCGCCTTGCACTTCAGGCAACTGGCCGATGAACGTCACGGCAATGCGGCCAAGGCCCAGGAATTGATTACCGAAACGGCCGCGCTGGCCGTGCAGGAAAGTAGCGACTGGAAACAGATTGCCGCCGCAACGCAGCGTTTGCGCCAGGCATGGAGCCGGCTCGGCACCATCGACCGCAAGGAAAAGAAACGCCTCGATGCGGAATTCTCGACAGCGCTGGCGGCATTGTCGGCGCCGCTGGAGACCCAGCGCCAGATCGAAACCGCGCGCCGCGAGCAATTGATTACCGAAGTCGGCTTGCTGAAGCCTAGCGAGCGCAACACGGTCGACATGTTGAAAGTATTGCAAGAAAAATGGCAGGAACTGGCCAAGGCCTTGCCGCTGGAACGCCGCGCCGAACAGGCTTTGTGGCAGCGTTTCCGCGCCGCATGTGATGAAGTCTTCGCCAAGCGCAAGGAAAGCGCCCACGCCGCCGACCACGAACGGCGCGAACATTTGCACGCCAAGGAAGCGGTCTGCGCCGACCTGGAAGCCGCCGTGATCCCGGAACAAGGCGACGACAAGAGCCGCATCGCCTTCATCGGCAACTTGCTGCGCGACGCGCGCCAGGCCTGGGGCGCGGTCGGTCCGGTGCCGCGCGCCAGCGAAGCCAAGATCGAACAGCGTTATCAGGCGGCAGTCGGCCATGTGCAGCAACAGGCCGACGCCATCGCCGAACGTGCCGGCGCGGCGCAAGCGAACGCCTTGCGCGACAAATTGCGTTTGTGCCAGTCGCTGGAAAGTGCGCTGGTCCAGCCGGATGCCGGTATCAGCAGTGATGAATGGCAAGCGCGCTGGAGCGGACTGCCGCCGCTGGATGCCCAATACGAGCGTGTATTGCACGGCCGTTTTCATGCTGCTTTGAATGCATTGCAACAAGGAGCAGCCGATTATGCGGCCTTGTTGCAAGTGAATAGCGCCAAATTGCTGGAAGAAGTATTGCGCCTGGAAATCGTCGCCGGCGTCGACAGCGGCGCCGAATTCGCCCGCGAGCGCTTGAAAATGCAGGTCGGGGTCTTGCAATCGTCGCTCAAGTCCGGCCAAAAGCCGCTGAGCCAGATCTCGCAACTGCAACAGCTGTGCGCGATGCCGGCCTTGGCCGACAGCCGCACCGCCAGCCGCATCGAAGTCTTGCTGCGCCGCATAGGCGGCGCAAAATGAGTGCGGTGCGTATCCAGACGGACGACTTCGACCTGAGTAGCGAAGTCGCCCGCCTGCGGGCCGGCCAGCCGCAAGTCGGCGCGGTGGTGACCTTTGTCGGCACCGTGCGCGACATGAACGACGGCGCGTCGGTGTCCGAGATGGAGCTGGAGCATTATCCCGGCATGACCGAACAAGCGATCACCGCCATCGTCGAGCAGGCGAAACAGCGCTGGCCCTTGTATGGCGCGCTGGTGATCCACCGCGTCGGCCCCTTAAAACCGCTGGAACAAATCGTACTGGTCGCCACCAGCGCCGCGCATCGCGGCGAGGCGTTTGCCGCCTGCGAATTCATCATCGACTACCTGAAGACCGAAGCGCCGTTCTGGAAAAAAGAACAGACCCCGCAAGGCGCGCGCTGGGTCGACGCGCGTGTCAGCGACGACATCGCCCTGTCCAAATGGCTGTAAACCCGGGACGGACCAGGATTATCCGGCAATATGTTACTTGGTAACTGTTGCTTCATAATCGAGGTCTGTCCCCGGTGCTTGAAATGCGCGGGGATATCCCAATTTGCTGTATAAGTAAATAATTAGGGAGCATTTCCATGCGGCAAGACAAACTCACGACAAAACTTCAAGAAGCCCTGGCCGATGCGCAAAGCTTGGCGGTGGGCAATGACAATCCCTATATCGAACCAGTCCACCTGCTCAGCGCCTTGCTGAACCAGGACGACGGCGGTGCGCGCTCGCTGTTGCAGCGCGCCGGCGTCAATGTATCCGGACTCGGCAATGCCTTGAAGGCGTCGCTGGAACGTTTGCCGAAAGTCTCCGGCACCGGCGGCGATGTCTTGCCGAGCCGTGAATTGATCGGCGTGCTGAATTTGTCCGACAAGGAAGCGCAAAAAGCCGGCGACCAGTTTATTTCCAGCGAAATGGCCTTGCTGGCGATGGCGGACGACAAGTCCGACGCCGGCAAGCTGGCGCGCGAAAGCGGGTTGTCGCGCAAGTCGCTGGAAGCGGCGATCCAGACTGTGCGCGGCGGTAACAAGGTCGATAACCAGGAATCCGAAGGCCAGCGCGAAGCGTTGAAGAAATACACGCTGGACCTGACCGAGCGCGCCCGCCAGGGCAAGCTGGACCCGGTGATCGGCCGCGACGATGAAATTCGCCGCGCGATCCAGGTCTTGCAGCGCCGCACCAAGAATAATCCCGTATTGATCGGCGAACCCGGCGTCGGCAAGACCGCCATCGTCGAGGGACTGGCGCAGCGCATCGTCAATGGCGAGGTGCCGGAATCGCTGAAGGGCAAGCGGGTCTTGTCGCTGGACATGGCGGCCCTGCTGGCCGGCGCGAAATATCGCGGCGAGTTCGAGGAACGCCTGAAAGCGGTGCTGAAGGAATTGGCGATGGACGAAGGCCAGACCATCGTCTTCATCGATGAAATGCATACGATGGTCGGGGCCGGCAAGGCGGAAGGCGCGATGGACGCCGGCAATATGCTGAAACCGGCATTGGCGCGCGGCGAGCTGCATTGCGTCGGCGCGACCACGCTCGATGAGTACCGCAAATACATCGAGAAAGACGCCGCGCTGGAACGGCGCTTCCAGAAAATCCTGGTCGATGAGCCGAGCGTCGAGGCGACCATCGCGATCTTGCGCGGCTTGCAGGATAAATACGAATTGCACCACAAGGTAGAAATCACCGATGCGGCGATTATCGCGGCGGCGGAATTGTCGCACCGTTATATTACCGACCGTTTCTTGCCCGACAAGGCCATCGATTTGATCGATGAAGCGGCGTCGAAGATCAAGATCGAAATCGATTCCAAGCCGGAAGTGATGGACAAGCTGGAACGCCGCCTGATCCAGTTGAAGATTGAAAAAGAAGCCGTCAAGAAGGAAAAGGACGAGGCGTCGTTGCGCCGGCTCGACTTGATCGATGAGGAAATCCTCAAGCTGCAACGCGAATACAACGATTTCGAAGAAATCCTGAAGGCCGAAAAAGCCGTGGTGCAAGGCTCGACCCATATCAAGGAAGCGATCGACAAGGTCAAGTTGCAGATGGAGCAGGCGCGCCGCGACAGTAATTGGCAGCGTGTCTCCGAGCTGCAATACGGCACGCTGCCTGAGCTGGAAGCGCAATTGAAGCATGCCGAAAGCGGCTTGCTGGCGGCCACCGACGACAAGGGCAAGCCGAAGTTGTTGCGCACCTATGTCGGCGCCGAAGAGATCGCCGAAGTGGTGTCGCGCGCGACCGGCATCCCGGTGGCGCGCATGATGCAGGGCGAACGCGACAAGCTGTTGCATATCGAACAGAAGCTGCACGAGCGGGTGGTGGGCCAGGATGAGGCGATCAACGCGGTGGCCGATGCGATCCGCCGTTCGCGCGCCGGGCTCGGCGATCCGAACCGTCCCTACGGTTCCTTCATGTTCCTGGGACCGACCGGGGTCGGCAAGACCGAGCTGAGCAAGGCGCTGGCGACCTTCCTGTTCGATACCGAGGATTCGATGATACGCATCGACATGAGCGAATTCATGGAGAAGCATTCGGTGGCGCGGCTGATCGGCGCGCCGCCCGGTTATGTCGGTTACGACGAGGGCGGTTACCTGACCGAGGCGGTGCGCCGCAAGCCGTACAGCGTGATCTTGCTGGACGAAGTCGAGAAGGCGCATCACGATGTGTTCAATGTCTTGCTGCAAGTGCTGGACGATGGACGCATGACGGACGGGCAGGGCCGCACCGTCGATTTCAAGAATACCGTGATCATCATGACGTCCAACCTCGGTTCGCAAAAGATTCAATCGATGGACAGCGACGATCCCGGCGTCGTGAAATTGTCGGTGATGGCCGAGGTGCGTTCGCATTTCCGGCCGGAATTCATCAACCGCATCGATGAGATCGTCGTGTTCCATGGCCTGGATGAGAAAAACATCGGCGCCATCGCCAAGATCCAGTTGCAGATCCTGGAACAGCGCCTGGGCCGCATGGACATGGGCTTGACTGTGTCGGAAGCGGCGTTGCAAAAGATCGCCGAAGCTGGCTACGATCCGGTGTATGGCGCGCGGCCGCTGAAACGGGCGATCCAGCAGCAAATCGAAAATCCGCTGTCGAAGCTGATTTTGGAAGGCAAGTTCGGGCCGAAAGATGTGGTCGCCATCGATGCGGACCATGGCGCGCTGGTGTTTGGCAAGGGCGAGGCGGCAGTCGACCTGAGCAAGCCGTAAGCGCAGAGCGCTGATTTGTTGCATTTTAGCAGCAGTTTGGCTGATATAGGCCGGGATCATGGCTAGACCTGATTCTGGCCTGTCGATATAATATGATCGTCATTTAACAATTGGAGACTGGAAATGTTGGCAAGAGCATGGCAAGCGCCTGTGGGGCGGAAATTGGGGATGGCAGTGGCGGCTGTGACTGCGGCCATGGCGCTGGCTTTGCCGGTTCATGTCGAGGCTGCGGAAGAAAAAGTCTTGAACATCTATAACTGGTCGGATTACATCAGTGACGATGCGGTCAAGAATTTTGAAAAGGAAACCGGCATCAAGGTGCGTTACGATGTGTTCGACAATAACGAAATCCTGAATGCCAAGCTGGTGGCCGGCAAGTCGGGCTACGATATCGTGGTGCCGACCGCGCAATGGGCGCGTTTGCAAATCGACGCCGGCCTGCTGCGCAAGCTCGATAAAAGCAAGCTGAGTAATATTGGCAATCTCGATCCGGCGATCCAGGCCAAGTTGTCCAAGATCGATCCGAGCAATGAATACCTGGTCGACTGGCTGTGGGGCTACACCACGGTCGGTATCAATGTGAACAAGGTCAAGGCCGCGCTCGGCAACTTGCCGATGCCCGACAATGCGTGGGATCTGATCTTCGATCCGAAATACGCGTCGAAGCTGAAATCGTGCGGCGTGTCTTTCCTCGACTCGCCGTCGGAAGTATTGCCGGCCGCATTGCAATACCTGAACAAGCCGGCGTACTCGAAGGTCGCCGCCGATTACCAGGAAGCGGCTAAAGTATTACAGGTAATTCGTCCGAATGTGACACTGTTCAGCTCGTCTGGCTACATCAATGACATGGCCAACGGCGCGATTTGCGTGGCGCTGGGCTGGTCGGGCGACATCAATATCGCGCGCCAGCGCGCCATCGACGCCAAGAACGGCAATGTAATCCAGGTGCTGATCCCGAAAACCGCGGCGCTGATGTTCGACACGATGGCGATCCCGGCCGATGCGCCGCATCCAGGCAATGCGCACTTGTTCATCAATTACATCTTGCGTCCGCAAGTGCATGCCAGCCTGAGCAACAAGGTGTTTTACGCCAATCCGAACACGGCCAGCGTCAAGTTCGTGCGCAAGGACATTGCCGACAATAAGGCGATCTTCCTGTCCGACCAGGACAAGCAGCGCATGGCGGCGCCGGAAGCGACCACGGCCGATATACGCCGTTTGATGACGCGCATTTATACCAAGTTCAAGACGGGAATGTAACAGGAAGGAAAAAGCGGAGGAAAATCGGAGAATGGCGTGAGTGGCTGCTGTGACCAGCGCCGCTGACGCCATTGCTACAAATGAGCAAGTTCCGTCACTCGTGATAACGGTCTTGCAGTTTCTGGGCGCTGCCGCGCATTTCATCGATTAGTTCATAAGCGATGAAACTGATCATGGCGCCGAAAATACCGGCAAAGAGCAATGCGAACATAATGTTTTCAACCGCTGTTGGGCGGCCGCTCCCTGGAGTTGATACGCTTAAACTCTAGCAGATGGGGACGGCAATTCAAGACGATTCGCACACGAAATTGTTTTAGCTCATTACTTTACAACGGTTACTTTACCACCAGGTCGTGCGACATCACGGCTTTCAAGTAAACGCTGGCCGGATCGCCCGGTTCGTGCTGTGAAAACCACCAGGCGCCAGCCTTGCGCATGTCCCAATCGAGCTCTTCGCCAGTCAGCAGCAGCGCCGCCACCTGGCCCAGCGTCGGCTGGTGGCCGACGATCAGCACCGACTCTTTGGCGGCAGGCCAGTTGGCCACCTTCAAGATATCTTCCGCTTCCGCACCGGGCGCCAGTTCATTATGCAGCTTGAACTTGCGGCCCAGCGCTTCGGCGGTTTGCAGCGTGCGGCGCGCCGGGCTGACCAGTATCTTGCAACTGTCGGGCAATTGCGAGGTCAGCCAGTCGGCCATGCGGCGCGCCTGCTTCTGTCCTTTCGGCGTCAGTGCGCGCTCCAGGTCCGGTGTGCCGGGCTCGGCTTCGGCATGGCGCCATAAAATCAGATCCATCTTGTTCTCCCTGTATGGTCAAGATACGATTGTGCCTGATGGTGCCCGCGCGTCTAGTCGTGCACCTCGGTACTTGGCGTGCCCAAGGTCTGCATCAAGTATTGCTGCGCACTGAAGGACACTTGCTTGCCGCGCGGCTTGCGGCGCTGGTAATGTCCGCTCGGCTCCAGTTCCCACGCATTGGTATTGTCTTTCAGGTAAGGGTTCAAGCCTTCGGCGATGACCCGCCGTTTCAGCGAGCGGTCCAGTATCGGGAACGCCACTTCGACGCGGCGGAACAGGTTGCGGCTCATCCAGTCGGCGCTGGCCAGGTAGACGTCGTGCGCCAAGTCGTTGCGGAAATAATAGATGCGGCTATGTTCCAGGAAACGGCCGATGATGGAACGCACCCGGATATTTTCGGACAAGCCCGGCACGCCCGGTTTCAGCGTGCAGGCGCCGCGCACGATCAGGTCGATCTTGACGCCGTCGTTCGACGCGGCGTACAGCGCGCGTATCACCGATTCATCGACCAGCGCATTGATCTTGACGATGATGCGGCCGGGGCGGCCGGCGCGGGCGATCTTGGCTTCGTTGCGGATCGCCTTGATGATCTCGCTTTGCAAGCCGAACGGCGCCAGCCATAAATGGTTCAGGTTGTGCGGCTTGGTCAGGCTGGTCAGGTGAATAAACACTTCGTTGACTTCGACCGCCAATTCCTGGCGCGAGGTCAGCAAGCCGAAGTCGGTGTACAGCTTGGTGGTGGTCGGGTGGTAATTGCCGGTGCCCAAATGGGCATAAAAGCGCAGCGCGCCTTCTTCGCGGCGTATCACCAGCGCTACCTTGGCATGGGTTTTCAAGCCGACCACGCCATATACCACTTGCGCGCCGGCCTGTTCCAGCTTGTCGGCCCAGTTGATATTGGCTTCCTCGTCGAAACGCGCCATCAATTCGACGATGACGGTGACTTCCTTGCCCATGCGCGCGGCCGCGATCAGCGATTCCATCAAGTCGGAATTCATGCCGGTGCGGTAAATCGTCTGCTTGATCGCCACCACGCTGCTGTCGTACGCGGCGCTGCGCACGAAGTCGATCACGGTCTGGAACGACTGGTAAGGGTGGTGCAGCAGGATGTCGTGTTTTTTCAGCGCGGCAAAGATGTCGGCGCCGGCCATTTTTTGCGGCAAGCCGGGGAAGAACGGCGGAAAGCGCAGCGCGGGCTGGTTGACATGCTCGATCAGCTCGGCCAGCCGCACCAGGTTGACCGGGCCGTTGACGCGGTACAGCCTGCTCTGGTCCAGGCTGAACTGGTCGAGCAGGAATTGCGACAGCTCCGGCGGGCAATTCATCGCCACCTCCAGCCGCACCGAGGTGCCGAACTGGCGCCCGACCAGCTCGCCTTTCAAGGCCTGGCGCAAATTCTTGACTTCATCTTCATCGACCCACAGGTCGCTGTCGCGAGTGACCCGGAATTGCGAGTAGGCGATCACTTCGCGGCCGGCGAACAAGTCCGAGATATGCGCGTGGATGATCGACGACAGCAGGCAGAACGAGACGCCGTTGGCCGACAGTTCGTCCGGCAGCCGTATCACGCGCGGCAATACCCGCGGCGCCTTGACGATGGCGATCGCGGTGCCGCGGCCGAATGCATCCTTGCCGCTCAGCGAGACGATGAAATTGAGACTCTTGTTAACTACCTGGGGGAAGGGGTGGGCCGGGTCGAGGCCGATCGGCGTCAGCAGCGGCCGCACTTCGCGGTCGAAATAATCCTTGACCCACGCGCGCTGGGCGTCGTTGCGGTCGTTGTGGCGCAGCAAGTGCACACCCTTGGCGCGCAAGGCCGGTAATACTTCGCTATTTAATATGTCATATTGTTGCTGGACCATCAGGTGGCATTCATTGCCGATCCGTTCCAGCGTCGCCATCAGGGCGGGGTGGCCCGCCAGCGAGCCGCCGATGCTGCCGGCCGCCAGCAGGCTGGCCACGCGCACTTCAAAGAATTCGTCGAGGTTGCTGCTGACAATACATAAATAACGCAGGCGTTCCAGCAAAGGGATGCTTTTATCTTCCGCTTGCGCCATCACGCGCCGGTTAAAAGTGAGCTGCGATAACTCACGATCAAGCAAGATGCCTGATTTTGTCACTTCCGTGTGTTGTTCAGGTTTCATGTTTTTTTGTCTTTGCGGATAGTTAATTCTAGCGTGTATTGCACTTTTGGAGTGTAATTGCGAAATGTGACACGCTAGTGACATTGCCCCCGTTTGCGTTACATCAATTATGACAACGCTTGTAATTTTTCACTGTTTCTCGGGGCGTAGAGGTTTTTTTCAGGTTTTTTGTCCATGTCATAAAGCTGTCATATTTGAGCGGTAGACTGCGCAGCATTGATCCGGGACTTTATTCCCTAACAACCCTGAGGACTTGATATGCAAATGAAGCAAATGTTCAAATTGATCGTCGTGGGTGCTTCGGCAGCGATGGCATTTTCTTCCGCTTCCGTCATGGCGGCAGATATGACAGGTGCTGGTGCAACATTCCCGTACCCAATCTACGCCAAATGGGCCGAGACTTACAAAGCCTCGACCGGCAATGGCCTGAACTACCAATCGGTTGGTTCCGGCGCCGGCATCAAGCAAATCAAGGCCAAGACCGTTGACTTCGGCGCGTCCGACATGCCATTGAAAGCGGAAGAGCTCGATGCTGAAGGCTTGACACAGTTCCCGGCCATCATGGGCGGCGTGGTCACCGTGGTCAACCTGGACGGTATCGCTCCTGGCCAATTGAAAATGACCGGCAAAGTGATCGGCGACATCTACCTGGGCAAGATCACCAAGTGGAATGCGCCTGAAATCGTCGCGCTGAACGGCGGGGTCAAGCTGCCGGACACCGAAATCACCGTGGTGCACCGCGCCGACGGTTCGGGCACCTCGTTCCTGTTCACCGACTTCTTGTCGAAAACCGATGCTGAATTCAAAACCAAGATCGGCGCCGGCACGGCGGTGAAATGGGCGGTTGGCGTCGGTGGCAAGGGTAACGAAGGCGTCGCCGCAAACGTGCAGCGCATCAAGGGTGCTATCGGTTACGTGGAGTGGGCTTACTCCAAGAAAAACAAGATGACCCATACCCAGTTGCAAAACAAGGAAGGCACCTATCTGCAGCCTAGCGACGACGCTTTCAAAGCGGCCGCCGCCAGCGCCGAGTGGAACAAAACCCCAGGTTTCGGCGTGGTGCTGACCGACCAGGCTGGTAAAAACAGCTGGCCTATCACCGGCGCATCGTTCATCCTGATGCACAAAACCCAGGCCGATGCCGCCAAAGCCAAGGAAGTCCTGAAATTCTTCGGCTGGGCCTATAAAAACGGCGGCGCCGCCGCTGCCGACCTGGACTACGTGCCACTGCCGGCATCGGTCGTCAAGCTGGTGGAAGATTCGTGGAAAGCCAATCTGAAAGACGCTTCTGGTAAAGCAATCTACTAATCCGGTTTTCCTTCTCTCCTCAGCAGCCGCGGCATGGCGACTTGCAAGGAGAGAGGGGGTTAGCCGGGAAAGCCTGGCCGCATGCTTGCGGTGCAGGCTTTCCCGGCTAGCACGGGCGACCCTGGCTACACATCTAATGGCACAATATGAGCGCAAATTTAACTTCCTCCCCGATCTCCATGCCCGATATTCATGCCGACGCCAGCAATCAGGCGCAAATGCATACCACCATGCGCAAGCAGCGCTTGCAGGATTTTATTTTTCACAAGGTGACGATGTTGTTCGCCTTATCGGTGTTGCTGGTGTTGGTCGGCATCATCATTTCGCTGATCATCGGCGCCTGGCCCGCGTTTAAAGAATTCGGCCCCGCTTTCATCACCACGGTCGAGTGGGACCCGGTCAACGATCAATACGGCGCGCTGATCGCCATCGTCGGCACGCTGTCGACCTCGTTCATCGCCTTGCTGATCGCCTTCCCGGTGAGTTTCGGCATTGCGCTGTTCCTGACTGAAATTTGCCCGGTCTGGCTGCGCCGCCCGCTGGGTACCGCGGTCGAATTGCTGGCCGGCGTGCCGAGCATCATCTACGGCATGTGGGGCCTGTTCGTGTTCGCGCCGCTGTTTGCCGATTACGCGCAACCGGTATTGAAAGCAACGCTGGGCAACTTGCCGGTGATCGGCCAGTTGTTCAACGGCCCGATGATGGGGATCGGCATCCTGACCGCCGGCCTGATCCTGGCCGTGATGATCATCCCGTTCATTTCGTCGGTGATGCGCGACGTGTTCGAAATCGTGCCTGCGGTACTGAAGGAATCCGCTTACGGCCTCGGCTGCACGCGCTGGGAAGTGGTGCGCAAGATCGTTTTGCCTTACACCAAGACCGGCGTGGTCGGCGGCGTGATGCTGGGCCTTGGCCGCGCGCTGGGCGAAACCATGGCGGTCACCTTTGTGATCGGTAACGCCAATAAACTGTCGTGGTCGCTGTTTGCCGCCGGTAACAGTATCGCTTCCACGCTGGCCAATGAATTCGCCGAAGCCGAAACCAAGCTGCATGTCGCGTCGCTGTTCGCACTGGCGCTGATCTTGTTCGCGATCACCTTTATCGTCCTGTCCGGCGCCAAGATCATGTTGGCAGGAATGTCCCGCAAGGAAGGCGCCAAATAATGAGCAATCCATCCAGCCTGAATCCTGAAATGAACCAAGAAGCCTCTCTGAAGCCGGCCATGAATCCGGTCTACCGCAAGCGCCTGCTGGTGCACCGCATCGGCATCGCCTTGTCGGTGGCGGCCATGTCGGTCGGCCTGATCTTCCTGATCTGGATCCTGGCCACGCTGCTGATCAAGGGCGTCGGCGGCCTGTCGCTGAACATGCTGACGCAAACCACGCCGGCGCCGGGCAGCGAGGGCGGCGGCTTGATGAACGCCATCGTCGGCAGCCTGATGATGGTCGGCTTGTCGACGCTGATCAGCACGCCGATCGGGATTTTCGCCGGCATTTACCTGGCCGAATACGGCGAAGAAAACTGGTTCGCGCAAATCACCCGTTTTGTCACCGACGTGATGCTGTCGGCGCCGTCGATCGTGATCGGCCTGTTCGTGTATGCACTGTATGTCGCCAACGTCAAGCATTTCTCCGGCTGGGCCGGTTCGCTGGCGCTGTCGCTGATCGCCGTGCCGGTGGTGGTGCGCACCACCGACAATATGCTGCGCCTGGTGCCGAACAGCTTGCTGGAGGCGGCTTTCGCACTGGGTGCGCCGCGCTGGAAAGTGGCGACGCTGGTACGCTTGCGCGCCGTCAAGGCGGGGGTCGTCACCGGCGTGCTGCTGGCGCTGGCGCGTATCGCCGGCGAAACCGCGCCGCTGCTGTTCACCGCCTTGAATAACCAATTCTTTAGCGCCGACATGAATGCGCCGCTGGCCAACTTGCCGGTGGTGATTTATCAATTCGCCATGAGCCCGTACGACAACTGGCGCGCACTGGCTTGGGGGGGCGCCTTGCTGGTCACCTTCAGCGTGCTGGCGCTGAACATCTTGTCGCGTACGCTGTTTAGCCAGAAAATCCCAAATTAATTGACTGAAGCGATCGATATGAATACGCAAATCATGAACCACGATACCGCCGCCGATGTGGCTCCGAAGAAAAAGACCATCGAAATTTCAGGCTTGAACTTTTTCTACGGTAAAACCCAGAGCTTGCATAACGTCAACCTGGACATCCACGAAAAGAAAGTCACCGCTTTCATCGGCCCGTCCGGCTGCGGCAAGTCGACGCTGTTGCGCACATTGAACCGCATGTACGACCTGTACCCGGGCCAGCGCGCGGAAGGGTCGATCATGTATCGCGGCCGCAATGTGCTGGACGCCGACCAGGACGTCAATATGCTGCGCGCCAAGGTCGGCATGGTGTTCCAGAAGCCGACGCCATTCCCGATGTCGGTGTACGACAATATCGCGTTCGGCGTGCGCCTGTACGAAGACTTGTCGAAAGGCGAAATGGACGAGCGCGTCGAATGGGCGCTGAAAAAAGCCGCACTGTGGGGCGAGGTCAAGGATAAGCTGAACAAGAGCGGCCTGTCGCTGTCGGGCGGCCAGCAGCAGCGGCTGTGCATCGCGCGCGGCGTGGCGGTCAAGCCGGACGTGTTGCTGCTCGATGAGCCGACCTCGGCGCTGGACCCGATCTCGACCTCGAAGGTGGAAGAGCTGATCAGCGAATTGAAACAGGATTACACCATCGCCATCGTGACGCACAATATGCAGCAGGCCGCGCGCTGCTCGGACTACACTGCCTATATGTACCTGGGCGAACTGGTCGAGTTCGGCGAAACCGACCAGATTTTCATGAATCCGGCCCGCAAGGAAACCCAGGATTACATTACCGGCCGTTTCGGCTGATCGGCCCGGCCCGGCAATCACATATAGACTGAATACGGAGAGACAGCATGTTAGGTGAGCATTCATCCAAGCAATACGACAACGAACTCGAAGCGATACGCTCGAAAGTGCTCTTGATGGGCGGCATCGTTGAAACCCAGTTCCTCGATGCGATGACCTGTTTCCGCATCGGCAACCCGGAACGCGCCGACCGCGTGATGCGCGAAGACGACGTCGTCAACCAGCTGGAAGTGTCGCTGGACGACGCGTGCAGCCACTTGATCGTGCGCCGCCAGCCGGCCGCCAACGACTTGCGCACCATCATGGCGACCATCAAGGTCATCACCGACCTGGAACGGGTTGGCGACGAAGCGACCAAGATCGCCCGCGTGGCAAAGAATCTGCACAAGCGTGGCAATGCCGTGGTGAACCATTACGAAATGGTGCGCGGCATCGCCAACACCGCCAGCGACATGCTGCACGACGCGCTGGACGCGTTCGCGCGCAACGATGGCAAGCAGGCTTTGCAACTGATTGCGCAAGACGCCATCATCGACCATGAATTCAGGTCCATCATGCGCAACCTGATCACTTTCATGATGGAAGATCCGCGCACCATTTCGGCCGCGCTCGATACGCTGTGGGTCGCCAAGGCGATCGAACGCATCGGCGACCATGCGAAAAACATCGCCGAATACGTCATTTATGTGGTCGAAGGCCGCGATATCCGCCATACCAAGACGGTATCGACGGATGACGCCGACGAACTTCCAGAGTAATAGTTGCAAGTAAGCGTTGTGAGTAACATCGACACGTAATATCTATAAGTAAAATATGGCATCCGATAAAACCACGGTATTGATTGTTGAAGATGAGCCGGCCATCGTTGAGCTGGTGACCTATTCGCTGCGCGAAGCCGGCTGGAACTGCTGTTCGGTACAAAATGTCGCGGATGCCTGGGATTTTATCCAGCACCGCACGCCGCACCTGATCTTGCTGGACTGGATGCTGCCGGACCAAACCGGTTTGCGCCTGCTGTCGCGCATCCGCGCCGACCGCAACTTCAATGAAATCCCGGTCATCATGCTGACCGCGAAAAGCATGGAAGAAGACAAGTTGGCCGGCCTCAACAGCGGCGCCGACGATTACGTCACCAAGCCGTTTTCGCCGCGCGAATTGCTGGCCCGCGCCAAGGCGCTGTTACGCCGCAAGAGCCCGGAACATGCGCAAGCGCCCATGCGCGCCGGCAATATCGCGCTCGACCCGATCAGTTGCACGGTGATGATGGACGAGCAAAAGATCGACATCGGCCACGCCGAGTATAAATTGCTGAAATTCTTGCTGGCCCATCCGGAGCGGGTATTTTCGCGCAGCCAGCTGCTCGACAAGGTATGGGGCGATCACGTGGTGATCGAAGAACGCACGGTGGACGTGCATGTGCTGCGCCTGCGCAAGGCATTGAAAGAAGCGGAAAGCCTGATCAAGACGGTACGCAGCGTCGGTTACATGCTGTCCGAGAAATAATTCATCGTCCGAGCCTACTATGAATCCCAAATTGCTGTTCTGGGTCCCCGCCGCGCTGCGCATGGCCATCGTGCTGGCCGGCGTGGGCCTGTTGTGGTTTTTGTTCGGCCTGGTGCCGGCGCTGGTGGCCGGTTTTGCGCTGGTGCTGGTGATGGTGTTTTTGCAATTGTCGTACCTGTTCCAGCTCAGTAACTGGCTGGACGATCCGCAAAGCTCCAAGCTGCCGGACGGCTGGGGCGCGTGGACCAATATCTTTTCCCGCTTGTACCGCTTGCGCCGCGACGATGAAAAGAACCAGGCCGAGCTGACCGAATGGCTGGCGCGTTTCCGCCAGGCGATGCATCTGTTGCCGGATGGCGTGGTCATCATGGACGATGTGCTGTTCCTCGAATGGTGCAACCCGGCCGCCGAGCAGCACCTGGGCCTGACCCAGGAACGCGACAAGGGCATGCGCGTCACCAACCTGATCCGCAGTCCCGAATTCATGGATTACATCATCCTCGGGCGCTACGAACAGCCGCTGACGCTGACCTTCCGCAACCGCAAGCTGATCGTCCAGATCATTCCATTTGAAAACCGACGCCAGATCCTGGTGACGCATGACGCGACTGAAACCGAGCGCATCGAAATGATGCGGCGCGATTTCATCGCCAACGCCTCGCATGAATTGCGCACGCCGCTGACGGTGATCGTCGGTTTCCTGGAAATCGCGTCGACCGACCCCGACCTCGATCCGCAGACGCGCGCGGCCCACATCAAGCTGATGATGGAGCAGGGCCACCGCATGCAGCATTTGATCGAAGACATGTTGACGTTGTCGCGGCTGGAATCGGTGGATTACCCGCTGCGCCCGGAAGCGGTGGATATCAAGAAATTGATGGGACAGGTCTTGCGCGACGCCAAGGCCTTGTCGGCCGGCCGGCACCAGATCACGATGGAATGCAGCGGCCCGGATGTGCTGGGCAGCTACGACGAGTTGTACAGCGCCTTCGGCAACCTGGCATCGAACGCGGTGCGCTACACGCCGGCCGGCGGCACGGTGCACCTGAGCTGGCTGGACGGCGTCAATGGGCCGCAATTCATTGCCCATGACACCGGCATCGGCATCAGTTCCGAACATATCTCGCGCCTGACCGAGCGTTTTTACCGGGTCGACAAGAGCCGTTCGCGCGAAACCCAGGGAACCGGCCTCGGCCTGGCGATCGTCAAGCACGTCCTGCTGCGCCATGGCGGCAGCCTGTCGATCAAGTCCGAAGCGGGCAAGGGCAGCAATTTCATCGTCAACATGCCGAAGTCGGTGACGACTCCGGTACAGGTTGAGATGTTGATGAGTAAGTAATTGAGTCAGTAATCGCTTAGGCGGCGACCTCGATGCGGGCTATTCCGTTGACCATGTCGCCGATCACCGCCGCGCCGGCAAAGCCTTCGCGTTCAAACAAGGCCAGCACGGCATCGACGCTGGCCGGGTCGCACGACACCAGCAAGCCGCCCGAGGTTTGCGGGTCGGTCAGCAAACGCTGCTGCGCCGGCGACACATCCGGCGCCAGGCTGACGTCCTTGCCATACGCATCCCAGTTGCGTCCCGACGCCCCGGTGAAATAACCGTCGGCCGCCAATCGTTCCACGCCCGGCAGCAACGGCACCTGGCCCATCGTCAATTGCGCCGTCAAACCCGCACCGCGCGCCAATTCCAGCAAATGACCCAGCAAGCCAAAACCGGTGACGTCGGTTAATGCATGCACGCCAGCCATGTCCGACAGCGCCTTGCCTGGCTTGTTCAGCTTGGTGGTATTGGCGATCATCGCCGCGTAGCCATCCGGCCCCAGCGCATCTTTTTTCAAGGCTGCCGACAAGATGCCGACGCCCAGCGGTTTGCCGAGGATCAGCACGTCCCCCGCCTTGGCGCCGGAATTGCGCTTGACTTTCGACGGGTGGACCAGGCCCAGCACCACCAGGCCATAAATCGGCTCGACCGAATCGATGGTGTGGCCGCCGGCGATCGGAATGCCGGCCTCGGCGCAGATCGCTTCACCGCCGCGGATGATCTGGCCGATGGTTTCCAGCGGCAGCTGGTTGACCGGCATGCCGACCAGGGCCAGCGCCATGATCGGCGTGCCGCCCATCGCATACACGTCGGAAATCGCATTGGTCGCGGCGATGCGGCCAAAGTCGAATGGATCGTCGACGATGGGCATGAAAAAGTCGGTGGTGGCGATCAGCGCCTGGTCGTCGTTCAATTGATAGACGGCCGCGTCGTCCGAGGTTTCTATGCCGACCATCAACTCTTTTGGTACCGGGAAGCCGGCCGAGTTTTTCAGGATTTCCGCCAGCAGACCGGGCGCGATCTTGCAGCCGCAGCCGCCGCCATGCGAAAACGACGTCAGTTTGATGGGTTGGCCGGGAACTGTGCTCATGTACATTCCTAAATTCTATTAATGAGTATGGGATAAGAAAACTGTAACAGCGGATTATGCGCCAAAGCGCCGAATGGCGCGCCGCAGCGGCGATTTTTGGCCCGTCAATTGCCCGCACGACTGGTATGACCCGCTTAAAAGTCGCTACAATCGCTGTATGAACTTCAGCCACGCACCTTTCCGCAACGCCACGCCGCAACAATTGGCGCTTGCCTTGCGGGCTGCCCGAAATTATACGCTCAGCTTGTTCGACTGTTTTGCCGCGGCCGGGTTGGACCATGCATCCCGGGTTCCGGTAGGGCCGACGCTCAACCCGCCGTTGTGGGAATTGGGCCGCATCGCGTGGTTCGCCGAATGGTTCATCTTGCGTGAAGCCGCATCCAGCCATCCGGCCGATGCCATTCGCCATTCGCTGTTGACGCGCGGCGACGACATGTTCGACGCCAACCTGGTGCCGCGGCCGCGGCGCTGGAACCTGGACTTGCCGACGCCTGGCGCATTGAAAACCTATTGCCATGAAGTATTGGACCGGGTGCTCGACAAATTGTCGCGCGCGGCCAATCTGGATGCCGCGCTGTATCCGTACCGGCTGGTGCTGGCCCATGAAGACTTGCGCGGCGAAGCGCTGCTGGCCAATCTGCAGATGCTGGGACTGGCCAGTCCCGCCGGTTTCAACCAGGCGGGGGCCATGCTGGCGAGGCCGCCTTCGGCCGAGATTGCCTTCCCCGGCGGCACGCTGAACCTGGGCGGCGCGCAGCAGGCCGGTTTTGTCTTCGATAACGAACGCAACGCCCATCCATGCTATGTGCCGCCATTCATTATCGATGCGTCGCCGATTTCCAATGCACAATACAGCGACTTTGTCGCCGATGGCGGCTATCAGAACCGGCAATTCTGGAGCGCCGCCGGCAGTGCCTGGCTGATGCGGCAAGAGCGTTCGTCGCCCCGTTATTGGCAGCGCGACGGTTTGCAATGGCGCACCGTACGGTTCGGACGCTTGCACACGCTGGCCGGATGGGAGCCGGTACGCCACATCAACTTGTACGAGGCGCAAGCCTATTGCGCATGGGCAGGGCGCCGGCTGGCTACCGAAGCGGAGTGGGAATTGGCGGCCTCGTCCGGTCATCCCGGTTTTCAGTGGGGCCAGATCTGGGAATGGACCGCGACGCCGTTCGAACCGTATCCAGGCTTCAAGGCCGATGCGTGGCGAGAATATTCGGCACCGCATTTCATGACCGACCAAGTCTTGCGCGGCGCCTCGTTCGCCACCCCGGCCCGCTTGGTGTCGAACCGCTTCCGCCAATTTCACTTGCCCGAACGGGATGACGTGTTTGCGGGCTTTCGCACCTGTGCTTGGTAAGAGCGCCTTATTTCATCAGGAAAAATTTTGAGCATAGCTAACGCACCAGGTAACGCCCCCCAGTTCATCCCGAAACGCATCAAGCCGACGGCCGAACAGATCGCGATCCAGACCGCGCAAAAGCGCGTGGTCCTGATCGACGCCAACGCCGGCGCCGCCAAGACCACCACGCTGGCGCTGCGCCTGGCCGAAGCGCTGTATCGCGGCCGCCAGCCTGAACGCATGCTGGCGCTGGTGTTTACCCACGCCGCCCGGGTCGCGCTGCAACAGCGGCTGGCTGACATCGGCGTGGCCTTGCCGGTGATCAGGCGCCTGACGATACAGACCTTCGACGACTTTGCCCGGATTGTCTTGCTGAAAATCGAAAGGGCGGCCATGCCGGCCATCGACAACTATGAAGACTTGCGGCCGTACGCGTGGGAAGCGCTGGAAATCGTTGCTGAGAAATACGCTCATGTATACCCGTTGGAAATAGCCACCACCAACACCGCCATCGCCCAATTCCTGAAACTGCAATTGCGCACCAAGGCCAGGCTGGATTTCCATACCCCGGCCTTCGAAGAAAATCCGCTGCAAGACAATCTGGAATTGCTGGGCATGTCGCACACCAATTATTTGTGGATACGCGAATATGAACGGCTGCGCGGCAGCGATACCGGCGGCATCAACTTCCGCGCCCAGTTCGACGCCACTTTCGACCTGGTGCGTTTGCTCGACGACGATCCGCTGCTGCGCCAGCAATTGCCGGAATTTCAGATCATCGTCGCCGATGAATTGCACGACTTGAACGAAGCGTCGTTCCGCTTCCTGACCATGTTGATACGGCGCAGCAATGCATTTTTTTGCGGGGCAGGGGATAAGGATCAGGTCATCTACACCTGGTCGGGCGCCGACCACCAATTCCTGCGCGACCGTTTCGAACAGGAATTTCCGGCCATGCAGCGTTACCCGCTGACTGCATCGTACCGCTATGGCCCGGAACTGGCGCAATCGGTCGGCTTGCTGAAACATAAAGCCAGCGTGTCGGCGCTGGCCCGCGGCACCCAGCTGGATGTCATGCATTACGATTACCTCGACCCGGCAGCTTGCGCGGCGCAATTGCTGGCCTCGCTGCAACAGTGGCTGGGCGATGGCCACAACTTCGGTTCGGTGGCGATCTTGCTGCGCGACCGCGACCAATCGATACGCGTCGAAAACGCTTTATTCCAGAACAATATCCCGTACACCTTCGTCGATATGCAAAGCTATTTGAGCAGCCAGGAAATCCTGATGATGCGCGGCCTGGTGGCGATTGCGCGCAAGGATTTACACAGCATCAAGAGCGCCCAGCGCCGGACCGAGATACTCGAAGCGCTGATCGTGTTCGCCGAAATTCCGTTTACCCGCGAAGAATTGCAGCAAGCCAAGACCGACGTCTCCAACTACCCGGACTTGCTGGAAGGCTTCTTGAGCAATCAACTGGGCAAGTCGCACAACCAGGACAAGGCCGTGCTGACGCTGGCGGCGGTGGAGTATTTGCGCAATGCCGACGCGGCGGCATTGGCGGGGGAGGCGCTGCAACAGGTATTCCAATTGATGAAACTCGACGACACCGCGCGCCGCATCTATGTCGACCCGGCACAGGCGCGCGTGGTGGCGCGTTCGATCGGCGGTTTTATCGCCGTGTGCAGCGAAGCGAAGATCGACCTGGCCGGCTTTTCAAGCTGGCTGGGTGTCATGGAAGACGGCCTGGCCGACATCAAAAAGCAACACAAAGTCACCATCGCCTGCATCGACCAGATCAAGGGACTGGAATACGGCCACGTCATCTTGCCCTATTTGAGCATCGATGAATTCCCGCGCAGCAAAACCGATCCGCTCGAAGAGGAAAACCGCTTTTACGTGGCGGTGACCCGCGCGCGGGACAGGCTGACGCTGCTGACGCCGGCCGATGCGAGCCATCAAAGTCGTTATATCGCGGCGATGCAGATCGACAAGGCGGTGGGCAGCGGAACGCGCTTGCTGCGCAAGAACCAGGCGAGGACGGGTATTGCCGCGTAATCGGTAGTAGTTCAGGCTTGCACTGACAACAAGTACCGGAAGCAGCCGCTCACGGGCCATCCTGTGGCAGGCGTCACAGGATAGACCAATGTTGCATTTTGGATTAGCCGGCCCCTGTCGGTTCGGTTGCGCTTCCGGTATGATTCGGCATGAATAAGATTTCTTTCCATCCGTTTGTGATTGGTGTCGCTGGCGGCAGCGGCAGCGGCAAGTCAACGGTGTCCCAGCAAGTGCTGGCGTCGTTTGGCGCGGATATGGTCTCGGTCGTGATGCAGGACGATTACTACTGCGACCAATCCCATCTCACCCCTGAAGTTCGCCGCCAGCAGAATTACGACCATCCGCAGGCTTTCGACTGGCCATTGCTGGTACAGCACGTCCAAGCCTTGCGCAATGGCGAAGCGATCGAGATGCCAGAGTACGACTTCACGCGCGACAACCGCTCCGACAGGACCATTCCAGTCAAGCCCGCCCCGGTGATCGTGATCGAAGGCCTGTTTGCCTTGTATGACGCGGACTTGCGCAACATGATGTCGCTGAAGATCTTTGTCGACACCGCTTCCGACGTCCGCTTCATTCGCCGCATGCAAAGAGATATTACCGAACGCGGCCGCTCGGTGGAAAGCGTCGTCGGCCAGTATCTGGAAACAGTACGCCCGATGCACCAGCAATTCATCGAGCCAAGCAAGCGCCACGCCGATGTCATTATTCCGCATGGCGCAAATGGCCCGGCAGTCGATGTGATTACCACCAAGGTAGCGAGTGTTATCGGCCAGTTGACGCGGCCCTGATTTTATCGGATGCGTTATCCGATGAGCTGCGCTTATACCGGGCCGAGACGTGATAAAGCGGCATAAAGTCCAGGCCGCCACAGTGCGGCGGCCTGGATAGCCGGCTTTACGGCTTGGCGATCATCAGCCAGATCGATGCGGTCCAAAAGAAAAAGCCGGCGATATTGGCGTACAGCGCGACATTCGAGCGTTGCGGCAACAGCGGCGCCGTGCCGGCCACGGCGGCGGCCATCATGCGCTTCTGGAATGGCTCCAGTATCAGCGCGCCGTTGAGGATGGCCAGCACCATCAGCACATAAGACGCCAGCAACCAAGTTGATCCATAACCGAAGGGCCGGGCAACGACCAGTCCCAGGATGATGCCCAGGATAATCGCGATGCGTCCCGCGACATCCAGCTTGCCGACCGCCTTGAACGCCAGGCGGGCAAATTCGGCATGATTGCTGCGCGCTACGACGTGGCACACGGTGCCGTAGGAAATCAGCATGGTAAAACCCAGCACCATCGCCGTGACGTGTAAAAAGACCAGAACAGACATGAACAACCTTTCGATAAGGGGCGGGACGCCCGAAATCCGGATTGGATCATGCCGCTCGATTGTTTTCTTGCCTGTTCCTGCTAAACGTGCCGCTTCATGCTTTTGCTTGCACGCCGCGCCGGTAAGCGCCCGGGGTGATGCCGGTCAGGCGATGAAAGGTGCGTGAAAAGTGTTGCGGATTAGTAAAGCCGCATAATAAACCGACTTCAATCACCGAATATTGCCGTTGCCGCAACAGTGTCTGGGCCTGGGTGATGCGCAGTTGCAGCACATATTGATGCGGCGTGGTCCGGAAGCTGGCCTGGAACAGCCGCGAAAAATGCGCCGGGCTGTAAGCGGCGCATGCCGCAAGGTCGGTCAATTGTATCGGCTGTGCCAGGTTGGCTTGTATAAAGTCGGTGATGCGCCGCATTTGCCAGGCCGGCAAACCGCCCGGGATTGCCGCTGCCGGCACGCGTACGCCATGCTGGCTGACCAGCCGCGCGCAGATGGCTTGCTCGATACCATCGGTAAACAGGCGGCCCGAGCTGTAGCCGCTGGCTTGTTCCAGCTGCAGCGTATGCATCAGCGCGGCCAGCATGTCGTCGCGGATGCCGGGTGCGGGCAGCGCTTCGAAGTCGCGGCCGTCGAGTAAAGCTGCCGAAGCTTGCGCCATGACGGCATCGTCCAGCGTGACGCTGATGAAATGGGCCGGTTCCAGCCACTGTATGCTTTCCTGGCACTGGCGCAGCGATAGCGCCAGCGAGCGCGCGACCAGCGGAATCCGCCTGACCGGCCCATTTTCCTGTGCATGCAGCATGGCGCCTGGACGCAGGAACATGGTCAGTACTTGCGGCTGGATCGCATGGCTTTGCCAGTCGCTTGTCGGCAACTGGTGCGTCTCGACCAGCAGTGTTGGCGATGGCGATGCCCGGCCGATCGGCTGCGCATTGAACAGCGGCGCTTCTATACCATCGCGCAACGCGATGATGCGGGCGGTTTCAGTCATCGTGTTGTTTCCTGGAAGCGGGACTCATCATGCAAAACGGCCACCAGATGAATCGGGTGGCCGTTTTCTTAAGACTTTACATTAATCAACGATAATCGAAGATTAACGGTCGCCGTAGGTGCGGCGTGCGCCGTCGGTGCTGCGCGGGTTGGAGCCCTTGTAGCCGCCGCCGCTGCTTGGTGCGCCGTCTTTACGCGGTGCGCCTGGCTTGCTGAAAGTGCGTTGGCCGGTTGGCTTGGCGCCGCCACGGTTGTCGCCTGGTTTCCAGCTGCCTGGACGCGCGCTCGAACGTGGCGCCGATGCGGTCTTCTTAGGCTCGAAACCTTCGATGACGTTGACCGGAATCAGTTGCTTGGTGAAGCGCTCGATGCGTTTGACGTTCATGCCTTCGGCATGGTTGACCAGCGAAATGGCCAGGCCGTTACGGCCAGCGCGGCCGGTACGGCCGATGCGGTGGACGTAGTCTTCCGGGAATTTCGGCAAGTCGTAGTTGAAGACGTGGGTGATGGTTGGCACGTCGATACCGCGCGCGGCAACGTCGGTGGCAACCAGCACCTTGACCTGGCCGCGGCGCATGCCGTCCAGGGTGCGGTTACGCGCGCCCTGGTGCATATCGCCGTGCAAGGCGGCAGCCGAGAAGCCGGCGATGTTCAAGCGGTCGGCGATGGTGTCGGCGTCACGCTTGGTGGCGGTGAAGACCACGGCCTGGTCCAGCGTTTCGTCGCGCAGCAGGTGGTCCAGCAGGCGATTCTTGTGCGACAGGTCGTCGACAAAGTGGACGCGCTGGGTGATGTTTTCATGCTTGTTCGACGAGCTGGCGATCTGGATCACCAGCGGGTTCTTGGTGATGCGGCGCGCCATGTTGCCGACCACGCCATCCAGCGTTGCCGAGAACAGCATGGTTTGACGGCCTTCCGGGGTTGCTTCGACGATTTTCTCGATATCGTCGATAAAACCCATGTCCAGCATGCGGTCGGCTTCATCCAGCACCAGGATTTCCAGTTGCGAGAAGTCGATCTTGCCCGATTCCATGTGGTCGATCAGACGGCCTGGAGTCGCCACCAGAATCTCGGGATTCTTGGCCAGCAATTGCATTTGTTTAGGGTAAGGCATGCCACCGAGGATAGATACAGCCTTGATGCGGCGGATGCCGGTGCTGTATTTGTCGGTATTGGTGGTCACTTGCAAGGCCAGTTCGCGGGTCGGGGTCAACACCAGCATTTTTGGCTGGGCAGCCTTGAAACGTGGACGGTCGCCGCGAGCGCGGGCCGCTTGCATTTCCTGGTTCGGCGTTTTGCCGGCCGCGCCAGGCTCGATGCTGGCCAGCTTGTGCAGCGATGGCAGCATGAAGGCGGCGGTCTTGCCGGAACCGGTTTGCGACGAGACCAGCAAGTCGCGGCCTTCGATCGCGGCCGGTATCGCTTGCGATTGGACAGCGGTCGGCGCGGTATAGCCGGACTCGGTCAGGGCAGCGAGGATGGACGGATGCAGGCCTAAGGATTCAAAAGTCATTCTTTTTCTTTCGTGAAAATCAGCGTTCTTGCAAAAAGCAGAACGCAAAATAGCAACGCCAACCAAAACGAAATGACTCAATAGAAAGAAATTTCGGCACAAAAGCTTTGCGCCGGGACGGTGT
This sequence comes from Janthinobacterium agaricidamnosum NBRC 102515 = DSM 9628, assembly GCF_000723165.1. Lineage (NCBI taxonomy): Bacteria > Pseudomonadati > Pseudomonadota > Betaproteobacteria > Burkholderiales > Oxalobacteraceae > Janthinobacterium > Janthinobacterium agaricidamnosum. The sequence goes on from NZ_HG322949.1 coordinate 1,762,021, forward strand.
CAGGTGCGACACACAAGGCGGGAGGGCTTTATTCAGCGGCATCCTGTGGATGCGCTAAGGCTTGCGAAGCTGCTAGTTAATGCAGGCAACTGCAGTGTTGCAGCGCACAAGCGATACTATACCGTATTTCCCCCGTCCTTGCATAGAAAAAATGTACTTTCTGTTAGCAAAAAGGGGAGAAACGCCGTGTAAAGCCTTGTGAGGAGGATTTTTGGCCTTGCAAGAACATCATGCAGACGTCGATTGCAAGGCCTGAGCAACCCCTGGGCAGCCAGGTGGCCGGTGCCAACCTTAGCGGTGCGCTTTGTGGTGGTTGTTGCTGCTGCCGCGCTGGATGCGTGGCTTGACCAGGGAGATCGGTCCTTTGCCGTTGCCTTTGGCCAGTTTGACGTTGCGCGACGAATGTTTTCTTTCCGGACGGTCGGCTTCGAACGCCATGGTGGCGTTGTCGGCGACTTCCGGCGCGATATCGACGTTCAGCGATGCCGAGGTTTTCGGCACCAGGATGGTCGAACCGGCTTTCAGGCTGGTACGTTGTGGAATGTTGTTGGCTTGGCGCAAGACGTCAGGCGTGGTGCCGAATCTCGACGCCAGCGTTTCAATCCGTTCGCGCGCGCTGGTGATCTTGTGCGTGGTCCAGGTCGACAGCGCATGGCCCCATTGCGCCAGGTTGGCGGTGAACTTGGCGGCATTTTCCTGCGGCAGCAAGATCTTGGTTTTTTCGCTGCCGGTGATGACCGGGCGATTAAATTGCGGATTCAGCGCCTTGAATTCGTCGAGCGACAATTCGGCCAGTTGCGCGGCGATGGTCAAGTCGATATCGCTGGTCTTGTCGACCGCCGTGAAATACGGCTGGTTGTCGACCGATTGCAGCGCGATGCCGTATTGGCCCGGATTGGCGATGATGTTCTTGACGGCTTGCAATTTCGGCACGTAGTTGCGCGTTTCGGCCGGCATCAGGTCGGCCAGGCTTTCGAAATCGGTTGGCTTGCCCAGCGACTGGTTTTTCTTGATCGCGCGCTGCACCGAGCCTTCGCCCCAGTTATACGCGGCCAAGGCCAGTTGCCAGTCGCCAAACATATCGTACAGGCGCTGCAGATAGGTCAGCGCCGCATCGGTCGACGCCAGCACGCCGCGGCGCTCGTCCTTGAACATGTTTTGCTTCAAATTGAAGTCGCGCCCGGTGGCTGGCACGAATTGCCACATGCCGGCCGCATTGGCGCTGGAAAATGCTTGCGGGTTGAAGGCCGACTCGATGAATGGCAGCAAGGCCAGTTCGGTCGGCATGCCGCGTTTTTCCAGTTCCTGCACCACATAATAGATGTAGCGCGACGCGCGCGCGGTGGTGCGGGCGATGTAGTCGGGACGGGCGGTGTACCAGGCGATATGCTTGGCGACCAGTTGATTGTCGATATCGGGAATCGCATAACCGCTGCGGATGCGCGCCCAGACATCGCCGTCGTGCAAGCCATCAGGGCCGTCCGCCAGGTTTTTCAGCAGTTTGTCGGTCTTTTGCAGCCGGGTGTCCATGGTCGGCAGTTTTGCCGTGACCTGTGGCGCCATCGGGATCAACGTGGGAGCGCTGCTGCCTTGCGGCGTTGCAGCGAGTTCCGGACCGGATTCGTAAGCCTGGGAAAGCGCAGGAGCAAGGGCTAAAACAAGCGCGGCCAGGATCGTGGATTTAGGTGTGTTTTCGTGCATAGTGTTCCATTGTTGTCGTCGAAGAAACATCGGACTGACCATGATTAAGCACGGAGTGTACGTATGACCGCACGCCTGAGTCAAGAATTATGTCCGCTGGATGACAGCTTTTTACGTTGATTCTTTTTGCTGATCATATGATTTTTACAAAAATAATTACCTGCAATAATTTCTTTTAAATCAGGATGTTGCCTCGAATTCGCTGCGATCAGGCTGTGCCGAATATGCCGCGCCAAGTGAACCAGCATAGGCACATGCGATGAAACGGCAAGCCCGCGATCGATTCCGCATGAGCCTGCGCAAAAGTGCGTACAATTTGGCTTTGGCAGCTAAGGTATCACTTGTATACCCACCTGCAAGCTTTAGTAACAGCATCACTCACAGGAAATAAATGCAAATGACTACCTCATCACGCGCCGCCGACCACGACCACGATACCATCATCGCCAATACCGTCGCCTGGATGGAAAAGGCCGTGATCGGCTTGAACCTGTGCCCGTTCGCCAAGGCCGTGCATGTCAAAAAACAAATTCGCTACGTGGTGTGCGACGCGACCACGCCGGAAGAATTGCTGGGCGTCTTGATGGATGAGCTGCAAACGCTGGCCGACAGCGATCCGGAACAGATCGACACCACCATGCTGATGCATCCTTATGTGTTGAATGATTTCCTCGATTACAACGAATTCCTCGATGTGGCCGATAGCGCAGTGGAAGACATGCAATTGGATGGCGAGCTGCAGGTAGCCAGTTTCCATCCGCACTACCAGTTTGCCGATACCGATCCTGACGATATCGGCAATTACACCAACCGTGCGCCGTACCCGACGCTGCATTTGCTGCGTGAAGACAGTATCGACCGCGCCGTCGAGGCGTTCCCGGAGGCATCGGATATTTTCGACAAAAATATCGACAAGCTGGAAGCGCTGGGCCACGAGGGCTGGGATAAACTCGGCATACCAAAGGTGCAATACGAATGAGCGACTTGCCTATCCGCCCGGACACGCCTTGCGTCGCAGTGTGCTCGACCACTTTTGATGAAATCTGCCGCGGCTGCGGCCGCACGGTGGTCGAAGTGGCGCACTGGGTATCGATGACGCCGGAACAGAAGGAAATTGTCTGGCAGCGGATTACCGCACAGGGTTATCCGCGGCGTAATACATGACGTCTGATACATCACGTCATTGCCGGCCTGTGCCGGCATTAACGCCGGATGAGCGACAGTGCCGCCCATCCACGTCACTGATTAATAACTACCGATAAAATCTTTTTTGCCGACATCCAGGCCGTTATGGCGCAGGATGTCGTAGGCGGTCGTCGCGTGGAAGAAGAAATGCGGCAGCGCGTAGTGGAACAGATAGGTCTGGCCAGTGAAATGCTTGATCTTTTCGCCGCTGCCGGTGGTGATCGGGCGGATCTCGCTGCCGTCGATGTCGGCTTGCGGCAAACCGTCGATGAAGGCGATGGTCTTGGCGATACGCGCTTTCAGTTCGGCAAAAGTTTGCTCGGTATCTTCATACGGCGGCACGGCCACGCCGGCCAGACGCGCGCCGCAGCCCTTGGCGAAGTCGGTGGCGATCTGGATCTGGCGCACGAAGGGCAGCATGTCGGGGAATAAACGGAAATTCAACAGCGCGTTTGGATCGATTTTCTTTTCGGTCGCGTGGTTTTCAGCTTTTTCCAGAATCGCCGACAGGCTGTTCAGGATTTGTTTGAAGACGGGAATCGACGCGGAGTAAATGGACAGGGACATGGGGTTTCCTTTTATAAAGTGGCGCGATGATAGCAAGGCTGGCGGGTTTTTGCTTGGACTGCATCAAGACCTTGGGAAGCCCGCATTTGTATGCTGTAGTGCAATGGCGGATTTGAGTGAGTTTGGGTGAGTTTTTGATGACTTACTATGCTTTTTACAGGCATAATTCCTTTTGGACAAATGTTTTTGTTTTGTCCGGGACGGCGCCGACCGTTATTAATCCTATCAAATAAAGTTTGATGATGCCCCTTACCGACCCGGCCGCATGCGCGCTGTATGCGCATGGCTAGAACTTTTTATCACAACCTTCGTTCCAGGCTGGGCGAGCTGTACGGACTATCGCTGTCCATTTACGGCGCCTTGTTATTAGTGGTGTTTGGCGGCCTGGTGATTCCGGCCATCGTCGGCAGTTATCTGCTGGTCGGCGTGCACGAGCGGCAGTCGGCGCGGATGACGCTGAACGAATCGTTGCAGCGCAATGCGGATATCCTGGCGCTGGGCATGCAGGAATCGTTGTGGAATATGAATGCCGAATCGGCCCATTCGCTGGTCGAGTCGGTGATGCGCGACCGTTCCGTATTGCAAGTGCAAGTGATGGGCCAGTCCGACACCCAGTTCATGCACATGGAAGCGCCGCAGCGGCCGATCGGCAATGTCTACCGGGCCGAGCGCGAAGTGCTGGTGCGCGGCGAGCGCATCGGCCACATCGTGGTCGAGATGGATGATGCCAGGAGCCAGCAAGAGTTGCGCGAGAAGCAGGTTTCCTATGTGTTCGTATTGGCTGCGCAACTGGCCATCTCGATGGCGCTGATCGTGCTGTTCCTCAACCGGCGCCTGTTGAAACCATTACGCAAGCTGATGCGCTTTTCCGACCGTCTGTCGCACGGCGACTTTGAAACCCATCTTGATTCCGGCAGCAACGACGAACTGGGCCGGCTGGCGGCGCAGATGGAACAAATGCGCGTGGCGATCAAGCAATTGTTTGAAGACATAGGCCAGCGCGAAGAACGTTTCCGCACCATCGTCACGCAAGTGCCGGGTGCGGTATTCCGTTTCCGTCCGGACGGGCCGATCGATTTTGTCAGCGACGCCATCGAGGATATCGCCGGGTATTCGGCGCGCCAGTTCATGCGCACCACCACCCACGCGTGGGCCGACCTGATTTGCCCGGAAGACCGCAAGATGCACCGCCGCGCGCTGAAGCAGGCGATTATCGACAATCAGCCGTATGAAATGGAATACCGCATCACCGATGCGTCCGGCACCGAGCGCTGGGTGGCGGAAAACGGCCAGCCGCAAGTCAGCGAGCGGGGCGGTTCCGCGTGGGTCGACGGCATCATTTCCGACATCAGCCAGCGCAAGCACCATGAAATGCGCATCGAAGCCTTGCTGACCGAACAAAGCGCGATTCTCGACAATGTGATGTTTGGCGTGATGTTCGTGCGCCACCGTAATATTGTGTCGGTCAACCGGCGCTGCGAGGAATTGTTCGCTTATCCGCATAATGACATGACCGGACGCTCGACGGCCATCATGTTCGCCAGCCCGTTCGATTACGAGGCGGCCGGCGAGCGCCAGTATTCCAGCCTGGCCACCGGCGAATATTTCAATGAAGAGCGCCAGTATGTGCGCAAGGACGGCACCCTGTTCTGGGCGCTGGTCAGCGGCTGCGCGCTCGATCCGCAGCGCGCTTATGAAGGCAGTATCTGGGTCTATGCCGACATTACCGCGCGCAAGGAAGCGGAAGAAAAACTGCGCCTGTCGGCCACCGTGCTGGAGCATATCGCCGACGGCGTGATGGTGATCGACGCCAAGGGCATGATCGTGGCCGTCAATCCGGCCTTCACGCAAATCACCGGTTACACCGAATCCGAGGCGGTCGGCCAGGATTCGACGCTGACCCGCTCGGGCCGCCACGACGAAGCGTTTTATCACGATATGTGGATGGAATTGATTGGCAGCGGCTTTTGGCGCGGCGAGATATGGAATCTGCGCAAGAACGGCGAAATCTACCTGGAGTGGCTGACCATCAGCGCGGTGCGCGATACGCAGGGTGTGACCACCCACTATGTCGGCGTGTTCAGCGACATCACGCTGATCAAGGAATCGCAGGAAAAACTGGACCACATGGCGCACCACGATCCGCTGACGGCGCTGCCGAACCGGCTGCTGTTCCACGACCGCCTGCACAACGCCTTGCAGCGCGCCGCCCGCGACAATGAACAACTGGCGATCCTGTTCATCGACCTGGACCGCTTTAAAAACGTCAACGATACGCTGGGCCACCATATCGGCGATGAATTGCTGAAACAAGTGGCGCAAGAGCTGATGGGCAAGCTGCGCGAAGGCGACACGCTGGCGCGCCTCGGCGGCGATGAATTCATCGTCTTGCTGGAAGATGTAGACGGCCAGTACGGCGCCACCCACGTCGCCGAAAAGCTGATGACGATGTTCGAGACGCCGTTCGTGGTGGCCGACCACGAATTGTTTGTCACCTGCAGCGTCGGCATCAGCCTGTTCCCGAACGACGCCGTCGATTTGAACATGCTGATCCGCAATGCCGACGTGGCCATGTACCAGGCCAAGGCGCGCGGTCGCAACGGTTACCGCTTTTATGCGCCGTCGATGACGGGCGAGGGCGTCGAGCGCTTGCGCCTGGAAACCTTCCTGCGCCGCTCGATCGAGAAAAACGAGATTTTCCTGAATTACCAGCCGCAAGTGGAAATCGACAGCGGCCGCCTGATCGGGGTCGAGGCGCTGGTGCGCTGGAACCACCCGGAACTGGGCCTGGTGCCGCCGGTGCGCTTCATTCCGCTGGCCGAAGACAGCGGCTTCATCAACCAGCTCGGCAAATGGGTATTGTTCGAGGCGTGCCGCCAGATGATACGCTGGCAAAACGCCGGCCTGTACGTGCCCAAGATCGCCGTCAACTTGTCGGTCAAGCAATTCGAGCGCGGCAGCATCGTCAATATGGTGGCGGAAATCCTGGCCGAAACCGGCCTGGAGCCGCAGCGCCTGCAATTGGAAGTGACCGAATCGGTGATCATGAATACCGGCGATGCGCTGGCCTTCATCAACGACTTGCATTCGATCGGCGTCGGCCTGGCGATCGACGATTTCGGCACCGGTTATTCGTCGCTGGCGTATTTGAAGCAATTACCGGTGCAAACCCTGAAAATCGACCGTTCCTTCATCAAGGATATTTCGACCGACGTCAACGACGAGGCGATTGCGATCGCCATCATTCAGCTCGGCAAGAGTATGAATCTGTCGGTGATCGCCGAAGGGGTGGAAACCGCGGAACAGGCCGCGTTCCTGCTGCGCCATGGCTGCAAGCTGGCGCAAGGGTATTTCTACAGCCGGCCATTGCTGGCGCAGGATGTGCTGCTGAACTGGACTGCCTGAAGTTTTATGGCTGGCCGGCGGCCGCCAGCAACTGGCGTAAATTGACGGACTGCTGCCATGCGCGGCGCTCGGCGCTGCTGGCCGACTGGGCCGCCAGCTCGCCGGCGCTTAATGCCACTTGCGCCTGGATCATGCGCTGGGCCAGGCCGGCGTCCGGCAGCACGGTGCCGAAAAACGCCACCTGGTCCTGCTGCTGGATCAGCAGCGTCGGGAAATTTTCAATGTCGAGGTCGCCGACCACGTCGGCCTGGTCTTCGATATCGATCCACACGAAGACTTTGTCCGGATGGCGGGCCGCCAATTGTTCGAAGGTGGCGCGGTAGGTGGTGCACGTGCCGCACCAGCCTGCGCACAGGCAGGCGACGATCCAGCGTTGGCCGGCCAGCGCGGCCGCGATGGCCTCGCGATTGTCGGAGTCTAAGGTCAGGCTAAACATGCGTTGATATTGGATGGTGCCAAAAGAATATGCAATCAGTACTGCAAAAAGAATGTCCAGGGCGCTTGTGACGCCACAACTTGGTATTCTACCTTGCCGCAGCGGATCGAACTCAAGTATTGACGATCGCCTTTTGTATAGGCTTTTCGGCTGTGTTTTTGTGCTAACGCAGCTTTCTAGTGGATAATGCTGGTAATTACGCGCTATTTCTGTTCCTTCTCGCAGTTTCCTGCCTTTCTGATACCAGCGCCGCCCCAGTCACCTTCTTTTAGGAATTACCAAGCTTATGTTGAGTTACCGCCACGCCTTTCACGCGGGTAATCACGCCGATGTGCTGAAGCATTTTGTGCAAATCCAGTTGATGCAGTACCTGAATCAAAAAGATACCGCCTATAGTTATATCGATACCCATTCCGGTGCCGGCGTGTATGCGCTGGACGGCGGTTATGCGTCGAAAAACGCGGAATATGAAACCGGCATTGCCCCGTTGTGGGAGCGCAGCGACTTGCCGCCGGCGCTGGCCGAGTATATCAATCTGGTCAAGGGCATGAATCCGAGCGGCAAGATGCGTTATTACCCTGGCTCGCCGTATTGCGCCGATCAGGTGGCGCGCGAGCAAGACCGTCTGCGCTTGTTTGAATTGCATCCGGCCGACGCCAAGATCCTGGCCGACAACTTCCGCAAGGTCGAGGCGCATGCCGCGGCCCAGGGCGTGCGTTCGACCGTGCGCGGCAAGCGCGTGATCATCACCAAGGCCGACGGTTTCCAGAGCTTGAAAGCGCTGTTGCCGCCGCCATCGCGCCGTGCGCTGGTGCTGATCGATCCGCCGTACGAAGACAAGATGGATTACCGCAAGGTCAAGGATGTGCTGGCCGATGCGCTGGTGCGTTTCCCTACCGGCACGTATGCGATCTGGTATCCGGTGCTGCAGCGCATGGAGTCGCGCCAGTTCGCCGACAAGCTGAAGCAATTGCCGGCCGCCAGCTGGCTGCACGTGACGCTGACCGTCAACACGCCGTCGCCGGACGGTTTTGGCTTGCACAGCAGCGGCATGTTCGTGCTCAATCCGCCCTACACGCTGGAGCCGACCTTGCGCGAAGTGATGCCTTACCTGGTCAAGGTGCTGGGCCGCGACGACGGCGCCAGGTTCGTGCTGGAAAGCGGAACGACGACGGCGCGCAACACTGGCACCCGCCGCGTGTGATTTTTCCTCGCGGAACCACGCAGATGGACCTCTGCAGCGTATAGTAAGAGCTGGCTGGGCGCTTGCCCGCCAGGCACGCCGCAGCCGGGAATGCGGTCAGGCAGGATGTATTGCCATGACATTCGACGTTTTTCCGGCCGCGCCCGATGCGCCGCCGCTGTTCAATCAATTCTTCCTGGCGCGCCAGCCGATACTGGACCGCGAGCAGCGCCTGGTCGCCTACGAATTGCTGTTCCGGACCGCGCAGACCGATCATGCCGACGTCAGCGATGATATGGCCGCCACCGCCGCCGTGATTGCCCATGCATCCGAACTGGGTATGGAACAGGTAGTCGGCCAGCAAGTCGCGTACATCAATGTCGATGCGGCCGTGCTGCACAGCGACTTTATCGAATTCCTGCCGCATGACCGGGTCATCCTGGAAATTCTCGAAACCGTGCGCGCCACGCCCGAGGTGCTGGTCCGGATGCGCGCCTTGCGCCGGCTGGGCTTTCATTTTGCGCTGGACGACGTCGCGTCGGCGTCGGACGATGTGCAGAAACTGCTGCCGCTGGTCGATATCGTCAAGGTCGATCTGCGCCAGGTCGCGCCTGAAACCCTGGATACGCTGGCGTCGGTACTGGCCGCTTCCGGCAAGAAATTGCTGGCCGAAAAAGTGGAAACGCTGGATGAATTCCAGCGCTGCCTGCAGCTCGGCTTTGAATTTTTCCAGGGCTATTATTTTGCGCGGCCGGTAATCTTGACCGGTAAAAAGATTTCACCATCGGCCTTGGCGATCCTGCATTTGCTGGAATTGATACAGCAAGGCGCCGATAACCGGGAGCTGGAGCACTGCATCAAGCATGACGCCTTGATCGGCCTGAACCTGTTGCGACTGGTAAATACGCCGGCGGTCGGCGCCGGCTTGCGCATCGATACCCTGGGCCAGGCGCTGCTGGTGCTGGGACGGCGCCAGTTGCGGCGCTGGCTGCAAATCCTGCTATATGTCCATCCGGGCTCCAGCCAGCCGTTCGCGACGCCGCTGCTGCAACTGGCGACCACGCGCGGCAAGTTGCTGGAATTGATGACGGAAAAGTTGCGGCCCGGCGAAAAACTGTCGGCCGACATCGGCTTCACGGTCGGCATCATGTCGCTGATGGATGCGTTGTTCTCGATGAGCATGAACGATGTGGTGCGCAGCGTGAATATCGACGACAGAGTAAAAAGCGCCTTGCTGTTCCGCCATGGCGACTTTGGCGGCATGTTGCGCCTGGTTGAGCACGTCGAGCAAGCCGAGTGTGGTCCCGGCTTGCTGAGCCTGCTCGATCAATTACAGTTGTCGGCGGCGGACTTGAACCTGATCCAGGTCGCCGCCTTCGACTGGGTACATGGCTATGTGGCGGGGGTTGCCGGCATGGATGATCCGGCCGGCGCCGTGCACTGATGCGGATGGGCTGCTGATGCTTCTGCTAATCTGCCAATTATTGGGCCAGCAGCAGGAATACGGTGGGCTTCTTGTGGAAGTCCGGTGCCTTGCCGGCTGCCAATTGGATTTTCCAGTGCGCGCCGCTGAGGGTCTTGATGCTTTCGCTATCCAGACTCAGGTCGGTTGCCACGCAAATCAGCGTGCCCGGCTGGCAATGGGCGACCAGCGCTTCCAGCATCGCCGCGTTGCGGTACGGCGTTTCAATGAAAAGCTGGGTTTGCTTTTCGCTGCGCGAACGGCTTTCCAGGTCCTTGATGCGCTTGCTCCGCAGCGCGGCATCGGTCGGTAAATAACCGTTGAAGGCGAAACTTTGGCCATTCAAGCCGCTGGCCATGACCGCCAGCAGCAGCGACGACGGGCCGACCAGCGGTCTCACGGTGATGCCGTGCTGATGCGCCAGCCGCACCAGGTCGGCGCCCGGGTCGGCCACCGCCGGCACGCCGGCTTCCGACACCAGGCCGGCGTCGCGGCCGGCCAGCAATGGCGCCAGCAAGCCGGCCAGCACTTGCGCCGGGGTATTCACGTTGAGTTCGGAAATGGTAATTTCCTGCAAAGGTTTGGCCAGCGGGTGCTTGATTGCAATCAATTTCAAGAAAGCGCGCGCGGTCTTGGCGTTTTCGGCGACGAAATAATCCAGCTGCGACGTGATGTGGCGCACTTGCTCCGGGATGATGTGGGCCAGCGCGTCGTCGCTATGTTCGGTCAGGCCGAGGGTATTGGGAATCAGGTAAAGGGTGCCGGACATAAGGTACTTGTTTTATTGTAATGAAGAAGTGAAAAAAGCGATGCCTGCCTTGCGCAGCATGCCGCTCAGGGCGATCAGCGGCAAGCCGGTCAGTGCGGTCGGGTCGTTGCTGTCGATGCGTTCCAGGATGGCGATGCCAAGGCCTTCGTTCTTGGCGCTGCCGGCGCAATCATACGGCTGTTCGATGCGCAGGTAGGCGTCCAGCTCGGCGTCCGGCAAATCGCGCACGCTGACCCGGGTCTGGATGTCTGCCACTTGCACCACGGGTTCGGCGTGGCGGCCGTCGATGACACACAGCGCGGTATGGAAAACGACTTGCCGGCCGCGCATCTTTTGCAATTGCAGCAGGGCATTATGGTGGTTGCCGGGCTTGCCGATCTGCTCATCGTCCAGCGTCGCGACCTGGTCGGAGCCGATGACGATGCTGCCCGGCTGGCGGGCCAGCACCGCCAGCGCCTTCGCTTGCGCCAGGCGCAGCGCGGTGGCGCCCGGGGTTTCGCCGGCCAGCGGGGTTTCATCCAGGTCGGGTACGGCCACCTCGAAAGGCAGCCGTAAGCGTGATAGTAATTCCTTGCGGTAGGCGGAGCTGGAAGCGAGTATCAGGCGGAACGGCGGGGCAGGTGGCGTCATGTGAAATTCTGTGGCGGTAATGGTGGTCGCGGATGATAAAATACCACCCTGATCGCGGAGAGCCGCGCCCGGCGGCACATTTGTCTTATCAAAAAAATGTGCTTAGGCTTTGACTCGGTGCTAAAAACCCTGTTATTATCGCAGGTTTTCCGGGGAAATTTTCTACCAATGAATGCTTTTGTGATCGACGCCTTTGATTTTTGTCGCATCAACGGGAGCCGCGAAGGTGTCACTCCTGTCGCTGAAATGACCCGGTTGAGCAAGGATTGCGCCGATACGTCCGGCACGATCGCCTGGCGGATTGAAGGCGGTACCAGCAAGCAAGGTTATCCGCAACTGATCTTGTCGGTCAGCGGCACGGTGCAACTGGTGTGCCAGCGTTGCCTGACACCCTATGCTTACGAGATCGATGCATCGACCACGCTGATGCTCGGCAAGGACGATGAGCATGCGGATGAGATCGAGGAAATCATCAACGATGAAACCATCGACGTCATCGTCGGCAACCGCGCGATGGATGCGATGGACTTGATCGAAGATGAAGCGTTGCTGGCTTTGCCGCAAGTGCCTAAACATGCAGTCTGCCCGGATAGCGCGGTGCTCGACGCAGCCAGGACGGAAAAGAAATCGCCGTTCGCGGGCCTGAAAGACTTGAAACCAGAATAAGTAGCAGGGCAGCCGTAGTCCGCAGTAAGGCTGCAGTACCGAACATGTAGTGGAAAAGAACGTGTCAAACGCGTGTAGTAATCGAGTATGGCAGTGTGTAGTGAAATGTAGTAGTGTAAAACGATGTCGGTAAAGTAACTACTTTGCCGCTGGGATACTCGATTCGCATGTATTTGCCAGTCGATTGTGCTAAAATTTTAGAACTTATGTATTAGGAGTCATCATGGCAGTTCAACAGAACAAGAAAACCCCTTCCAAACGCGGCATGCACCGTTCGCACGACTTCCTGGTCGCGCCGCAATTGAGCGTCGAGCCAGTTACCGGCGAAACCCACATGCGTCACCACATCAGCCCTAACGGCTTCTACCGTGGCCGTAAAGTGTTGAAGACCAAAAACGACGAGTAATCGACGTTTTTGTTGGGTAGGATGCAAGCGGTGTTACGTGGTTTTACCGGCGTGGCGCCGCTTCTTCTTTTTCAACGGCTGCAATGTTCTTTTGCACACCGTCATTTTGAATCACGCTGACTCTGGCTGGCTCATGCTCTGGCTGACGCCCCTTGCCGCACTCCCTGCGCGGTATTGAATCAAAACAATGACAATCAAAATTTCTATCGACTGCATGGGCGGAGATCATGGTCCCTCGGTCACTATTCCCGCAGCAATTTCCTTCATCAACCGCGAACCCGACGCTGAACTGATCCTGGTGGGATTGGAAGACGTGATCCGCGCCGAACTGAAAAAACATAAAGCCGAAGCGCATCCGCGCCTGACGGTACTGCACGCTTCCGAGCAAATCACGATGGACGATCCGCTCGAGGTGGCCTTGCGCCGCAAGAAGGATTCGTCGATGCGCGTGGCGATCGAACAAGTCAAGGATGGCCGGACGCAGGCGTCTGTGTCGGCCGGCAATACGGCGGCCTTGATGGCGGTATCGCGCTACGTGCTCAAGACCATGGCCGGCGTCGACCGCCCGGCCATTTGCAGCGTCTTGCCAAATCAAAAGAATGGTCCGACCTATATGCTGGACCTGGGCGCCAACGTCGATTGCGAACCGCACCATTTGCACCAGTTCGCCATCATGGGGTCGGTGCTGGTCACGGCGATGGAAGGCATCGCCCGTCCGACCATCGGCCTGCTCAATGTCGGCACCGAAGATATCAAGGGCAATGAAGCGGTGAAATTGACCGCCAAACTGCTGCAGGCCGACCACCAGCGCGGCGCGCTGAATTTCTTTGGCAATGTCGAAGGCAACGATATTTTCAAGGGCACCACCGATATCGTCGTCTGCGACGGTTTTGTCGGCAACGTCACCTTGAAATCGATCGAAGGCCTGGCGCGTTTCGTCAAGGATGTGATGACCTCCGAATTCAAGCGCAATCCGCTGACGATGCTGGGCGCGCTGATTGCCAGGGGGGCGCTGAAAGCGATCTCGAACCGGCTCAATCCATCGCGCTACAATGGCGCCAGCCTGCTGGGTTTGCGCGGCCTGGTGTTCAAGAGCCATGGCGGGGCGGATGCATATTCCTTTGAATGGGCGATCAAACGGGCGTATGATGCGGCAAAAAATGACGTGCTCGCGCACTTGTCGACCATGATCGCCGACCTGATGCCGCGTGAGCCAGTCACACAGGAAGTACCAAGCTCAACTATTTAGTGGACGGTAAGCGGCATGACTTTGTACAGTAAAATTATCGGTACCGGCAGCTATCTGCCAGAAAAACGCGTCACTAACCATGACTTGACCGCGCAACTGGCGGCCAAGGGCATTGAAACCTCGGACGAATGGATCGTGTCGCGCAGCGGCATTTCGGCGCGCCACTATGCGGCGCCGGAGCAGAATTCGTCCGACCTCGGCGTCGCGGCGGCTAAAAAAGCGCTGGAGATGGCCGGTTTGCAGGGCAATGACCTGGACCTGATCATCGTGGCCAGTTCGACCCCTGATTTCTTTGGCAGCTTCCCCAGCACCGCCTGCATCGTCCAGGAAAAACTCGGCATCACCAACCATTGCGCGGCAGTCGACGTGCAAGCGGTGTGCAGCGGTTTTGTCTACGCGGTGGCGACCGCCGACAGCTTCATCAAGTCCGGCATGCATAAGAACGTGCTGGTGATTGGCGCCGAAGTGTTTTCGCGCATCCTCAATTTCGACGACCGCACCACCTGCGTGCTGTTCGGCGACGGCGCCGGCGCGATCGTCATGACCGCTTCGGAAGAGCCCGGCGTGCTGGCCACCAAATTGCACGCCGACGGCCGCCATTCGCACATCCTGAGCGTACCGGGCAATCCGGACGGCGGCGCGCTGGCCGGCAGCGCCTTCCTGTACATGGATGGTCCGGCGGTATTCAAGCTGGCCGTGTCGGTGCTGGAAAAAGTGGCCCACGAAGCGTTGCAGCACGCCAACATGAGCGCCGACCAGATCGACTGGCTGATCCCGCATCAAGCCAATATCCGCATCATGAACAGCACGGCCAAGAAACTTGGTTTGCCGCCTGAAAAGATGGTGGTGACGGTCGACCAGCATGGCAACACCTCCGCCGCATCGATTCCGCTGGCGCTGGATCTTGCAGTGCGCGATGGCCGCGTCAAAAAGGGCGACAATGTGATGATGGAAGGCGTAGGCGGCGGCTTCACCTGGGGCGCCGTGCTGGCGCGTATGTAGCATCAACACCTCGGTTTTGGATGGATATCACATGACTCAATTTGCATTTGTTTTTCCCGGTCAAGGTTCGCAAGCGATTGCGATGCTCGACGGTTTTGCCGGCAATCCGCTGGTTGCGCAGACTGTTGCTGAAGCGTCGGACGCGTTGCAGTTCGATCTCGGCAAGCTGATCGCCGAAGGTCCGAAAGAAGAACTCGACCTGACCACCAATACCCAGCCAGTGATGCTGACCGCCGCCGTGGCGGTGTACCGCGCGTGGATCGCCGCCGGCGGTCCGCTGCCGTCGGTGGTGGCCGGCCATAGTCTGGGCGAATATTCGGCGCTGGTCGCCGCCGGCGTGATCTCCTTCAAGGATGCGGTGCCGCTGGTGCGCTTCCGCGCCCAGGCGATGCAGGAAGCCGTGCCGGTCGGCCAGGGCAGCATGGCGGTGGTGCTCGGTTTGTCGGACGACGATGTGCGCGCCGCTTGTATTGAAGCGATCGCGGCCGATCCGGCGCTGGTGGTCGAGGCGGTCAATTTCAATGCGCCTGCGCAAGTTGTGATCGCCGGCCATACCGCCGCGGTCGAGCGCGCCTGTGAACTGGCCAAGGCCAAGGGCGCCAAGCGCGCGATGAAATTGCCGGTGTCGGCGCCATTCCATTCGACGCTGCTGAAGCCGGCTTCCGACCGCTTGCGCGACTATATGGCCGAGCTGCATTTCTCGGCGCCGCACATCGCGCTGATCAACAACGTCGATGTGGCGGTGGTCAGCGATCCGGCCAGCATCAAGGATGCGCTGGTGCGCCAGGCCGCGAGTCCTGTGCGCTGGGTCGAGACGATGCAGAAAGTCGCCGCCGACGGCATCACGCAAGTGGTCGAGTGCGGCCCCGGCAAGGTATTGATGGGCTTGACCAAGCGCATCGATGCATCGCTGGTGGGCGACGCGATCGTCGACCAGGCGTCGCTGGAACGTATTTTGGCTTTGCTTAAGTAATCAGTACCCAAGGCAGGCGGTGCGGCAAGCAGTGCCGCCGCCGCTTGTGCGGTAACCTCAATCAGTCAGGCATTAAGGACAACCATGAATTTAGTCAATCAAATCGCGCTGGTCACCGGCGCTTCGCGCGGCATCGGCCGCGCCATCGCCGTCGAGCTGGCAAAGCAGGGTGCTACAGTGGTCGGCACCGCCACCACCGAAGCGGGCGCCGCCGCCATTTCCGATTACCTGGCCACGGTCGCCGCGGAACTCGGCGTGGCAAGCGTCGGCAAGGGCGTGGTACTGAATGTCACCGATGCGGCGCGTTGCGCGGCGGTCATCGATGAAGTGCAGAAATCGTATGGCAGCGTATCGATCCTGGTGAACAACGCCGGCATCACGCAAGACCAATTGGCGATGCGCATGAAGGATGAAGAGTGGGACAACGTCATCCTGACCAACCTGAGCGCGGTCGGCCGTTTGTCGCGCGCCGTGTTGCGCGGCATGATGAAGGCCAAGGCTGGCCGCATCATCAACATCACCTCGGTGGTCGGTTCGACCGGCAATCCGGGGCAGATGAATTACGCGGCGGCCAAGGCTGGCGTAGAAGGCATGGGCCGCGCGCTGGCGCGTGAAATCGGCAGCCGCAACATCACCGTCAACAGCGTCGCGCCGGGTTTCATCGATACCGACATGACCAAGGCGCTGGGCGACGAGCAGCACGCCGCCTTGCTGACGCAAATTCCGCTGGCGCGCCTTGGCAAGCCGGAAGATATCGCCGCCGCCGTATCGTTCCTGGCGTCGCCGCAAGCGGCCTACATCACGGGCACCACGCTGCACGTGAACGGCGGCATGTACATGAATTGAGGCCCGGTTGATGCCCGGTGAACCCGAAGCGCGCCGCCGTAGCGGTCTTTTTGAAGAAGCGGCGTTATATTTGTGTTTATAATCGCATCTTTTAGCAGTAAATTCGGTTGAATTAGCAGCAGACGCCGAAATTAGTATTCGGACGCGCAAACCTGATAAAATGCGCGCACTTTCCGTAACACACACAATGGAGTTATAACATGTCGGATATCGAACAACGCGTTAAGAAAATCGTCGCTGAGCAACTGGGCGTTGCAGAAGCAGACATCAAAATCGAATCCTCCTTCGTCGACGACCTCGGCGCGGACTCCCTGGACACCGTCGAACTGGTGATGGCCCTGGAAGACGAATTCGAAATGGAAATCCCTGACGAACAAGCTGAAAAGATCACCACCGTGCAACAGGCTATCGACTACGCCACTGCACACGTCAAGGCCTAAGCCTGTCTGACCGACTTCAGGAGAATCGCTTGAGCCGTTCTAAAAACCGTCGTGTCGTCGTTACCGGCCTGGGCTGCATTTCACCTGTCGGCAATACTATTGCCGAGGCGTGGAGCGCAATCGTCGAGGGAAAATCCGGCATCGCCACGATCACCAAGTTCGATGCACTGCCGTTCAGCACTCACTTTGCAGGTGAAGTCAAAGGTTTTAATATCGAAGACTACATTACCGGCAAGGAAGCGCGCCACATGGATACCTTTATCC
Source organism: Janthinobacterium agaricidamnosum NBRC 102515 = DSM 9628 (assembly GCF_000723165.1). NCBI lineage: Bacteria > Pseudomonadati > Pseudomonadota > Betaproteobacteria > Burkholderiales > Oxalobacteraceae > Janthinobacterium > Janthinobacterium agaricidamnosum. The sequence continues at coordinate 1,779,205 of NZ_HG322949.1, forward strand.
ATTACGGCATGGCGGCCGGCATCCAGGCGATCCAGGATTCCGGGATCGCTGTCACCGAAGAGAACGCCGATCGCATCGGCGTGATCATCGGTTCCGGCATCGGCGGCTTGCCGATGATCGAAGAAACCAAGACCGAATATGACAAGCGCGGCCCGCGCCGCATTTCGCCATTTTTCGTGCCGGCTTCGATCATTAACATGATCTCTGGTAATCTTTCGATCAAATACGGCATGCGTGGGCCTAACCTGTCCATCGTCACCGCCTGCACCACCGGCTTGCACAGCATCGGTGCGGCGGCGCGTTTGATCGAGTACGGCGACGCCGACGTGATGATCGCCGGCGGCGCGGAATCGACCGTGTCGCCGCTGGGTCTGGGCGGTTTCGCCTCGGCCCGCGCCCTGTCCGCACGTAACGACGATCCGGCAACGGCATCGCGTCCGTGGGACCGGGACCGCGACGGTTTTGTGCTCGGCGAAGGCGCCGGCGTGATGGTGCTCGAAGAGTACGATCATGCGGTTGCGCGCGGCGCGAAGATCTATGCTGAATTGCATGGTTTTGGGATGAGCGCCGATGCTTATCACATGACCTCGCCGCTGGAAGATGGTAGTGGCGGCAGCAAGTCGGTGATTTCTGCCCTGAAAAACTCTGGCCTGAATCCGGACCAGATCGATTATGTCAATGCACACGGCACGTCGACCCCGCAAGGCGACCTGGCGGAAGTCATGGGCATCAAACGCACCTTCGGCGACCATGCAAAGAATCTGGTAGTCAATTCGACCAAGTCGATGACCGGCCATTTGCTGGGCGGCGCGGGCGGCCTGGAAGCAGTGTTTACGGTATTGGCGATCCACCACCAGGTGTCGCCTCCTACCATCAACATCTTCAACCAGGATCCGGCGTGCGACCTGGACTTCTGCGCCAACACGGCACGTGACATGAAGATCGATTATGCGGTCAAGAATTCGTTCGGCTTCGGCGGCACGAATGGCACGCTGGTCTTCGGCAAGGCCTGAGGTCCGCTTTAAAAACGCTTGAACTTTTTAGCGCTCACGTGGGTCAAACCATGTGAGCGCTAATTCGGCGCCAACGCTCGTTGGCGCCTGAATTTGCCCGGCATGTCGCCGGCGCGCCTGGGCATAGTGCCACTTTGTTCTTCCCTTTGAAAACCAGTCATGTCGATTGCCGTGTCTGCCGTCGTCCGTCCTTCTGTTTGCCTGCGTCTTTTGCAGGCGTGCTTTGCCGTTGGCGGACTGGCCGCCGGCGCCGTGCTGGCGGCCGGCGGCGATGCGCATGCGTGGCGTTGGCCGGGGGCGGCCGCGAGCATCGCCGGCGGCGGGTTTTTACTGTTTTTTCTGCGCCAGCACATAAAGCCGCAGCGGCTTGATATATCCGGGGTCGGTTCGATGCGGCTGGCGGTATATCTGGAAGCGGGAGGGGACGATGGACGCACGGTCGAACTGCAGGCGGGTTCGACCTTGTGGCCGGGATTATTGCTGCTGCGCTTGCGCGGCGAGGCGGGGCGCATCGGCGTGTTGCCGGTCTGGCCGGGGCAGGCCTGTTGCACGGATTTCCGGGGGCTGGCCGTGGCGTGCCGGGCAATTGCCGGACGCGGCGCCGACATCGAACAAAAAAATTGACCGAATACTGAACTTCTTGCAACGGGCCAACTCTATAGCTATATGGAGATCCGCGCTGCATGCCACCGAGGATCGGCAGTGAGTACAGAACGCGAGTGCGACCAATTGCTGGTCGAGCGGGTCCAGGCAGGTGACAAACGGGCATTCGATGCGCTGGTGTCGAAATATCAGCGCCGGCTGATGCGTCTCGTGTCGCGCCTGGTGCATGACCCGGCGGAAGCGGAAGATGTGGTGCAAGAAACGTTTATCAAGGCGTACCGCGCTTTGAAGCATTTTCGCGGCGATTCGGCATTTTATACATGGTTATACCGGATCGGTATCAATACCGCCAAGAATTTCCTGGTGACCCAGGGGCGGCGTACGCCGACATCGACCGATTCAGGCTCCGAGCAAGCCGAATCGTTCGAAGATGGCGATCATTTGCGTGACATCAATACGCCGGAATCCATGCTGGCGAGCAAGCAGATTGCTGAAACCGTCAATGCGGCGATGGATTTATTGCCGTTGGAATTGCGTACCGCCATCGTGCTGCGAGAAATAGAAGGCCTGAGCTACGAAGAAATTTCCGCCATCATGGTCTGTCCGATCGGCACCGTGCGCAGCCGGATTTTCCGCGCGCGCGAAGTTATTGCGGAAAAATTGAAACCTTTGTTGGATATGCCGATTGACAAACGCTGGTGAATCCAGTGATTATAGGCAAGACAACGGCAGAGTTTGCTTGGGCTTCCACGCGCAACGATCTTCATATGGCAGGAACTGTGATGGATACGCAAAAACGATTGCATGAAAATATCTCGGCGCTGGCCGATGGCGAACTGGCCGAACATGAAGTCGAGCTGGCCTTTGCCGCGCTCGATACGCCCGATGGGCGGGCGGCCTGGAATGCCTACCACCAGATCGGCCATGCCTTGCGCTCCGACGATTGCGGTTTCGACTTGAGCGGCGGCTTCAGCGCACAACTGGCGGCGCGGCTGGCGGCCGAGCACGATGCTGCGGGGGGAGCTTCCAGCGAGCCTGCCAGTAGATCTGCCAGCGAACCGGCCGATAGCGCCGTTGCCGTGCCGCTGCGGGCCGGCAGCCTGTCCTGAGGGCGTCACGCCTCGCGCGGCAGGTTTTTATGCGCCATGCTCTTGAAAAACATTGTCTGCACAATATCTGGTGTGGGCGTGATGGAGCGTTTTCGCTTACCATGCATTAATGCCTATTGCTGCCATGCAATAGCAGGCTGGTGCATTACGTGTGCAGCGTCATTCTGCATTTCCCTTTCAATACTCAAGCATACTCAAGCGATACTTTTCATGAAAAAAAATATTTCTGCCGGTAGTAAGACTCTTTCCGCGCTGCTGATCAGTGCCGGTGTATTGTTTGCGCCCGCCATGGCCGGCCTGGCGCCGGCCGCGCAGGCGGCCGCGGTGGCCGGCTTGCCCGATTTTACCGACCTGGTCGACAAGGTCGGCCCGGCGGTGGTCAATATCCGTACTACCGAGCGCCTGAAGCTGAGCCAGCCGGGGCAGGGCGGCAGCGACGAGGCTGAAATGCAGGAATTTTTGCGCCGCTTCTTTGGCGGCGCATTGCCGCCGCAACTGTCGCCGGGCCAGCCGTCGCCGCGCCAGCAGGCGCCGCGCCGCGGCCGTCCAGCGCCCGTGCCGCAAGAACAGGAAGTGCAGCGCGGCGTCGGTTCCGGCTTCATCATTTCGGCCGACGGTTATGTGCTGACCAACGCCCATGTGGTCGATGGCGCCGATGAAGTGTATGTGACGCTGACCGACAAGCGCGAATTCAAGGCCAAGGTGCTGGGTGCCGACGCGCGCACCGACGTCGCATTGCTGAAAATCGAGGGCGCCAGCCTGCCGCGCCTGACGATGGGCGATTCCAGCAAGATTCGCGTGGGCGAATGGGTGATCGCGATCGGTTCGCCATTCAACCTGGAAAACTCGGTTACTGCGGGTATTATTTCCGCCAAGTCGCGCGATACCGGCGATTATCTGCCGCTGATCCAGAGCGACGTGGCCGTCAATCCCGGCAATTCGGGCGGCCCGCTGATCAATATGCGCGGCGAGGTGATCGGCATCAACTCGCAAATCGCAACCTTGTCGGGTGGTTATAACGGCATTTCCTTTGCGGTGCCGATCGATGAAGCGATGCGGGTCGGCGATCAATTGAAGAAAGCCGGCAAGGTCACGCGCGGCCGCATCGGCGTGCAAATTGGCGAACTGAGCAAGGAAGTGGCCGAATCGCTGGGCTTGAAGGACGCCAAGGGCGCGCAAGTGTCGATGGTCGAACCGGGCGGTCCGGCCGACAAGGGCGGTATCAAGGCTGGCGACATCATTCTCAAGTTCAACGGCGTGCAAATCGAACGTTCGTCGGACTTGCCGCGCCTGGTCGGCGGCACCGCCGTCAACAGCAAGGCCACTGTGACGGTCTGGCGCAAGGGCGCGCTGCAAGAAGTGCCGGTCACCGTGGTCGAGCTGGAAAACGACAAGAAGGCCGGCAAGAAGGCCGGCACCAAGGCGCCGGCCGACGAGCAGCCGTCGAACGCGCTGGGCTTGACGGTCAGCGACTTGAGCGATGTCAAGCGCAAGGAATTGAAAGTCGACGCCGGCGTGCTGGTCGAAGACGCCGATGGCGTGGCGGCCGCGGCGGGCTTGCAGGCGGGCGATGTGATCTTGCAGGTGAATAACACCGGCATCAAGGACGCCAAGCAATTCAATGCGGTGGTCGCCAGGCTCGATCCGAAAAAAGCGTCGGTGGTGCTGGTGCGCCGCGGCGATACGTCGCAATATGTGTCGCTGCGCCCGTCGGCAAAATAAGCGGTCCGCCATCTTAATCTGGCCAGGGGCTGCGGCTCCTGGCATTGACCTTTGCGCCCATGTACTTGACCCCGCACTTCACCCTGTATTCCCGCAGTTATTGCCATTTATGCAGCGACATGCTCGACGCCTTGTCGGCATTAAACGGGTCAGCGCGTCCGTTTACGGTCGAGGTGATCGATATCGATAGCGACGCAGCGCTGGTAAAGCGCTACGATGAGCTGGTGCCGGTGCTGTTCGGCGATCTGGACCAGCCCGAGTTATGCCATTATTTCCTCGATGAGCAGCGCGTGCGCGATTATCTGGACGCCGTAGTGACTGTCACTTAATGTTATTAAAAATAAAATTTTAAGCCGCATCCGCCTTGTTTTGGCCGTAAAATGTGGGTGAAATTGCATCGATGCCCGTGGCTGCATGTCATAACACGGGCTTTCTACTCTGAAATCCGGTAAAATGGGGTGGTCGAAAAAAGCTCCTGTCGGATGCAGCAGCTTCTGTCGCTTCAAAGGCGCTCGCATGGGGCATCATCGCCCCGATCGGAGCGCTTTTTTTATCATTGTGTGGGGTGCCGGGCCTGGTCCGGTTTTTTGTCCCCGGACAACCCAGTAAGCAGTGTCGTCAACTTCGCATTTATATTTGTTAATGAACAACATACGCAATTTCTCCATCATCGCCCACATCGACCACGGTAAATCGACCTTGGCCGACCGCATCATTCAATTGTGCGGCGGCTTGTCCGACCGCGAGATGGAAGCGCAGGTGCTCGATTCGATGGATCTGGAGCGCGAACGCGGCATTACCATCAAGGCGCAGACGGCGGCGCTGCACTACAAGGCCCGCAACGGCGAAATCTATAACCTGAATTTGATCGACACCCCGGGCCACGTCGACTTCAGCTACGAAGTCAGCCGTTCGCTGTCGGCCTGCGAAGGCGCGCTGCTGGTGGTCGACGCGTCGCAAGGCGTCGAAGCGCAAACGGTGGCCAACTGCTACACCGCGCTCGACCTGGGCGTCGAAGTGGTGCCGGTACTCAATAAAATCGACTTGCCGAACGCCGATCCTCCGAGCGCCATCGCCGAGATCGAAGACGTCATCGGCATCGACGCGGCCGACGCCGTGCATTGCTCGGCCAAGACCGGCCTCGGCGTGCAAGACGTGCTGGAATCGCTGATCTTGAAAGTACCGCCGCCGAAGGGCGACCCGGACGCGCCGCTGCAAGCGCTGATCGTCGATTCGTGGTTCGACAATTATGTCGGCGTGGTGATGCTGGTGCGCGTGGTCAACGGCACCTTGCGCCCGAAAGACAAGATCCGCCTGATGGCCACCGATTCGGTGCAACTGGTGGAAGATATCGGCGTGTTTTCGCCGCGCTCGCAATCGCTGCCGATGCTGTCGGCCGGCCAGGTCGGCTTCATCATTGCCGGCATCAAGGAATTGAAGGCCGCCAAGGTCGGCGATACCGTGACGCTGGCCAGCCGTCCGGCGCCGCAACCATTGCCGGGTTTTAAGGAAGTGCAGCCGCAAGTGTTCGCCGGCCTGTTCCCGGTCGAGGCGAACCAATACGACGCGCTGCGCGACTCGCTGGAAAAATTGAAATTGAACGACGCCGCGCTGATGTACGAGCCGGAAGTGTCGCAGGCGCTGGGCTTCGGCTTCCGCTGCGGTTTCCTCGGCTTGCTGCACATGGAAATCGTGCAGGAGCGCCTGGAACGCGAATTCGACATGGATTTGATCACCACCGCGCCGACCGTGGTGTACGAAGTGGTGCAGCGCGACGGCAGCGTGATCAATGTCGACAATCCGTCGAAGATGCCGGACCCGTCGCGCATCGAAGAAGTGCGCGAGCCTATCGTCACGATCAATCTGTACATGCCGCAGGAATACGTCGGCTCGGTGATCACGTTGTGCATCGCCAAGCGCGGCGTGCAGATGGACATGAGCTATCACGGCCGCCAGGTCAAGCTGATCTATGAAATGCCGATGGCCGAGATCGTGCTGGACTTCTTCGACCGCCTGAAATCGACGTCGCGCGGTTATGCGTCGATGGATTACGAGTTCAAGGAATACCGCGCGGCCGACGTAGTCAAGGTCGACATGCTGATCAACAGCGAAAAAGTCGATGCGCTGGCGATTATCGTGCACCGTTCCAACAGCCAGTACCGTGGCCGCCAGGTGGCCGCCAAGATGCGCGAACTGATCCCGCGCCAGATGTTCGACGTGGCGATCCAGGCGACCATCGGCGCCAACATCATTTCGCGTGAAAACGTCAAGGCCTTGCGCAAGAACGTGCTGGCGAAATGTTATGGCGGCGATATCAGCCGTAAGAAGAAATTGCTGGAGAAACAAAAAGCAGGTAAGAAACGCATGAAACAAGTGGGTTCCGTCGAGATCCCGCAAGAAGCATTCCTGGCAATTTTACAAGTGGACGCATGATGAACCTGCAAGTGATCTTAGGAAATTTCGCTTTAATCCTGTTCGTATTGATGGTGTTGACCGGCGTGGTCTGGTGCCTGGACGTGTTTTATCTGGCGAAACAGCGCCGCCTCGCGGCCGACCGCGCGCTGGCCGACTACGATGCGCGCCAGGCCAAGTTCGCCGCCGAAGGCATCAAGACCGAGCCTGGCGTCAGCCGCGCGGCGATCGAAGCCGGCTTGCTGCGCCAGCCGACCTGGGTCGAATATTCGGGCAGCTTTTTCCCGGTGATCGCGCTGGTGTTCGTGCTGCGTTCCTTCCTGTACGAGCCGTTCAAGATTCCATCGTCGTCGATGGTGCCGACCTTGCTGGTCGGCGACTTGATCCTGGTGAACAAGTTTACCTATGGTATACGCCTGCCGATCATCAACAAGCGCATCGTCGAAGTCAACGATCCGCAGCGCGGCGACGTGATGGTGTTCAAGTACCCCAAGGATATGACGCAAGACTACATCAAGCGCGTCATCGGCGTGCCGGGCGATAAAGTCACCTATGAAAACAAGCGTTTGACGGTGAACGGCAAGCCGGTCGAGTACACCGCGCTGGACGATTACCTGGACGATGAAAAGCCGATTTACCACAAGCAATTGCAAGAAGGCTTGACCGGCGTGCAGCACCGCATCTTGAACGATGAAGAAAAACCGACCCTGATCCTGGGCGAAGTCAGCGACTTTCCGCACAAGGAAGCGTGCGACTACAACGAAGACGGCTTTACTTGCGTGGTTCCGGCAGGTAATTACTTCATGATGGGCGACAACCGCGACAATAGCGCCGACAGCCGTTATTGGGGGTTTGTGCCCAATGAAAACATCGTCGGTAAGGCATTTTTTGTCTGGATGAATACCGGCAACTTGAAACGCATAGGCGGCATCCATTAAACCGGCGACCGGGAGCGCGGCATGAGTAACAGCAGAATCGGCAACATCGGGCGCCATGCTCGCAAGCAACAAGGCTTGTCGCTGACGGGCTTGATTTTTGTCCTGGCCGTACTGGGCATGCTGGTCTTGCTCGGCTTCAAGATCGTGCCGACCTATGTCGAATACCGCGCCATCCTGGGCGCCATCAAGAGCGCCAAGGCGGCCGGCGGCACGCCTGCCGAAGTGCAGAACGCCTTCGACAAGACCGCCAGCGTCACGTATATCGACTCCATTAGCGGCAAGGACTTGCTGATCGGCGCCGAAGACGGCCAGATCGAAGTCAGCTTTGCCTATGAAAAGAAAATCCCGCTGATCGGGCCCGCAAGCCTGGTGCTTGATTACGCAGGCAGCACCGCCAAGGGCGGGGCGCCGCTTGCCAAGCCTGCCGAATAAACAGAATTGAAACCACAATGAATCTTCAGTTATTGCAAACCCGTTTAGGCTATACGTTCCAGGATGCTGGCCTGTTGCAGCAAGCCTTGACGCACCGTAGCCACAGCAGTTTGCATAATGAGCGGCTGGAATTTTTAGGCGACTCGATTCTCAACTGCGTGGTCGCCTCGATCCTCTACGAACGTTTCCATGCGATCGACGAGGGCGACCTGTCGCGTTTGCGCGCCAACCTGGTCAAGCAGCAATCGCTGTATGAGATCGCGCAAAAACTGGAGTTGTCGCAATTCCTGCGCCTCGGCGAAGGCGAATTGAAATCGGGCGGCTTCCGGCGCCCATCGATTTTGGCCGACACGCTGGAGGCGCTGTTAGGCGCCATTTTTTTGGATACCGGCTTCAATGCCGCGCGCGACGTGATCCGCGCCTTTTATATTCCCATCCTCGACTCGGTCGACCCGCAAACGCTGGGCAAGGACGCCAAGACCTTGCTCCAGGAATTTTTGCAAAGTAAGAAAATCTCCTTGCCACAATACAATGTGGTGGCCACCCACGGTGCGGCGCACAGCCAGGAATTCGAAATCGAATGCCTGGTCCCCAAGCTCAATATCCAGGTCTACGGCCGTGGCGGCAGCCGCCGCGCCGGCGAGCAGGCCGCCGCCAAACTGGCGCTGGAAGTGGCGGAACAGGCGTTGCTGAAAACCCCGGCCGCCAGCCGCAAGGCCAAGCCGCGCACCGCCCAGCTGAAACTGGCCGGCATCGCCACCAACCAGAGCGATGCCGCCGACAGCGTCGCCGCCATCGCCATCAACACTCAACAGAATCGACACTAGCATGACCGCCACTCCTACGCCCGCCAACTTCCGCTGTGGTTATATCGCCATCGTCGGCCGCCCCAACGTCGGTAAATCGACCCTGATGAACGTGCTGATCGGCGCCAAGGTCAGCATTACCTCGCGCAAGGCGCAGACCACGCGCCACCGCATCACCGGCATCCAGACCGTCGACGACGCGCAATTCATCTATGTCGATACGCCGGGTTTCCAGACCCGCCATTCGAACGCGCTGAACAAGACGCTGAACAAGACCGTCACCAATACCCTGATTTCGTCGGACGTGATCCTGTACGTGATCGAGGCGGGCACTTTCGGCCCGGCCGACCAGCAAGTGCTGGACCTGCTGCCGAAGGAAGTGCCATGCATCCTGGTGATCAACAAGTCGGACCGCGTCAAGGACAAGGCCATCCTGCTGCCGTTCGCCCAGCAAATCGCGGCCAAGCGCGATTTCGCGGCGATCGTGCCGGTCTCGGCCAAGTTGCATTTCCAGTTGGAAGGCTTGCAAAACGAGATCAAGCGCTTCATGCCGGAAAACCAGCCGATCTTCGGGCCGGACGACATTACCGACCGCAGCGAGAAATTCCTGGCGTCGGAAATCGTGCGTGAAAAACTGTTCCGCTTCGTCGGCGACGAATTGCCGTACACCAGCACCGTATTGATCGAGAAATTCGAGCAAGAGGGCGATTTGCGGCGCGTATTCGCCGCCATCCTGGTCGAGCGCGACACGCATAAATCTATGATCATCGGCAACAAGGGTGCGCGCCTGAAAGAAGTGTCGACCCAGGCCCGGCTGGACATGGAAAAACTGTTCGGCGGCCCGGTCTACCTGGAAATCTGGGTCAAGGTCAAATCCGGCTGGGCTGATAACGAAGCCGGCTTGCGTGCCTACGGTTACGAATAAGCCACGGCCACCATTGCCACTATTGCCAAGCGCATGAGCACTTCCACGCTCGATCCCGCGGCGCCAGCCGTCATGGCCACAGCGGCGCCGGCCCGGCGCCGCGCGCCCAGGAGCGACGGCCGCATCAGCGGCCAGCCAGCCTTCGTGCTGCACAGCTATCCCCACAAGGAAACCAGCCTGATCGTCGACGTGTTCACCCGCGATCACGGCCGCATCGCGCTGGTCGCCAAGGGCGCCAAGCGGCCCCATTCTCAATTGCGCGGCGTGCTGCAAACCTTCCAGCCGCTGTCGGCCGGCTGGACCGGCAAGTCCGAATTGCGCATCCTGACCGGTGCAGAATGGGTGGGCGGTATGTTGCCGTTGGAAAAGACCGCGCTGCTGTGCGGCTTTTATCTGAACGAATTGCTGGTCAAATTGCTGGCGCGCGACGACCCGCACCCGGTGTTGTTCGACCATTACGTTGCAACACTGAATCAACTGGCGCACAATGAGCCGGCCCCCATCGTGCTGCGCAAGTTCGAACGGGCGCTGCTGAAGGAAACCGGCGTCGCGGCCGACCTGGGCCATTGTACCGGTACCCGCCGCGCGGTGGACGCTCAGCAAGTGTACGTGGTCGATCCGGAACGGGGCCCGCGTCCGGAGCGCGCATCGGACCAGTGGCCGCGCGTGTCCGGCAAGACGCTGCTCGACATGGAGCGCGAAGATTACGTTGATGCGACCACGCAGGCGCAAAGCAAGCTGCTGATGCGCTTCCTGCTGGCCCATCACCTGGGCGGCGCGCCGTTGAATACGCGCCAGATTTTGATCGACCTGATGCAGTTATAACGCCTTTTATCCGATATACGAGCTACCCGAGATCACACTATGAGCTTCTTGCAACCGTCCGGCCCGGTCATCGACCTGGGCGTCAATATCGACCACGTCGCGACGCTGCGCAATGCGCGCGGCACCGCTTATCCGGACCCGATCCGCGCCGCCTTGCTGGCGGAACAGGCCGGCGCCGACGCCATCACGCTGCATTTGCGTGAAGACCGGCGCCACATCAAGGACGCCGACGTGATCGCGATCGCGCCGCAATTGCTGACCCGCATGAACCTGGAAGCGGCGGTGACCCAGGAAATGATCGACTTCGCCTGCCGCATCAAGCCGGCCGACGTCTGCCTGGTGCCGGAAAAGCGTACCGAAGTGACCACCGAGGGCGGCCTCGACGTGGTGCGCTATTACCAGGAAGTCGCCGCGGCGGTCAAGCAATTGCAGGGCGAGGGCATCCGCGTCAGCCTGTTCATCGACGCCGACGAGGCCCAGATCGGCGCCGCGGCCGAGCTCGGCGCGCCGGTGATCGAATTGCATACCGGGCGCTACGCCGACACGGCCGGCGCCGAGCAACTGGCGGAACTGGAACGCATCAAGGCCGGCGTGCTGTTCGGCGTCGGGCGCGGCTTGAAAGTCAATGCCGGCCACGGTTTGCATTACAGCAACGTGCAAGCGATCGCCGCGATCCCGGAGATTGCCGAACTGAATATTGGCCACGCCATCGTCGCCCACGCCGTGTTTGCCGGCTGGGAAAACGCGGTGCGTGAAATGAAGGCGATCATGGTGGCGACACGGTTGGGGAAAACCTCGGGGGTAAAATGATCTACGGCATCGGCACCGATATCTGCAAGATCCCGCGCATCGAAGCGGCGCTGGCCCGGCATGGGGAGCGCTTTGCGCAAAAGATCCTGGGGCCGCAGGAGCTGGAAAAATACCGTGCCCGCAGCGTCAGGAGCCCGCTGCGCGGCCTGCGTTTCCTGGCCACCCGTTTTGCCGCCAAGGAAGCGTTCTCCAAAGCCATCGGGCTCGGCATCCACATGCCGATGACCTGGCCGGCCGCGCAAATGCTGAACCATGCCAGCGGCAAGCCGATGATCGTCTGCAGCGGCGTGCTGGCCGAATTCATGCAGCAAAACCGCCTCAGCGCCCAAGTGACCATCAGCGATGAAGCGGAATATGCGGTGGCTTTCGTCATCGTCGAGCAAGCCGCCTGATACTGCGGTTTTAAAAGAATGAAGCAATGACTGAAGCAAGTCCAAAATCCGAGGTGTTGGCCACCGTCGCCAAGCTGCCTAATTTGCCGGGCGTGTACCGTTATTTCGACGCCAGCGACGCCGTGCTGTACGTCGGCAAGGCGCGCGACCTGAAAAAGCGCGTGTCGAGTTATTTTCAAAAGAATCTGTCCAGTCCGCGCATCGCGATGATGGTCGAGCGCATCGCGCGGCTGGAAACCACGGTCACGCATAGCGAAGCCGAGGCGCTGATCCTGGAAAACAACCTGATCAAGACGCTGCACCCGCGCTTCAATATCCTGTTCCGCGACGACAAGTCGTACCCCTACCTGAAGATCACCGGCGGCGATGCGCCGCGGATGGTGTATTACCGCGGTGCGGTGGACAAGAAAAACCAGTATTTCGGACCTTTCCCCAGTTCCTGGGCGGTCAAGGAATCGATGCAGATTCTGCAAAAGGTGTTTTTGATCCGTACTTGCGAAGACAGCGTCTACGCCAACCGTACCCGGCCGTGCCTGCTGCACCAGATCGGCCGCTGCAGCGGGCCTTGCGTCAATTTGATCAGCAAGGAAGATTACAGGATCGACGTCGAGAACGCCGCCAGGTTCCTGCGCGGGCGCCAGAGCGAAGTGCTGGCGGACCTGGAAAAGAAGATGCACGCCTATGCCGAGGAACTCAAGTTCGAGCAGGCGGTGGTGGTGCGCAACCAGATTGCGTCGCTGTCGCGCGTGCTGCACCAGCAAAGCATGGAAACCACCGGCGACGCCGACGTCGATATCATCGCCGTCATCGTGCAGGGCGGGCGCGCCTGCGTCAACCTGGCGATGGTGCGCGGCGGCCGCCACCTGGGCGACCGGGCGTATTTTCCGACCCAGGTCGGCGATGCGGCGGCGATCGCCGAGCAAGCCATCGAGGTCGAGGTGCTGAGCGCCTTCCTGGCCCAGCACTACACCGGAAAATTCATCCCCGGCACGCTGATCCTGAACCTGGAATTCGACCAGCCGGCGCTGATGCTGGCGTTGATGGAGCAGTGCGGCCACCGCATCAACCTGATTTTCCAGCCGCAGGGCCAGCGCCGGCTATGGCTGGAACTGGCGCAGAAGGGCGCCGATATCTCGCTGGCGCGGCTGCTGTCGGAACAGGGTTCGCAACAGTCGCGCACGCGCGCGCTGGCCGAGGCGTTGCAGCTGGAATCGGACGACCTGGAAAGCCTGCGCGTCGAATGCTTCGACATCAGCCACACCCAAGGCGAGGCGACCCAGGCTTCGTGCGTGGTGTTCCACCACCACGCGATGCAAAACGGCGAATACCGCCGCTACAATATCAACGACATCACGCCCGGCGACGATTACGCGGCGATGCGCCAGGTGCTGATGCGGCGTTATGAAAAAGTGGCCAATGGCGACGGCGTGATGCCGGACGTGGTGCTGATCGACGGCGGCAAGGGGCAAATCGAAATGGCGCGCCAGGTGTTCGCCGAACTGGGACTCGATATCAGCTTGATCGTCGGCGTCGCCAAGGGAGAAGGGCGCCGGGTCGGCCTGGAAACGCTGCTGTTCGTCGACGGCCGCGCGGCGCAGGAGCTGGGCAAGGAATCGGCGGCGCTGATGCTGATCGCGCAGATCCGCGACGAGGCGCACCGCTTTGCGATCACCGGCATGCGCGCCAGGCGGGCCAAGACGCGCCAGACCTCGCGGCTGGAAGAGATCGAGGGCATCGGCGCCAAGCGGCGCCAGAAGCTGCTGGCGCGCTTCGGCGGCTTGCGCGGGGTGGTCGACGCCAGTGTCGAGGATTTGATGTCGGTCGAAGGCATCTCGAACCAGCTGGCCGAAGAGATTTACAGACAGCTGCATTAATAACAGCTGTATTAATGTGCACTAGTGTAATGCCCGTGAGCCATGTAGACTAGTGGCGCTTTGTTTAATTCACCAGCCGGCAGGTTGATTTTTCGTCTGTTCTTCACTATGCCTTTTAATATCCCGATACTCTTGACCTGGTTGCGCGTGGCACTGATACCGCTGGTGGTCGGCGTGTTTTACCTGCCGCCGTCGCTGCTGCTGCACGGCGACCAGAACCTGGTCGCCACGCTGGTGTTCATCGTCGCCGCCGTCACCGACTGGTTCGACGGTTTCCTGGCGCGGCGCTGGAACCAGACTTCGGCCTTCGGCGCCTTCCTCGATCCGGTGGCCGACAAGCTGATGGTGGCCGGCGCGCTGCTGGTGCTGGTGCAGCTGGAGCGCTGCGACGCGGTGCTTGCGTTTATCATCATCGGCCGCGAAATCGCCATTTCCGCGCTGCGCGAATGGATGGCGCAGATCGGCGCGTCGAAATCGGTGGCGGTCAGCTCGATCGGCAAGATCAAGACGGCCGCGCAAATGACGGCCATTCCGCTGCTGCTGTACCACGAAGTGGTGTTCGGCGCGATCGACACGCAGGTCTGGGGCAACCGCCTGCTGTGGATCGCCAGCGTGCTGACGGTGTGGTCGATGTTTTATTATCTGCGCCTGGCCTGGCCCTTGATCAAGGAAAAGGCCGGGAATCTGTAAGTGGCGCGGTAAGATTTTATAAACGTTAATGGTTTATACCGTTGACAGCCCCCGTAATTACTCTATAATGCTGGCCTGTTGTTGATGACGCGGGAGTAGCTCAGTTGGTAGAGCGCAACCTTGCCAAGGTTGAGGTCGAGAGTTCGAGACTCTTCTCCCGCTCCAGTTTCTTGGGAGCCGCATCAGCAAGAGTAGCAAGTAGTACTGGAAGTGCAGCAAGCTTTCTGATAAGATGTTGTTCCGCTGCGGGAGTAGCTCAGTTGGTAGAGCGCAACCTTGCCAAGGTTGAGGTCGAGAGTTCGAGACTCTTCTCCCGCTCCAGCGTTTGCTGGAGGTAGCGAAAATGGCAGTAGTAAAGCAGCAGTAAGAAACTCCATGCGGGAGTAGCTCAGTTGGTAGAGCGCAACCTTGCCAAGGTTGAGGTCGAGAGTTCGAGACTCTTCTCCCGCTCCAGAATTCAAGCCGCAAGTTCAATCGACTTGCGGTGGGAGTAAAGACTCCATGCGGGAGTAGCTCAGTTGGTAGAGCGCAACCTTGCCAAGGTTGAGGTCGAGAGTTCGAGACTCTTCTCCCGCTCCAGATAGTGAAAAAAGAACCTGCGGGTTCTTTTTTTTCGTCCCTGTATTTCTGTGCTCGATTCCAGGAACATTCCATTGCCGTTCAGTTCCCGCCAATAAAAAAATGGGCTGGTGTGGGCTTGCGCCGCACACCAGCCCAGTGACTGGCATTGCTGGAGGATCGCTTAGAAGACCAGCGAGGTCTGGAAATACAGCGTGCGCGGCTGGCCGACGAATTTGCCGCCGTTGTTATCGGTCGAGCGCGTGAAGTAGCGGCGGTCCATCAAGTTCTTGACGCCGACGGCCAGCTTCAGGTTCTTCATCTGCTTGCCGAAGTCGTAGCCGCCGCGTAGCGCCACGGTGGCGTAGCCGGGAATGTCGCCGAGGCGGCCGGTGACGTCTTCCTTGGTGATGTAGGTCGCGCCGTCGACCGGCGAATCGGGCGAGCGCTGTTTGGAGTTGGCGAACAGGTCGGCGTTGAAGGTCCAGCGGTCGATCGCGTAGCGCGCGCCCAGCGAGCCGACCTGGCGCGAATACAGCGGCAAGTCCATGCCCTGGAATGCGCCGGCTTGCGACAGCGCCTGGGTGTAGGTGAAGTTGGCCGACACCGACCAGCCTTTCAGGACCGGATTCAGGTCGCCCAGGTCGTAGCGCAGCGCCGATTCCAGGCCGCGGTGACGGGTTGCGCCCAGGTCGGTCCAGGTGCCGTCGCCGACGATGGAGCGCGCCAGTTGCAGCTCTTTATCGAAGTCGATGTTGAACAGCGTGAATTCGCCGCCCCAGGCCGTGCCATTGATATGCGTGCCGATTTCATAGGTGGTCGCCATTTCCGGGTGCAGGCCGTTGGTGGTCGAGGCCAGTTGCGCGTACTGCTGCGGGCCGAACGATTTGCCGGCGTTGGCGAATACCGTCCAGCGCTCGCTGACGCGGTACAGCGCGGACAGCGTCGGCAGCGTTTCGCGTGAATCGATGCTCGGGAACAGTGCGCTGGTCAGCTTGCCGTTGGTGGCGAAGTTCGACACATTATTGAAGGTGCTGATGTCTTCCAGCCGCACTCCCGGCGTGATGGTCCAGTTGCCGATGCTGATGCGGTCGTCGATATACAGCGCATGCGCGGTGGTGCCGCCCTGGCTGGTCTGGTAAGTGAGCATCGGGATGGCGAACGCGTCGAAACCGCTGGCTGGCTTGTAATACGCGGTGCGGCCGGCCACTTCGGCGCTGCTTTCCTTCAGGTAGCGGTAGCCGACGCTGACTTCCTGGCTCACCGCGCCGGTTTCGAACAGCCGCGAATAGCGCGGTTCGATGCCGAAATAATGATAGCTGCGCGGTGCGGTGGTCAGGCGGCGCTGTCCGGCGCTGGTCCCGCCGCCTTCCTGTTCGATGAAGCTGCCGCGGAAGGAATCGACGTAGTAGGCCAGCACTTCGGCATTGTTGACACCATCGTTATGGGTGTATTTCAGCGACGTGTCGGTGCGCCGTCCGGAAAATTGATCGTACGGACGGGTCGACTGGAACGGGTCCTGCGCGTATTGCGCGCTGGTCAGGCCGCCGGCCATGTCGCCCTGGCCTTCGAAGTGGTGCAGCGCTCCCGCAATCGTGTCATTGGCCGAAATGCGGTACGCGGCCTTCAGCATGATGTCGTCGATATCGATCTTGTCGTTGCTGGAACGGTAGCCGTCGCCGTGGGTGCCCGAATACAGGATCGCGCCGCCCAGGCCGTTGTCGTTGGTGCCGCCGATAAAGAAGCTCGGGGTCGACTTGACGTCGCCGCCGTGGCGGTACAATTCCGAGCCCAGGCTCAGGCTGGCCTTGAAATCCTTGGGAATCGCGCGTGTGACGAAGTTGATGATGCCGCCCACGTTTTGCGGGCCATAACGCACCGATCCGGCGCCGCGCACCACGTCGACCGATTCCAGGTTGTCCAGCGCCAATGGCGCCAGCGACAGTTGCGGCTGGCCATACGGCGCATACGACATCGGCACGCCATCCATCAGCACGGTGGAACGCGGCGACAGGCGCGCCGTCAAGCCGCGGATGCCGACGTTGAGCGAGACGTCGCTGCCGCCGGTGCCGTTGCTTTCTTGTACTTGCACGCCGGGAATCTGGCGCAGCACGTCGCGCACGCTGCTGGAGCCGCTTTCTTCGATGCGCTGGCGCACCACGATGCTGCGCGCGCCCGGATGTTCCAGCACTTTTGCATTGCTCGGGGTGCTCAGCCAGTTGCCGGTCACGGTGACGGTGTGCGGCGCCGCCATGTCGGAGGAGGTTTCGTGCTGCGCGTCGGTTTGCTGCTGGGCTTGCTGGGCATGTACTGCGCCGGGCAAGCCCAGCATGGCGACGGCAACGGCTGCCGCGCATTGACTCAAACACAATCCCGCACCTGGCTGCCGGCTTTTCAAACGTGCCATTTATTGATTCTCTTTCTCGCCCGTGGGCGCCTGCGTTATCGATCCTAAATAAGAGTGAAAGTCTAAATGATAATCACCCTCATTATCAAGTAGATAGTGAGCAAGCTATTACTTATGCACAAATTAGCCATTTTGCAAGCGTTGCTGGAAAATAAGTCCGGATGGGACTTGCCAATAGCGCGGAACGAGGCGATAATAGCGCCCTGATCTGATCTTGCGACGAGATGAAACTCGTTAATAATCAATGGCTTAGAAATAAGTTGGCAATAAGTGAGATCAAAAGTAAGACCTCAGGCGAGGTAGCAAAGAGGTTATGCAGCGGCCTGCAAAGCCGTTTAGACGGGTTCGATTCCCGTCCTCGCCTCCAGATAATTTGTGCTCCAAGCGGGAGTAGCTCAGTTGGTAGAGCGCAACCTTGCCAAGGTTGAGGTCGAGAGTTCGAGACTCTTCTCCCGCTCCAGAATCCGAAAGGGAAGTCGTCATGGCTTCCCTTTTTTGCGTTTACGCACTGTTTTTCCAAACAAGGCACGCTGGACCTACCCGCCGGAATTTTTGTTTCGTGGGAAACGATTACATATGTCACATTGTTGCAGGTCGATTATACTGACAGCCGTTTCCTTCTTTTACCAAGGTTCCCCATGATCGTCACTTACGGCCTGCTTGCTTTGGCCATCTTATCCGTATGGTTAACCGATGTGCGTTTGTCGCCATCGCTGCGCATCCCTGCCTGGGGTGTATTGTTGCTGGCGGCCATAGTCAGCGGTCTCGCCAGCGGCATCCTGGCGCCGCTGGCGCTGCTTTCCATCGTGGTGTTTGTCGTGCTGGCCTCGTATGCCGAGCGCTGCGGCCGCAAGCCGGACGCGCAATGGCTGGCCCGGCTGCTGCTGTTGCTGACCATGCTGGCCGGCTTGGTGCTGGCCATGCACCTGGCGCCCGGTTTCCATAATCCGCGCATCATCGACAAGCTGGTCTTGTCGCCCGGCGGCGCGCCGTTTACCCAGTATCTGAATTTCGACAAGGGTTTGACTGGCCTGGTGTTGCTCGCGCTGTTCTGCGCCCGCGCGCACAATTGGCAGGAATTCGCGCAGGCCATCAAGCGGGCCGTGCCGGTGATGGCGGTGACGCTGGTCGCAGTGGTCGGCACCGCGCTGGCCATCGGTTTTGTGAAGCCGGATTTCAAATTGCCCGACATCACGCTGCAATTCTTGCTGGTCAATCTGCTGTTGACCTGTGTTGCCGAAGAAGCCTTTTTCCGTGGTTTGTTGCAAGAGCGGATCGCAGCCTTCCTGAAGCACACCACTACCGGTGAAACCGTGGCGCTGCTGGTTGCCAGCGTACTGTTCGGCCTGACGCATGCCGCCGGCGGCTGGCGTGTGATCTTGCTGGCGACCATGGCCGGCCTGGGCTACGGTTTTGCCTATCGTTATACCAAAAGAATCGAGGCGGCCATCGCCACGCACTTCATCGTCAACGCGGTGCAGTTCCTGGCGCTGACTTATCCTTACCTGCGCGGCTGACGGCAAACGCCGCGCGATTCAATAGCAAGATCTGTCGTGCTTTCAGTGACTGGAAGCGTTACAGTATGATCTGGCTAAGAGCCTATCCCAGTAGTGAGCGTCTTCTGCTGGCAGCGCATCAGCAACGCAGTCCCCGTTCCTGAGGGGCGCCAGAACAAGACGCTCACTACTGGGATAGGCTCTAAATACAGGGGTTGCCGTGTCCTATGTCTACAAAACCATCGACTCGCCGGTCGGCCAGTTGAAGCTGGTCGCCAACGGCGACCGGCTGTGCGCGATCCTGTGGCAAAACGAGCAGCCTGGCCGGGTTCGGCTGGGGCCGATGCGCGAAGATCCGGAGCGTCCGGTCTTGCTGGAAACGCAGCGCCAGTTGCAGGAATATTTTGCCGGCCGGCGCGACAGCTTCGCGCTGGAACTCGACCTTGCCGGCAGCGCATTCCAGCAGCAGGTGTGGCAGGCGCTGTTGACGATACCGTTCGGCGAAACCCGCAGCTACAGCCAGATCGCGCGCCAGATCGGCAATCCCAGGGCGGTGCGGGCGGTCGGCGCGGCCAATGGCAAGAACCCGATTTCTATCGTCGCGCCCTGCCACCGCGTGATCGGCGCATCCGGCGCGCTGACGGGTTTCGCCGGCGGATTGCAGGCCAAGAAATTGCTGCTGGCGCTGGAGGACAAGCAGCAGTTGCACATGGCGTGGTGAGCGCTGCGTCAGCTTGCTTTGCCGGCTTGCGCGGCCAGATCGTCATCGCGCGGTAGCGTCAAAAGGAAGGGCAGGCGGAACTCTGTACATCGCCGCCGCCACTGATGCGCAGCTTATGCCGCCTTGCCTGTTGCGGGGCGCCCCTTATGACTGCCGACGCGAGCCTGCCGTGAAACTGACCTTTCCTTCCTTGTCGGGCGCCCAGCCCTTGTCCACTTCGCCGGCGGCCACGCCGCCGCCCGTTACCCATCCTGCCGGTACGCCGCAGCGGCCGGCCGAGCCGTCGCGCCAAACCCGCCACGCCGGCGGCACCGCGGCACTGCGTTTGCGGCAGATGTTCAAGGCCAGTTCGCCATCGATCAACCAGTTGCCATCCGGAACAAAAATCGTTACCGACAATGTCGAGAAGATGACGCCAGCCGAAAGGACCGCCGTCGCCGATGCGCTCGGCATCGATAGTGCGCACTTGAATGAGCGTGGTATCAACGGTGAAATCGGCGCCGTGCTCGATAAGTTCCAGCATTTGTGGTTCACGCCCGAGATCGCTGCAGGCCAGCAGCCGATGGTGCAATATGAAAAAAATGTCAATCTTGGCCATCTCGCGATGCTGTTTCCGAAAGTACCAGTCGAGAAGCTCAGGGAGTTGGATACCGCGATGAGCAAGGCAAACATGGAAATCGCCTGGGATAGCCGACGTTCGGCGATGGCGATTCAATTCGATGGCACTGCATTGAATGTCAAGGATTTCAGGCAGCAGGCGACTACCGTGTTGGGAGGTAATGGCGAAGTGATGGACGGCGCCAGCGATGCGGCAAAGATCGTTGCGCAGATGCTGGCCAGCGAACCGCGCGCCAAGCTGGAGCTGGTCAGCGGTTTTTCCTTGGGCGGCGCCAGCGCCCAAGTGTTCAAGGCGGCGCTGGCGGCGCATCACCCTGTCGCTGCCAAGGTGCCGATGGTGTTGGCCGATCCGCAATTACTAAACAATAAGCAGGCGCGCCGGGCGGTCGTGGAAGGGGGGCAAGTTGTCGATTACGCCCAGCCGCGGGGGCTGGCGCTGACTTTCGATTATGCAGGTAGCCCGCATCGCGGCGTGATGGGCGCGATGGGCGCGGCGCAGTTCAACTATCCCGGCCTGGTCAAGCTGAAACTGCCGCTGCAAGCGCACGACGGGCTCGACGGCGGCGAGCCGGCAGCGTCATGGCTGGGATATCACGGCATCTATCCCGGACCGATACAGCGCTTTTCCCGGCAAACGCCGCCGGTCGGCGGTTACCGCGGTTATCCGGAAGTGTGAAAAAAATGATGCAAAAAAATGCAACGGCGATGGAACTTGGACGCGCAGTCCACCACTTATCAGCAGTGGAGAGCAAAACTCCCGATTCCCTTAAACGAAGTTTCTTTTTTTGATTGGAGTTAATCATGGCAATACCATCTATTCCTGGCGGCGTTGGTGCAGCAGCAGGCGGAGCAGAGCTGGCTCTCGGCTTGGGAAACATTGCGCAAGGCATGGCGATCAACCAGATCCTGACCCAGGCGCAAATGGCCGCTGCGACCCAGAAGAAAGCCAATGAGATTGCGGCCAACGCAATCTAAGCCAGCCCACCATGCCGGCACGCTGGTGCGTATGACCATACAGGGCGCACCAAGCGTGTATTTGAAAGGATGAATCGATGAACTACCCTAACGTAGCAGGCAATTTTTCGACCCGATCGCAACCAGAAATGGACCCGAACACGGCTCCTCCGCAAGGCGCCGAAGATATTTTGTGGGCCATGGCGCAAGGCCGTGCGCTGACAAAGTTGCAGACCTTTTCTTCGATGGCCAAGCGTCTCAACGACCAGCAGTAAGCGTCCGCACCGGATCGCAGCCAGCCTGCGCCGCCTGATGGGCCGATATCATCGCCCAGTCTTGTCTTCCAGAGCAATCGCCGCAACTGTCCGGACAGTGTCTCCGGCCGGTGGGCGGCGGTGTGCTCGCCGCTCAGCTTTCGCCGCTTATTTTCCCCATTTTTTTCCTGCTTGCGTCTCTACTTTAAGGGTGTCTACAATGAACTGGACAGATGGTTATGCCTCCGATACCGACTACCAGGCCGGCTTCTTCCGCGAACAGAGTCCGGTCTACCTGAGCTTTGCCTGTGCCTTGAACGGCGTCGAGCCCATCGATACCGGCCGTCCGTACACTTATTTCGAGCTTGGCTTCGGGCGCGGACTGACCGCCAACCTGCTGGCCGCCAGCAACCCGCATGGGCAATTTTTTGCCGCCGACTTCAATCCCGCGTATGTCGCGGGCGCGCGGCAGCTGGCCGGGCAGGCCGCACTGGATAACCTGACGCTGCTGGAGGCGAGTTTTGCCGATCTGGCCGACGGCAAGCACAGTGCGCTGCCGCCATGCGACTTCATTTCGCTGAACGGCGTCTACACCTGGGTGTCGGAGGAAAACCGGCGCCAGATCGTGCGTTTCATCGAGCGTTACCTGAAACCGGGCGGCATCGTCTATATCAGCTACAACGCCATGCCGGGCTGGGCCTCGGCATTGCCTTTGCAGCGCTTGCTGGTCGATCACGCCGAACTGCGGGCCGGCGGCACCGGGACCAAGGTCGACCGCGCACGCGCATTCTGCCGCCAGCTGGAACAGGTCAAGGCGGGGTATTTTGACGCCAATCCGGGTTTGTCCAGGCCGCTTGACGCGCTGCAGCGCGAATCGTCCGACTACCTGGCCCACGAATACATGCACCGCTGCTGGCAGCCGCTGTACCACAAGGATGTGGCGCACGACCTGGCCGGCGCCAAGCTCGATTATGCCGGTTCGGCCCATCTGCCGCATGCGTTCCCGTCGCTGGCCTTCACGCCGGAACAGCAGCAATTGCTCGATGCCGTCGACGACCATACCCTGCGCGAAACCATCAAGGATTATTTGCTGAACACCAGCTATCGGCAGGATATCTTTGTCCGCGGCGCGCGCCGCATGAAGCCGCTGCGGCAAGCCGAATGGCTGCTGCGCAGCGGACTGGCGCTGACGGTGCGACGCGCCGATGTCAAGCCGCATGACGCCGCTGATGCGCCGTTATTCGATGCGCTGGCGCTGCGTCCGCATACGCTGGCCGAACTGGCGGCCTTGTCCGGCCGCGAGCTGGCCGGCATGGCGCGAACGGCGGCGGTGCTGATCGCCTCCGGGCAGGTTTGTCCGTATATTTTTTCCGGCGCGGGCGTGCCGCCGGCTGCGGCGCAGCGCCTGAACCAGGCCATTGCCCGGCACTCCACCATCGATGACGATTACCAGGGGTTGGCGTCGCCGCTGCTGGGCAATGGCGTCGCCGCCGGCCTGGTGCAGCGGCTGGTTTACCTGGCCTTGTGCGCCGAGCCGGCAGGGCCCGGGGCGCCGGACGCCGCCGCCATCGTGCGCCAGGTGGCGGCCGGCCTGCGCGGCCACAGCACCATCGACCAGGCGCAATTGGCGGACACGGTGCAAGCGATCCTGCGCGAACGGCTGCCGATCTGGCGCCAGTTGCAGGTGCTGTGACGCCAATTCAGGCACGGCAAGGCGGCCGTCGAGAAATCGCTGCCGCCGCGATGGAACTTTGGCACGCCATTTTTTACTTATCTTGGCGACATTCTCTTTTTTACTTTTCAGGAGATTTACATGGCAATTGATGCGACCACGGGCCATTCGACCCTGCAGTACTGCTTTGATAAAGAAACCAACAAGACTACCGTCACCTATGTGAACCAACTCGATGACGGTGAAACCCAAACCGGTCCTTCGTTCAAAATGGACGGCGACCACCGTACGGAAATCAAGGACGCGCTGGTTGAAGACAACAAGAAGCCGACCACTCCAGAAAAGAACGCCGGCGTGTTCAGCACTTTCCTGAATTTATTCTCGTCCAAAAATTCGCCGGGTAGCACCACGCCGCCGGCGACCACCACGCCGCCGGCCACCACCACGCCGCCGGCCACCACCACGCCTCCAGCGACCACCACGCCTCCAGCGACCACCACGCCGCCGGCCACGACGACGCCACCGGCTACCACTACTCCGCCCGCGGCGAACACGCCGCCGGCCGCCATTCCGAACGGCGCCACGGTACCGGTCAACCAACCGAATACCGCCAGCGCGGCCTACCTGCTGGCGAGGGATCCGGCAGTCGGAGAAGGCAAGTTGAGCCAGGGGGATTTGTGGAATATCGCCAACGACAAGACCGGCAAGTACC